>DATKON010000022.1:0-23900 GCA_035524575.1 Rhizomicrobium sp.
GTCGAGTACAGCCTCACTTACGACAGCGGACCGTTCTCGGCCTATGGCAACCTGTCGTTCGAACACGCGATGGGCAAGGACATCTTCACCAGCCAGTTCAATTTCGATCCGGGCGATCTCACCTATATCCAGAGCAACTACATCCATCTCGATCATGAACAGGCCGCGACGGCTTCGGGTGGCGTGTCCTATCTCTATGAAGGCACGCGGGTTAGCCTCGACATGCTCTACGGCTCGGGCTTGCGCGAAGACGGCGACGTTCCGAACGGCGATCATCTGCCGGATTACGAGCAGGTGAATTTTGGCTTGACGCATTCCTTCTCGCTGCCGACGGTCGGCGATTTCTCCGTGCGCTTCGACATCATCAATCTGCTGGATCAGAAATACGAGATCCGCAGCGGCAATGGCGTCGGCGTCGGCGCGCCGAGCTGGGGCGCACGCCGCGGCTTCTTCGCCGGTATCACGAAAGAGTTCGGTTGAGCTGAAGGCGCCGGCGGATTCCGCCGGCGCCTTCGCGTCTTTTGGCGCGAAAAGATTTTGTGCAGGTGCTTCGGACGAATCGGAAGCAGGCCATAGAGCACATCAGCACAACGACTTCGATTCTCGTAACACGCGGCCGCAGCACTTCTTCTCGGTGTCGGCCTGTCGGCGCTGCTCCTTGTCTCGGGCGACGCCATGCTCGCGCAATCCACCGGTCTGCTTCTGGCGCCGCATGTGGAGCTTGACGACGCCGTCTATCTCGTCGCGGGCACCTTCCTGATCGCTTTCGCAGCCGCGCTTTTTCCCGCTCGAGCCGGCACGGCGCGCAGTCCGGCGCATTGGCAGGCGGCGCAGGAAGGGGCAGCATGGCGCGCCGACACAACAATGCGCGGAAAGATTAGGCCGTCGGAGCGATCGCGCATGACGATATTGAAGCGACCGCTGGGGAAGCCATGAAAATGCGTTGGATCACGTTCGGATTGTCCGCCGTCTTCCTGGCGGCTGCCGGAGAGTCGTTCGGTCAGACCGAGGATAAGGAGCCCTCTGCGATCCTTGAGATCGGCGGCACAGCCGGCCAGAGCCTGAGCGACGGCAAGGCGAGCTTTGGCCCCAATCTGGCGGTCGAAGTCACGCCGATCGAGCACTGGCTGGAAATCGAAGCCGGCATATCGCCGCTGCTCAATGGCGGCCGGACGGAAGTGGACACCGACGTCGTGTTCAAGAAGCCCTTCACGCTGTCCGATACCGCTGAACTCATGATTGGGGCGGGCCCCGAATGGGTGCACACGAATGGCCGCCGCGGGTCGGCAAATTCTATTGCCGGGGAGGCCGTGTTCGATTTTATGTTTTGGCCTTGGCCGGGGCGGAATTATGGTTGGTACCTGGAGCCGAGCTACGACTACAATTTCGGCGGAGGACATGAGCAGTCGCTTGGCGCGAGCGTGGGATTGCTGATTTCCATTCCCTGACCGCCATCGGCAAATCGGCTCCCGATATGGACGAAGCCAGCTCTGTACGGAGATAACCGTCATGCACGCCCAATCTCTTTCCGCCTATTCCCACGAACACTTTTTCCTGGGCGAGCATCACACGCAGAACGAACGGAAGACCTGGGCCGTCATCGTCATTTGCGGCGCGATGATGGTGGCGGAGATCGGCGGCGGCGCGCTGTTCGGCTCGATGGCGCTGATCGCCGACGGCCTGCATATGTCGACGCATGCGGGCGCGCTTCTGATCGCGGCACTCGCCTATACCTATTCGCGGCGCCACGCGCGCGATGTGAATTTCACCTTCGGCACCGGAAAATTCGGCGACCTCGCCGGTTATACGAGCGCGATCGCGCTGGCGATGATCGCGCTTCTGATCGGTTATGAAAGCGTCGAGCGCTTCTTCCATCCGGTGCACATCGCGTTCGGCGAAGCGATCCCGATCGCCTGCGTCGGCCTCTGCGTCAATCTCGCGAGCGCGTGGCTGCTCAAGGACGACCACGAGCATCATCACGGCCATGCGCATGACGATCATCACGATCATGACGGCCACGGCCACCATGCTCACGCCCATGCGGATCATCACCATCACGATCACGGTCGCGACCTCAATCTGCGCGCAGCCTATGTGCATGTGCTGGCTGACGCCGCGGTGTCGGTGCTCGCCATCACGGGCCTTGTGCTGGCGCGCCTCTTCGGCTGGGTCTTCATGGACCCCGTCATGGGCATCGTGGGCGCCATCGTCATTTCGAACTGGTCATGGAGCCTGGTTCGCCAGACAGGTTCGGTGCTGCTTGACGCGCGTGCCAGCGAAGGTCTGGCCGGCGAGATTGCCGAGCGCCTCGAAACGGGTGGCGACCGGATTTCCGATCTGCATCTCTGGCGCGTCGGGCCCGGTCACAATGCGGCGATCATCTCGCTGGTGACGCACGCGCCGCGCGCGCCGGCCTTTTACAAACAGAAGCTTGCGGGCCTTCCCGTGAGCCATGTTACGGTCGAAATCGAGACCTGTTCCGGGCCGCACGCGGCGGTTGGCGCTTGACCTCAAGGCCGCATGGGCCTAATGCCCCGCGCCCTTTTGGAGACGGCCATTTTGAGGATCCATCCCGAAGGCTGGCCTTTCATTGTCGCGGCCGGCCTCTTCAACCTGCTCTTGTTTCTGGGCCTGCCGCCGCTGGGGTGGCTGTTCCTGCCGGTGACCGTGTGGGTTGTGGCCTTCTTCCGCGATCCGGATCGCGTGACGCCGACGGCGCCGAGTCTCGTGATTTGTCCGGCGGACGGCAGGCTTTTACCGATCGTTAACGCTGCACCGCCGAGTGAACTGGGACTCCCACCGGGCCAATATGTCCGGCTCAGCGTTTTCATGAATGTTTTCAACGTGCATGTGAACCGGATTCCCTGTAATGGAATTGTCACAACCCTTGCCTATCGCCCGGGCAGGTTCTTCAATGCGTCGTTCGACAAGGCGAGCGCCGAGAACGAGCGCATGGGCATCCGTCTGACGACGGAGGCTGGACATGAGATTGGGCTGGTGCAGATTGCCGGGCTCGTAGCGCGGCGTATCGTCTGCAATGTTCGAGAAGGACAATCAGTATGCCGGGGCGTTCGTTTTGGCATAATCCGTTTCGGGAGCCGGGTAGACGTTTATTTGCCGGCCGCAGTGCGCGTGCTCGCGAGCGCCGGGCAGAGCGTCAGAGCGGGCGAAACGGTGCTCGCAGAATTCCCGAGCTGATGGCGCGCGTCGTCGGCAAGAGAAATTTCGGCCGTACGGCTGCCGCACTGCGCGAGGATTTTCCGCTCGGCAAGCAGATCCCGAACGGATTGACGCTTCTTGGCCTCTGCTCCGGCACGACCGCGATTCCGTTTGCCTTCGCGGGCCAGTGGAAAGCCGCAGTGACAGCGATCATCTTTGCGGCGATCTTCGATCTTCTCGATGGCCGCGTGGCGCGCCTTTTCCATGTCGACAGCGCCTTCGGCGCACAGCTCGACTCACTTGCCGATCTCGTCAGCTTCGGCATCGCGCCGAGTGTGCTCGTCTATCTGTGGTCGCTGCACAATGCGCAGAGTGCGGGCTGGGCCGTGGCGCTCATCTATTGCGCCTGCGCGGCGATCCGGCTTGCGCGCTTCAATGTCGAGGCGGCGGAGCGCGATCCGCTCGAGCCTCCCAATCCCCATTTCACCGGCCTGCCGACGCCGGCGGCCGCCTGTCTCATCCTGTTGCCGATGCTGGTGAGCTTCCAGTTCAAGACCCACGCCTTCGCCAACCCCATGCTCAACGCCTTCGTCATGAGCGCGATGGCGCTTCTGATGGTGAGCCGTATCCCCACGCTGTCGGTGAAGCACATCCATGTGCCGCGCGCCATGCGCCCCGCGCTGGTGGGCTTCATGGGACTTGTGGCCTGTTTCGCCATCATGTGGCCCTGGGCGACAATGACTGCAGCGCTGATCGTCTATCTGACGACCATCCCGATGAGCGCGGCCTCCGCGCATCGTCTCGAAGAAGACGATAGCGACTAGCGGCGCCACAACTTCCGGCCGCAATCCTCTCCTGATCGTGATCGCATAGCGGCGGTGCTCCTGCTCCAGGAGGAACCCGCCGTGACGCCGGTCGTTCGATTCCACGACAGCGAGAAGGACAAGAAAAGATGGATAAGGACCGTATCAAGGGTGCGGCGGATCAAGCCAAAGGATCTATGAAAGATACAACCGGCAAGATCATCGGCGACCAGAAGCTCCAGGCCGAAGGCAAGGCGGATAAGCTGAAAGGCAAGGCCGAGAATGCCGTCGGCGGTGCCAAGGACGCGCTGCGCGATATGGAAGATAGAAACAAGGACGAGCAAAAACACTGAACGGACTTCGGGAGGCGCGCCTTTTGCGCCTCCCTTTTTTCAGGGAAAGCATCATGCCGCGCGGCGACAAGTCGAGCTACACCAGCAAACAGAAACGCCAGGCCGAACATATTGAAGAAGGCTACGAAAAACGCGGCGTCGGCGGCAAAGAAGCCGCGCGCAGGGCCTGGGCGACCGTCAACGCAGAAACCCATGGCGGCAAGAAAAGCGGTTCGGGTCGCGGCCGCAAGAAGAACACGTCGCCTTCTCGCAAGGGCGGCAAGGCCGGCGGGCGCGCTTCGGCACAACGTTCGTCGGCATCGCGCTCGCGCTCGGCCAAGAAAGCGGCTGCTACGCGAAAGCGCAGAGGTCACTAGACGTCGCGCAAGAGCGTTTTTTCACATCGAAAGTCTGCGCCCGCCGCTCTTTGGGCGGTTGTTTTTTCATTTCCGACCGTGCGCCGCGCGCGGCTTCGTTGCAGTGCTCCTTGCGTGATCCTGTCACGCCGCTCCTGCGCATGTCCTTGCGCCGCTATAGGGATATGAGCGCGTTGCGCTGAACGGGTCGGAATATCCGCCTGTCATTCTGCTGCAAACAGGCCGCAAAAAAAACGGCCGGTATGAGGCCGGCCGTTTTCCGTTACGCGAATGCTGCTCTTCAGGCCGGCGGTGCGCGGCCGCGCATGGCGCCGCCGAGGACACTGATGACGACAAGCACCAGAAAGGCGAACAGCAATATCTTTGCGATCTCCGCCGCTAGCCCTGCGAGCGCAAAAAAGCCCAGCAGGCCGGCGATGACCGCGAGAATGAAAAAGGTAAGGGCCCATCCAAGCATGGCCATGTCTCCGTGTTACGCTTGGGTAATGGAGGGCGGCTGGAATGGTTGCATGACGCGATAGTGAGCGGGATCTTCAACTCCGCAGCGGATCGAACTCGCGGCTTGCGCGCGTAACCACTCTTCCGCGAGTTCATCGCCGACTTCGCCGGACAGAAATGCGCCGGGAGTGCCGCGAAGGCTGGGCAAGAAGCGATGGATTATTCCGCCGCCTGTGCCGCCCGGTCGATCACGCGTTTGATTTCGGCCTGGCGCGCATCGAACTGCCGGGCGATGAATTCGTCCTCGTCCTGCAGCGCCTGCACGTCGGACTGCGCGTATCCAATGACGCCCATCTCTTCGTAGCCTTTGCGGATGGTGCCGCCCCAGAGGCCGATGTCCTTCACGATCGGCACGATGCGCGTGAACAGCGAATTGCGGAACTTCTCCATGAAGCCACTCTCATACATCGCCTGCGCGCACTCCTCGATCGGCAGTTCCAGGTTCTGCCACAACTCGACGGCGTCGAAGCGGTCGCGCATGAGGTAGGAGGCTTCGAGCAGGAATTCCTCGCGCTCGTCGCGCTCCTTCTGCGTCAGATGCGGATAGTAGTCGCGCAGCGCGAGCCGGCCGAAGGCCACGTGGCGGGATTCGTCCTGCATCACGTAGGCGTTCACCTGGGCGCAGAGATTGTTCTTGGCGTTGTCGCGAATGGTTCCGAAGGCTGCGAGCGCAAGGCCTTCGATGACGACCTGCATACCGAGATAGGTCATGTCCCAGCGCGAATCCCGCAAGGTCTGGTCGATCAGCTCCTTGAGCGGCTTCGTCATCGGATAAGCGACGTCGAATTTCGTGAGCAGCTTACGATAGGCTTCGACGTGGCGCGCTTCGTCGATCGTCTGCGTCGCCGCATAGAATTTGGAATCGACGTCGGGAACCTGTGTCACGATTTTCGCGGCGCAGATGAGTGCGCCCTGTTCGCCCTGCATGAATTGCGAGAGCTGCCACGCCTGGAAGTGCCGGCGCACATTGCCTTTCTCTTTCTCCGACATCTTGAGAAAGCAAGGCGCCATGTGGATCGGCATGGACTCGTCGGGCATGCCTTCGGGGTTGTCTTCGCCGAGCTCCTGCGACCAGTCGATGCGGGTCGCCGCATCCCACTGCATCTCCTTGCCTTTGGCATAGAGGCCCATCATGGCCGCGCGGCCTTCGTCGTAATCCCAGTTGAAGACCGCGTCGAAATCCTGCTTCACGCTCCAGGTGGAGCCTTCGGTGCCAAGCGCATAGAGATCCTTGAACGACATCGCATTTGCTCCCTGTCCGGCCATGAGCCGCTTTGGTCTTTGGCCGAAGCATAGGAGGGCCGGGGGGTACGACCGAGTACACATGCCGCCAAAGATGTGGCATTTTGCGCCACATGGGGATCGCGACCGAGCTCGAGCGTCTGCCCATGACGATGGGCTATTTCCGGCTGATCCTGCGCGGGTTCGGCGACAGCGGAACGGAGCGCGCGGCTCTTCTCGAAGGAACAGGCGTCGGGGACGAGGACCTGCGCAATCCCGCGGCCGACATCAGCGTGTTCCAGCAGGTCCGGCAGATCGAAAACGCGTCGCGGCTGTGCGGTCCGGGTTGGGCCATTTCACGGCCCCAGCTCTGGGATGTGCCTGCCCATGGCGCGCTCGGCGTCGCCATTGTCTCCGCGCCGACATTGGCCGACAGCCTGAACGTCTTCGAGCGGTTCGGCCATGTCCGCTCGCCGTGGTTCAAGATATCGCTCAGGCCGCGCGGACGAGAATTGCTGATGGAGATCCGGATCACGGCGCCGATCGAGACCGAACAATGGCGGCCGATGATGGAGATCGCGTTCCTTGCCATCAAAGCGATGCTGGACACGGCCCGTGGCCCCGCGCCCGGCGAAATGGCTTTTCATTTTGCCTGCCCGAAACCCGATTACGCGGATCGTCTTGCCGCGGTGCTCGGCGGAGCCGTCACCTTCCAGGCCCGGATCAACTGTATCGCTATGCCGAGCGGCTGGCGCGACATCGTCCCCACGCATGTCGATCCGTCCTTGTACGGGCACGCGATCGCCGAGCTCGAAGAGGTGCTGGCGCGCCTCGAAGCACCGACCAATCTGCGTGCGCAGATCGAACGTCTTCTGCGGACCATGCCGGCCGGACGTCTCGACTCGCCCTCGGTCGCGCGGGCCCTGGGCGTTTCGCGGCGTACGCTGGCGCGACGTCTTGCGGAGACCGATACGAGCTTTCGCGCGCTCTTGGATGCGGAGCTCAAAGCGCGCGCCGGCCGTCTGCTGTCTTCGCAAAAGTTCTCGCGTCCGGAGATGGCCGAGCAGCTCGGCTATCGCGACCCCACGAGCTTCAGCCGCGCCTGCCGGCGCTGGTTCGGCAGCTGAGATCCAGTCGATCTACTCCGTCGTCGGATAGAAGTGCGGCGGAGCGGGTGCGAGCCGGCTCTGGGCCACGGGCGACAGCGCTTCATCTTCAGCTGCCACGCGGATCAGCGCCTCGCGGTCCAGGATCACAAGCGTGCGGTAGCGCTGCTTCAGGATGCCTTCCTGCATCAGCCGTCTCAGCTCGCGGTTGACGCTCTGGCGGGCGGCGCAGACCGTATCCGCCAGATCTTCCTGCGAAATCTTCGAATCGACGACGATCTCGTCGGATTCGATCGCCGACTGGCCACGGGCGATCCAAAGAATCATCTTGGCGATGCGGCAGCGCACCGAGTTCATCGCATGCAGTTCGATGGTCTCCAGATCCGCCCGTGTGCGCCGGCAAAGCAGCGCGATCACCTCGAGTCCCACCTGGGGATGACGCGCCGCGACCGAACGGACGGCAGCGCCGGGAATGACGATGGCCGTCGCATGATCGCGGGCCGAGACGTCGAAAGGGGCAGGCATTCCGTCAAAGACCGGCAATATGCCGCTCGTCTGACCGGGACGCGAAAAGGAATAAAGGAAGCGCCGGCCGTTATGCCAAGTCTTGCTCAAGAGAAAGCAGCCGTCGGTGATAACCCAAACCGCGTCGACAGAATCTCCGGAAGAGCAGGCGCGCTCGCCGTCTTTGTAGAATCGGATCTCGGATTGTGCGCAGACTTCCGCAATGGCCTCTTCGGGCCAATTTGATGTCAGTCGCGTACGTTCAAGCGCTGCGCGAACTTGCGCGCTCAAATCTATCATGCAGTGTCGTTCCCGCCCCGAATGGCAACGAAACAATTTCTATCATATCGATGACAGTGTCTGAAATTTCCGACCAGAGAAAAGAGCAGCATTGCACTGCCCGATTCAAATTGTTCAATTCTGTGTCGCCTACTTGACGCTGCGCGGTGGGGAAAAAGGGAAGTTGAAATACACGCTTCACGCGCAAGCAATAATCAGCCTGCGGAGGAAATATGCCGAGCCCAGCCAAACTCGCGGTCGCGGATTTCACGCATACTTTATTCGGTGTCGAAAACCACGTCGCGACTATTACTCTCAATCGCCCCGAGCGTCGCAACGCGCTCAACTATCGAGCCTATGAGGAACTCGAATCAGCGTTCCGCATCGCTACCGCCGATCCCGAGATACGCTGCCTGATCGTCACAGGCGCTGATCCGGCATTCTGCTCCGGCGACGATGTCCGCGAAATTATGGCGGGCCCCTCAAGCGTGGCGCGCGCAGAACGGCGAGCCGACCCCAGGCCGACGCCGGCGGCCATGGCCGCCCTGGCGTGCGAAATCCCGGTGATTGCCGCGGTGAATGGCGCCGCCATCGGCTGGGGTATGGAGCTTGCGCTCTATGCGGACATGCGGATCGCCTCCGAAAAGGCCTCCTTCGCCGAAATGTTCGTCAAACGCGGCCTTGTCAGCGATGTGGGCGGCTTTTATCGCCTGCCGGCGATTGTCGGTCCGGCGAAAGCCGCCGAGCTTCTGTTCACCGGAGACCTGATTGACGCCTCGGAAGCCTTGCGGATCGGGCTCGTGAGCGAGGTCGTTGCCCATGGCGAACTCATCGCGAAGGCGCGGGCGCTGGCGACCCGCATCGCCGCCAATCCACCGCTCGCCGTGCGCGCGCTGAAGGAAGGCTTGCGCAGGACGGCCTATGGCGATCCGGAAGAGATCGGACGCTGGGCAATCCAGACGATTTATCGCCTGATGCAGACCGAAGATCACAAGGAAGGCGTGGCGAGCTTCCTCGAAAAACGTCCGCCGCGCTTCAAGGGACGCTAGCCGATGCGTTGGCGCGGTCTTGCCGTCCCTGTTGCCGTTCTGCTGGTCGTTCTCATTGGCGGATTTTATTCCCTGCGAATATTTGCGATCTCGGCCGCCGAGAAGAAATTCATGCTCGTGCACCGGAACGGCACGATGACCCCCGCACAGTTCGGCGCGGCCTGGACTCCCTTCACCATCGACAGCGACGGACGGACGCTTCAGGCCTCGCTGGTCATGGCGCAACCCTCGTGCACGAGGCCCGTCGCTGTGCTGCTGTTCCACGGCCGCGATGAGTCTTTGTCCGATTGGGCCAAGGCGCAGGCGTTCCCGAGCCGGGAATGCGTGTCGTCCGTCATGTTCGACTATTCCGGCAACGGCGACAGCACCGGACCGGCGACGATGGCGAACCTGAATGCCGACGGCATCGCCGCCTGGCGTGCCTTCATGCGCAAGTTCCCGACCGGAAGGCGCTGCGTGCTGGCACACTCCATGGGCAATGCCGTTATGCTGAATGATCTGCGCGTGTTCGCCCCACTGCCCGACTGCGCCGTGGACGCCAATGCCTTCAGCTCTGTCGAGGATTTCGTGCGTTACAGCGGCGCACCGTCGGCCTTCGCACTGCTGCTGCACGGCGTATGGGACAACACCCAGGCGATCAAGGCCGTGAAGGTGCCGCTGCTTGTGATCCATAGCGACGCCGACCAGACGATCCCGGCCTTCATGTCGACACGCATCGCCGAGGCAGCGCCGGCCGGGGCCAAGCGCGTCACGCTTCACGGATTCAGCTACGACGCGCTCTATGAAGACCCTAGCCTTGCGTCGTGGACGCCGGTGCTGGCGTTTTTGCGCGGAAAGTAAGCGCCACCTCCCGCAAGGGGAGGTGGCCCGGACTAGTTCATCCGCTCGATGATGATTGCGGGCGCCATGCCGCCGGCGGCACACATGGTGACAAGGCCGCGCTTCAGATCGCGGCGCTCGAGCTCGTCGAGGATCGTGCCGATCAGGATCGAACCCGTCGCGCCGATCGGATGGCCTAGCGCCATCGCGCCGCCATTCACATTGACCTTGTCGCGATCGAGCTTGAGATCGCGGATGAATTTCTCGGCGACGACGGCGAAAGCCTCGTTGATCTCGAACAGATCGATGTCGTCGAGCGTCAGGCCCGCTTTCTCCAGCACCTTTCGCGCAGCCGGCACCGGCGCGTTCAGCATCAGGGTCGGGCTGTCGCCGACATTGGCCATGGCGACGACGCGGGCGCGCGGCTTGAGGCCGTGCTTCTTCGCGTAGGTAGGTGAAGCAAGAAGGACCGCGGCCGCACCGTCGACAACGCCGGACGAATTGCCGGCGTGATGGACGTGCTTGATCTTGAGATCGGGATAGACCTGGCGGATCAGCCCGCCGAAGGTTGTGCCTTTCTCGTCGAGCGGCACTTCGGCCAGCATCTCGAAGGCGGGCTTCAGCGATTGAAGACCTTCGAGCGTCGTCTGCGGGCGCGGGAATTCTTCGCGGTCGAGCGCGAGCGTGCCGTCATCGTGATAGACCGGCACGAGGCTCTTGTCGAAATGGCCGCCCTTGATCGCTACGTCGGCGCGCTTCTGGCTCTCGAGCGCCAGCTCGTCGAGCGCAAGCCGCGGAATGTTCTCCAGTGTCGCGATGGCGTCGCCGCAGACGCCCTGATGCGATTGCGGATGAAGCGCGCGCAGATGGAGATTGCCGGCATCCATGAACGGCGGCGACTTCGGGTCGGCCGTCGAGGACGTGTACGACATCATCTCCGTGCCGCCGGCGACGATGAGATCTTCCATGCCCGACATGATCGACGCCGCCGCAAGATTAACGACCGTGATGCCCGAACCGCAGAAGCGGTCGAGCGTCATGCCGCTCGCCTTGATGTCGTAGCCCGCATCGAGCGCGGCCATGCGGCCGAGATCCGCGCCCTGCTTGCCGCGCTGGGACGACGTGCCCCAGATGACATCATCGATTTCCGCCGTGTTGACGTCGTTGCGCTTCGCGATCGCCTTCAGAACCGTTGCGGCGAGACGTTGCGGATGAAGTTCCGCGAGCGCGCCCTTGCCGACTTTGCCGATGCCGCGGGGCGTCCTGCAGGCGTCGATGATCCAGGCTTCCGACATTATTTCCTCCGAAATTTGTAGCGGCCGCGAGGGCCAATAGCTCTGTCCCCGCATTGCAGCATCGCGCTATGCTGGGCGCAAGTCCGCACCCCCCTTACGCAGCGGCAACGCGAGGTTCCCATGGCCGAAACACCCATCACTGCCAGCGTTACCGAGACCAGGAAAAGTCCTTACTCCGTTGAAGTCGTCGTCGACGGGCACGAAATCGAGGCCGACGAGCCTGAGAGTTCCGGCGGCAAGAATCTCGGCCCCTATCCCCACGAGATCCTGGTGGCGGCGCTCGGCGCCTGCACGGCGCAGACGGTGCGCTGGTATGCAGACCGTCATGGCTGGCCGCTCGATGCGGTGAGCGTCGATCTCACTTATGCGCGCGAACATCTCGAAGGCCATAGCGGCCTGCTCGATGTCTTCGACAAAGCGGTTCGCCTGACGGGGCCGAATCTGACGCGGGAGCAACGCGGGCGGCTTCTCGACGTGGCGGGCAAATGTCCGATCCAGCGGTTGATGGAAGGCATGCCCGTCATTCGCACGCGCGAGAAGCTCTAGAGTGGCGATTGCGCCGTCGGCCGACTAAACTCGGCAAAATAAAGGGAGAGATACGCATGGCGCAGGCAAGCGAACCGATCCTCGAGCCCGATCTTCCGATTGTCGACCCGCATCATCATTTGTGGGATCGCACTGCGCCCGGCGCGCCGCAGATCCCGCTGCCGGATCATCCGTTCTCGCGCATCATCGCCAACAATGCGCGCTATCTGCTTCCCGAACTGCTCAAGGACGTGCAGAGCGGCCACAACATCGTCGCCACGGTGTTTCTGGAATGCGGCGCCATGTATCGCGCGTCTGGACCTGATGCACTCAGATGCGTGGGCGAGACGGAATTCGTGAACGGCGTTGCCGCGATGACGGCGAGCGGCATCTATGGCGACGTGCGCGCCTGCGCCGGTATCGTCGGTCACGCCAATCTGCGGCTCGGCGATGCGGTGGAAGACGTGCTGCGTGCGCATATCCATGCCGGCAACGGCCGCTTCCGCGGCATCCGCCACAGCGCATCCTATGACGAAGATGCGGGTGTTTTAGGACTGATGGCGAACCGTCATCCGCCCGGACTTTATGGCGACGCCAAATTCCGCGAAGGATTCAAATGGCTGCACAAACTTGGACTGTCCTTCGATGCCTGGCTGCTCGAGCCGCAATTGCCTGACCTCATCGAGCTCGCGCGCGCTTTCCCCGACACGCAGATCGTTCTCGATCATGTCGGCACGCCGCTCGGCATGGCGTCCTACAGAGGCAAGCTCCAGGAGCGCTTCGCGCCGTGGAAGGAGAACATCCGAAAGCTCGCGAAGTCCGAAAATGTGGCGGTGAAGCTCGGGGGGCTTGCCATGCCGTTCGCCGGTTTCCCATCGTTTTATTCTACGCCCCCCGCAAGCTCCGAACAGCTTGCGAAGGAATGGAAGCCCTATATCGAAACCTGCATCGAGGCTTTCGGCCCGCAGCGCTGCATGTTCGAAAGCAATTTCCCGGTTGACAGCGGCAGCTGCGCCTATCCCGTGCTCTGGAATGCGCTGAAGCGACTAGCGGCGGGTTGTTCGCCCGCCGAGAAGACGGCGCTCTTCAGCGGCACGGCGGCGCGGGTTTATCGGCTGGCGCTGTAGGCCGCAATGAGCGATCTCGTCGAGCGTCTGAAATATATGCTGGGCGACGATGTGGTTGCCGCAGCCGAGGACATCCCCAAGCGATCGCTGGCCGGTTATCCGCTGGGATCCCCTCGCGCGCTGGTGCGTCCGCGCTCGACTGCCGACGTGGCGACGATCCTCAAGCTTTGCCATGCCGAATGTCAGCCGGTCGTGGCTTGGGGCGGACAGTCGGGACTTGTGCACGGCACCGAAGCGGAGGGCGCGATCGCGCTCTCGCTCGCGCGCCTCGACCACATCGAAGAGATCGACGAGACCGGTGCGACGGCGTCGGTCGAGGCGGGATGCGTGTTGCAGACCTTCTGCGATGCGGTCGATGCGAAAGGCCTGTTCTTCCCGCTCGACCTCGGCGCGCGCGGCTCGGCCACGATCGGCGGAAACATTGCGACCAATGCCGGCGGCAACCGCGTCATTCGCTACGGCATGATGCGCGAGCTGGTGCTCGGCATCGAAGTTGTTCTGGCCGACGGCACGATCCTGTCGTCGCTGAATCATCTGATCAAGAATAATGCGGGCTACGATCTGAAGCAGGTTTTCATCGGCTCGGAAGGCACGCTCGGCATCGTCACACGCGCGGTCCTGCGGTTGCGGCCGAAGCCCGCGACGCAGAACATGGCGCTGCTGGCGGTGGATCGCTTCGAGCACTTGCCGCGCATCCTGCGCAGCCTCGAGCGGGGCCTCGGCGGGGCGCTCTCCGCCTTCGAAGTGATGTGGGAGGACTTCTACCGGCTCGTGACGTCGGCGCCGGCGCAAGGTCGCGCGCCGCTGGCGTACGGCCACGGCTATTATGTGCTCGTGGAATCTCTCGGCGGCGATCCCGACGGTGACGCGGCGCGCTTCGAGCGAATCCTCTCTTCGGAGCTTGAGCGCGGCGACATTGCCGATGCCGCCATCATGAAATCGAAAGCGGAGTGTGACCGGCTCTGGGGATTGCGCGACGACGTCCTGCAGGTCGCGCGCAACGCGCCGATTTTCACCTTCGACGTGAGCCTCAAGATCGCCGACATGGAGGCGTATGTGAGCGCCGTGCACGCGGCCCTTCAAGCGCGCTGGCCCGCCGCCACCATGATGGTCTTCGGACATCTGGGCGACGGCAATCTGCATGTCATTCCCGGCGTCGGCGACGGCAGCCGTCCTGCGCGCAAAGCGGTCGAGGAGATCGTCTACGGAACGCTCAAGGGCGGTTCGGTGTCGGCCGAGCACGGCATCGGCCTCGAGAAGCGGGACTATCTGTCCTGGTGCCGCACGCCGGAGGAGATCGCCCTGATGCGCAGCTTGAAGCATGCGCTTGATCCTCGCGGGATTCTCAATCCGGGCAAGATCTTTTCGCTTTCGGCGTGAGGACGGCCCTGTGGGGCGAGGCCGGAGCGCATCGCCATCAACGCCGCATCGGGAACGCTCGGCAGGTTGAGACTGATAAGGAACCGCAAGGTAGCACTGTGGTACGACCGAGATCTATCTGGCGGAGGGCTTGCCCGAGCCGAGTTGCTTTGTGAGCCACAGCATGCTTCGCGACACGTCGAAATAGAAAGTCTTCGTCGCCCCGCCCTGGTCCTGAACGGTCATCGCATCGCACTCGCTCTTTCCGCATTGCACCAGCGCCTGCATCGTGACCCGATAGCCCTGCGAAAACAGGAACGCATACTCCTCCCTGACCGCCGTTACGACGAAAGGCGAGTCGGCTGAACCGCCGTCGCCCGAGTGCGCGATGGAGCGGATAAGTCCCAGTGCGACGTCGTGGTGGAATTTTGCCGTCGACGCATCGCTCTGCTTTTTCGCGCAATTCGCCGCGAGAATGTGCGCCTGTATGTCGGTGAAATTGCCGTCGAGGACCTTGTTCGCCGCGTCCAGAACCTTTGTGCAATTCTCCGCCTTCGCGGCGTCCAGCATCGCGCCCCGCTCCGGCGGCTCGCCGTAGGGATCGTAGTGGGAGCTCTCCGCATAGGCCTCGCGAAATGCCGTGTAGTCGATGTCGGTGTCCCCGCTCTTCAGGTCTGTGAGCAGTGCCGCATATTTCGCATCGCCTGTAGACTCTTCCGCGTGCGCCAGACGCGCCAAGCCGAGGAGCCCGGCGATTGCGATGGCAAATCCCATTCCGCGCATGAGCCTTCCCTCCCAAGATGGCTCGGTTATGGCCTCACAATATGGCTTTTCTCTGTTTCGCTGTCAGGCGCCGGCGGCCCGGAGCGCACGCTCCTTGGCGCGGGCGATATCATAAGTGCGGCTCATCATGAAGCGCTGCGCGGACAAACCGCCGCCCGCCTGCAGCGCCACGACGAAATTCCAGCCGCCGTAAGCGTCGGCCGTCAGATCGCGGATGAGATTGTAGACGCGCATGCGCGTCTCGACTTCCACGCTCGGCTTGGTGTGCAGATATTTGCGGATGTAGCGACCCGATTCCGGATTGCGCAGGTCCGACTCCAGCGGCAGCGTCATCACGAGACCGCCCGAAAGATCGTGCAGATAGCGAACGGTCTGATGGTAGTTTGCGGCGTAGTAATATTTGGAGGCGTTGATGGCGAGCGTGTTGGGATAGACCATGCCGGACGGCGTCGTCTCGTAGTGGCGACAGGCATAATCGAGACTCATGGCGAGCATCTGCGCATAGGTGATGAGCTCGGCGATCGAGGCCTGCGCCACGGGGTCGCTCTCCTTGCCCTGCATTTCCGTGACCAGCTGGGCGAGTCCCACGAAGAGCTCGGACTGCTCGACGGCGGCGATCACGCCGCCGGTGCGCTCCCAAAGCCCCAGCGACTGCGCGAGCTTGCTTGCCAGCTGTACTTCGCCGGCAAGAAACACGCGGTCCCACGGCACAAAGACATCGTCGAACACGACGAAGCCTTCCGGCATGGAATGATGGGAGCTTGCCGGATAGTCGAAGGCGTTGAGCTCGGCGGGCGCGAAACTTCTGTTGATGATGCTGACGCCCTTAGTATTGACCGGAACGGAGAACGACACGGCATAATCCGTCTCGTCCTGGCGCATGCCCTTGGTCGGCATGACCACGAGCTCATGCACGAGCGAGGCAGCGGTGATGTGAAGCTTGGCGCCCCGCACGACGATGCCGTCCTTGTTGCGCTCGACGATGCGGACATAGAGATCGGGATCGTCCTGCTCATGCGCGCGACGTTTCCTGTCGCCTTTGGGATCGGTGATGACTTCTGCGCCGCGCAGGTCGTTGTCGCGGCAATAGCGGTACATGCGCTCGATGTTCTCGCCATATTGCGGGTTCACTGCCGACACCTGGTCCTTCACGCTCATCAGCGCCATGAAGACGCCGCTGACCGCCGTTCCGATGGACGTATGGCGGAGCAGCTCGACGCGCTTGGCGAGATCGCTTTCGCTCTTCGGGATCTGATAGATGCGGTGGGACTGACCGCCCGTCTCGTCGCGATAGCTGCGAAGCGCACCGAGCTTCTGATCGTTGTACTCGTAGTCCTTCGCGGTGATCGCAATCGGCACCTTGAAGCGCGGATGCCTGGTAATATCGGCAATGCGCTCGCCGTCCCAGTACGTTACGCGTCCGTCATTCAGACTCTCGACATATTGCTCAGGTGTTTTGAGACCCATGGCGTCAGCTCCCAAACGCTTTTGGCGGATATGTTTGGTGGCAACCTTAGCGCGCCCGGCGAGGAATCACAGACCTTTCAGCCGTTGCGCTCGAGCCAGTCTTTGAGGGCGACCGCGTTGTTGCGTTCCTGGTCGCGCGCGGCGTAGAGGAGGCTCACGGTTGTTGTCCGGCGCTTTTCCCGCAGGAGTGCTACGGCAGCTTTCGCTTCGGGAGCTTTCAGCTCCTTCTCATATGCCGCAACGAAGGCCTTCCAGTGCTCCGGCTTGTCGTGGAAGCGGTGGCGGAGATCGTCGCTGGGGGCGATGTCCTTGAGCCACAGATCGATATGCGCCTTGGCCTTGGACAGCCCACGCGGCCACAGCCGGTCGACGAGCACGCGGAACCCGTCGTCTTTGTCGAAGGGTTCGTAGATGCGCTTGAGGCGGTATTCGTGCGCCATGCGCGAGTATTGCACGGGTGGTGTGACACGGTCGAATCCGCGCTAGGCTTCACGCGACACAATTTCCGGAGACGCCAATGATCAGCAGTCCTCAAGTCCTGTTCGAGACCGAAGGCCATATCGCCACGATCACGCTCAACCGGCCGGACCGGATGAACACGATCAGCCCGACCATGCTCCACCAACTCGTGGAGCACCTCCTGGCGGCCGACAAGGACCCGAATGTGCGCGTCGTTATCCTGACCGGGACGGGTCGCGCCTTCTGTGCCGGACTCGATCTCTCGGAAGTTACGGAGCCAAAGAAAGACGGCATCACATCCGGCGCTTCGAACGCGAGCAATCTCGATTTGCGCGCCACCCCGCCGACCGTGCTGTTCGGCATGGAGAAGCCGACCATCTGCGCGCTGAACGGCTCGGCCGCCGGCTACGGGTTCGATACGGCGCTCGGCTGCGATATCCGCATCGCGGCCCGCACGGCGAAACTCGCGGCTGCGTTCACCAAGCGCGGTGTCGTCCCGGAATCGGGCGGCACCTGGTATCTGCCGCGTCTCCTCGGCTGGTCGAAAGCCGCTGAATTGATTTTCACCGGGCGCACGCTTTCGGCGGACGAAGCGCAGGCGATCGGCCTTGTGTCGGAAGTCGTGGACGATCCGCTCAAGCGCGCGCGGGAAATCGCCGCCGAGATAGCGGCCAACGCGCCGCTGGCCGTGCAAGCCTCGAAGCGCATGATGCGTATGGGTCTCAGCGAGACCTTCAACGATCACGTTCATCACGTCTTCCTGCAGCTTCTGCCGCTCTTCCGCTCCGAGGACGCCGCCGAAGGCATGCGTGCTTTCATGGAAAAGCGCACACCGGAATTCCGCGGGCGCTGAGGCTTGACCTTCGGTTGGCGCGACCCCACGCTCGCCCGCGCAAATCGGCGGGATGGGAACGATGAGCGGATCATGGGGGGCGCTGTTGCGGACCTGGGGGCTCGCGCTGGTCGCGCTGTTCGTTTGGCATGTGACCGAGCACTTCTATTATCCCCATAATTGGCAGTCCGCGACGGCGTCGCCGGATGTGTTTTCGGCAGCGCGTGCGGAATCGACGCTCGCCACAATTCTCGGCCCCGAGCGCCCACATCCTGTGGGAAGCGCGGAGAATGCGGCAGTTCATGCGCGCATTCTCGAACAGTTCGCGAAGCTCGGCGTTCCAGCGAAAACCTATCGAGCCTTTACCTGCAATTCGGCGGGGCGGCGCTTCGCCTATGTCGCCTGTGCGACGACTACCGACATCGTCGCCGACGCGATCCCGGGCGAGGGTAAAGCGATTGTGTTGCTCGCCCACTACGATTCGGTGCCGGCAGGTCCGGGCGCATCGGATGACGGGTCCGGCGTTGCCACTGTCATTGAAACCGTGCGCGCGTTGAAGGCCGGTGGCGCGAAAAGTCTTCATCCGGTCATGGCCGTGATCACTGACGGCGAGGAAGGCGGGCTTCTGGGCGCCAATGCGTTCCTCGAGAATCCGGCGCTGAAGGCGCGCGTCGGCGCGGTCATCAATGTCGAGGCACGCGGCACGAAGGGACCCAGTCTTCTTTTCCAGACGAGCCCGGGCGATGCTCGCCTCATCGATCTCTATGCGAAGAGCGTGCCCATCGTGGCGACGAGCTCGCTCTACGCGGAAATCTACAAGTTCCTCCCGAACGACACGGATCTGACGCTGTTCATCCGCGCCGGTTTTCCGTCCTTCAATTTCGCGTTCGCCGACAATGTCCGCTATTACCACTCTCCTTTCGACATCCGCGCCAATCTCGATCGCGCGACGCTACAAATGCACGGCGATAACATGCTGGGCGTGGCGCGCGCGCTCGAGCACACCGATTTCGCGGCGATCAAAGGCGGCGATGCTGTCTATCTGTCACTGTTCGGGGCAGCGCTCCCGCGTCTTCCCGCAAGCTGGGCGCTACCTCTGGCGATCGTAGTATTCCTGGCACTGGCGCTGGCCGCGTGGATGGCGCGCGCGGGCCAGGGCGCCGACTGGCGCGGCGTGACGTCGGCGGCCTTCATGCCGCTTCTGCTTTTGATCGGCAGCTGTCTGTTTGGTTGGCTTCTCGCGCTCATTGCACAGACCGTGTCTGGCCGTCCCGATCCGACTTATGCCTATCCGACGGCGATGCGCTGGGGGCTCGGCTTCGCTGTGTGGGCGATCACACTTCTTGTTTCGCGGATGGTGACCAATGGCAGGCTCGCGGTGGCCGCGGCGTGGTTGTGGCTTGCGGCGCTCGGGGTCGTCACGGCGGCGCTTTTGCCCGGTTTGAGCCCCTATTTCGTCTTTCCGGGTGTTGTAGCCGCTGTGCTGCTGCTCGCAACGGCGCGCAGCGGCTGGGACAGCGGATTGGGCCAGGCGGCCCTGTTTGTCAGCGCGCTCGCCTCATTCGTGATCTGGATTGGCCTCGTCGTCAGCGGCGAAACGCTGATGGGATTGAGACTGCATCCGCTCTTCACGATCCCCCTGGCCTTTGCGCTGCTGACGGCGGTGCCGCTTCTCGCAACGCGGCCAATGTCGCACGCCGCCTGGAACGCGAGCGTGGTCATAAGTGGCGCCGCAGCCCTGCTGATCGCCGTGATCGCCGGTCTCCAGCCCGCCTACAGCAAGAAGTCGCCGCAGCGAGTCAATATCATTTATCTTGAGAACGGCTCCTCGCCCGCCCGCTTCATTGCCGATACCTCGTGGAAAGGCGTGGGCCTCGAACCCATTCCCCTGCAGTTGATGAAAGCGGGACCTTTCACGCTTGACCAGAACGCATGGGGAGGCCTCCGCATCCAGTATTCCGGTGCAAGCGGATATGTCGCGCCGGCAGGTTCGGCGATTTATTCGGTGCCGAAGGCGACGATTGTGCACGATGCCGAGGAAGGCGGCGTGCGCCATGTGGAGCTGGCTTTCGAGGGCTCGTCAGCAGCCAACGGTATCGTCATGTCGATTCCGAAGGCCGCGAAACTCGTTTCGCTCGATCTGCGTAGTGAACAAATCTCGGTGGCAGGCTGGACGACCGACGCGCGCGTTATCTGCTGGACGCCCGACTGCCGCGATTTGCATGTGAAGCTCGCCCTCGCCGCGACCGGCGCGGTCGCGATCAATTTTGCGGAGTTCCGGTACGGCCTGCCTCCCTCGGGTGCGCGGCTTCAGGCGGCGCGGCCGCAGGAGGCGATGCCGTCGCAAAGCGGCGACGAGACGATCCTTGCGAATGAAGTCGTGCTGCCGGCGCGATAAGGTGAATTTCAAGTGACGGTGTCGCAGTTTGGGACCGCATACCGGCGGCCGAATGCAGACATTTCGAGCGGCCAAATTAAGCGGTTTTCAGGAGGTTTCGTGGCCAAATGCGTCTCAGGGCCAGGGCAGAATCTCCGCGAAAAAGATGAGCGCGTCCGGACAGAAATCCCGCTTTGCGCGTCTTCTCGACGTAAAGAGCGACATGTCGAGCGAAAACCGGCGCGCGCTCCTGCGTGAAGTGACCGACGTCTTCGCCGAGCACGAACAGGATGGCGATGCCGCGAAAGTCGCCAAGCTCGATCAGGTCCTAAGCTCGGTTGTGGCCGAATTTTCGCGTGAAGTACGCGCCGAGCTCGCCGCCAAAATCGGTCCCAGCAAAGTGGGGCTGGGCGCGACGGTCGAAAAGCTGGCGCTCGACGATATCGAGATTGCGCGTCCCATTCTGGAACAGTCAGCGCTCTCCGAGGCGCATCTTCTGCAGGTTATCTCTCAGAAGACGCAGGAACATCTTCTCGCGGTGACGCGCCGCAGCGACATCACGGAAACGGTCTCGCACGCGCTCGTCGAAAAGGGTGATGATCGCGTCGTCGTCTCGCTGCTGGAAAATGCGCGCGCCAAGATCGCACCCAAGACCTATGAGACGGTGACCGAATTGGCGCAGAGCCGTCCGGTTCTCTATGCACCCTTTGTGCGCCGACAGGACGTGCCGCTGGAGTTATTGAACGACGTCTATCTCGAAGTCGAAGGCGAACTGCGTCGTGAAATCCTGGCGCGTTACGATCAGGTTTCGCCTGCCGAGCTGGATGCCGCACTCGAGCGAAGTCGCGCCAAGCTCTTGAAGGCCCACCGCAAGCCGGCGCTCGAAGCCGCCAAGATCAAGGCCCGTATCGAAGAATTCCGCTCGAAGGGCGAGTTCAATCCACCGATCCTCATTCGCCTGTTGCGCGAAGGCGATGCGAGCCGCGGGCTTTTCGTCGGCGTGTTCGCGACGCTCACCGATGTCGAGGAGAGTCTCGCCGAGAAAGTGGTCGATAGCGGCGACATCGATGCGCTGGCGCTTCTCTGCCGCGCCGCCGACTTCGAACGCGCCGTCTTCGTCAGCCTCGCCATCGCGCTGATCGGTTCGGAGCGGCGCATGACCAAGGTCGAGGAATTCGGTGCGCTTTATGAGAACGTGCCGGTCTCAGCGGCGCAGCGCGCGGTGCGCTTCTGGAAAGTTCGCACCTCGAGCGCCGCAGCCTAGGCAATGCGCTTCAACAGCTTCTCCCGCACATCCGGCCATTCCTCGGCAAGAATGGAGAAGATGACGGTATCGCGTGTGCGGCCGGTCCAGGTGATGCGGTCCTGGCGTAGGATGCCGTCCTGGTGAGCGCCAAGCTTTGAGATCGCTGCCCGTGAGCGCTGATTGGCCGCGTCAACCCGGAGCTGAACGCAGCGTACGCCGCTCTCGAACGCATGGCGCAGCATCAGGAACTTCGCTTCCGGATTGACCATGCCGCCGCGCATATCGGGGCGATAATAGGTGCCGCCGATCTCGACGCGCTTATTCGGGCTGTCGATGACGACGAAGTTAGTGACGCCGACGACTTTCCCTTCATACAGCACCGCAAAGGCAAGAGCCTCGCCGCGCGCGACATTCCTCGCCGTCCTTTCGGCCCAGGCGTCGAAATGCTGCCCCGTCATGGAATACGGATAGAGCGCCCAGGTTTCAGTGTCCGCTTCGCAGGCTTGTTTGAGCGCCTCGTAGTGCTTCGGCTCCAGCGGCTCCAGCCGTACGAATCGGCCCTCGAGGGTTTTGGTTTCCAGCTTCATCGGCTTTGATTTGTCCGGGCATGCGATCGCGTGCAGGATGGCGTCATAACATGGGAGGGAATGATGGCGCGCAAAAAAGTCGGGGAGGGGCAGACGGCCCTGGTTACAGGTGCGTCGTACGGGATCGGCCTCGATCTCGCCGAATGCTTCGCGAAGGATGGCTATGATCTGATCCTCGCGGCGCGCAGTCAGGACGCGCTGTCGGCGGCTGCGGGCAAACTGGCGGGCCAATACAAAGTGAAGGTCACGCCGATCGCCCGTGATCTCGGTGTACCGGGCGGCGGCGCCGCCCTTGCCAAGGATATCGAAGCGAAGGGCCTCAAGGTCGATGTGCTGGTCAACAATGCCGGCTACGGCGTTGCCGGCGCGCTCGACGGCTCGAAGCTCGAGGAACAGCTCGGCATGGTCGATTTGAATGTCCGCGCGCTGCTCGAGCTGACGCAGATCTATTGGCCGAGCATGCTCAGGGCAAAGCGCGGCGGCGTGTTGAACGTGGCGTCGACGGCGGCATTTCAGCCGGGGCCGCTGATGGCTGTCTATTACGCCACCAAGGCTTTCGTGCTCTCCCTCTCGGAAGCGCTGTGGAAGGAGGCCGAAGGAACCGGTGTGCATGTGAGCTGCCTGTGCCCGGGACCGACCACCAGCAGGTTCCGCGAGCGCGCCGGCACAGGCAAGACGCGCCTGTCGCGGGTGGGCGAGGCGATGCCGTCCATGGCTGTGGCAAAACAGGGTTATCGCGGATTCCGCAACAACACGCGCGTAGTCGTCACCGGCTTCCGCAACAAGCTGCTCGCGAATTTTGCGCCGTTCCTGCCGCGCAGAAGTCTCTTGGGCATCGTCTACAATCTGCAGAGCCCCGCCTAGGCGCTTACCCCTTTTGCAGCAACGCCACGGTCGCGTGGGCCGGTCGGCATCGCGGCAAGTTCCTTCGCGGCCTGGCTCAGGATGCGCGCGCGCCGGTCGCCGCAAACGTATGGCCGAACCGCCACTGGGACTGGCGCGCTGCTGACATGCGCCCCGTCCCGCAGTCGACGGATGGTCAGTCTCCGGCGTTGCCGCGGCGCGTGGCCTCATAGAGGAACCAGGTGCGGCGCTCGGCCTCATCGATCCAGTTTTCGAGGAGGCTGGCCGTCGCCACGTCGTTGTATTCGTCGCACAGCTCATGCACGGCCAGCATCCGCGCCGCCAGGTCCTTGTTGTCGTCGCGAAGCTCGGCGAGCATGTCCTGCGGCGTCACGAACTCGGCGTCGTTGTCCTTGACCCGCTGCAGGCGGGCGACATGGCCGATCGAGCGCAGCGTCAGGCCGCCGATCTTGCGCACGCGCTCGGCGAGGTCGTCGGTCGTCGCGAAGATCTGCTCGCCCTGCTCGTCGAGCAGCAGGTGGTAGTCGCGGAAATGCGGCCCCGACATGTGCCAGTGAAAATTCTTCGTCTTCATGTAGAGGGCGAACATGTCGGCAAGCAGCACGTTGAGCGCGGCGGAAACGTCCTGCGTCGCGTTCGACGACAAATCGGTGGGGGTCCCGAGCGGGGCATCGCGGCGGGCTCGTGCGGTCTTCACATCCATGGTTTCAACTCCTTCGGGTCGTTGTTCTGAACGTTGCACCGCAGATGTAGGGCGCGATCCCGCGTCCGACATCCCCTTGACATGGTTTGACGACAGACAGGTGATCGCGCCGGCCGGCGCCGCCGGTCG
>DATKON010000023.1:0-3607 GCA_035524575.1 Rhizomicrobium sp.
CTGCCGGGCCGCGACAGCTTGAGCGCCCAGCGGAAATATTCCGGATAGCCGTCCTTGTTGGCATCGATGAAGAAGAAGTCGAACGGACCCTGCAATTTCGGCAAGAGGTCGAGCGCCGCGCCGGTCTTCACCTCGACCCTGTCCGCAAAACCGGCGCGGGCAATGTTGCCGCGCGCAACCTCGGCGTGCTTCGGATTGAATTCGAGGGTGACGAGATTGCCGCCGTCGGGCAGCGCGCGCGCCAGCCAAATAGTCGAATAGCCGCCCAGCGTGCCGATCTCCAGGATACGCCGTGCACCGGCCATCCGCGCCATCAACTCCATCTGCTTGCCCTCGGCGGCGGTGACGGCGATGTCGGGTAGCCCGGCGGCTGCGCTTGCCTGCCGCACCTCGTCAAAGACGGGCTCCGGCTTCACCACATTCCTGGCGAGGTAATCCTCCACGTCTTCCCAGGCTCTGGTCACGCGAATTGCTCCGTGCGGGAAACGTCGAGCGGATGATCGATCAGGGGTTCGACGCATTCGAGGAATCGTACGGTATGCGGAAGCTCGGCGTGGCGTTCGAACGCGGCTTCGCCGCTCCAGCGCGAAACGACAAAGAACAGCCGCGGATCGCGCTTGGAGCGATAAGCACCGTAATAGCGGCAGCCGGGCTCGGCTTTGGTGGGCGCCGCCACTTCGGCGATTGCTTGGGCGACGGCAGTTTCCCGGCCTTCCCTGGCGTGAAAACGGGCAACGACAACGAGTTCCATTTTGGCCGCGATCGGATGTTCCGGCCCTTTATATCATGCCCGTGCCGTGCATGGTTCAAGCGGCGCGAATATCCGCCTTGCAGATTCATCAGGGCGCGCGGGGCAAACAGTGCGAGCGTCAGGCGATCTGCACGGTGCACGAGATATCGAGCGGATGATCGACCAGCGAAAGCGGGCGATGACGAGCCGTTTCACCTGTTTCTTCCTTTCGATGCGGCCGGCGAATCCCGACCCTTTCGAATGAAGCCGCGGGCTCCCATCGCGGCAGCGCCATCGATCATTCCCGAAAATGCGGTGGCTGCCTGGTCCCGGAGGGCGGTCCGGACCGCTTCCCGACCTGGTGCGTCCTAGTCGAGCCTGCTCATGAATACAGCGTTGAGTTGGTGATTGATGAGAGGCTGTATCAAATCGAGAAACCGCACGACGTAGGGAAGCTTGGTGGCGGCGTTAAGAGAGTCTTCGTCAGTCCAACAGGAATGCACCATGAAGTGCGCCGGATCGGATACTGACGCGTAGACGTGCAGGAAACAGCACCCTGATTCGGTCCGGAGTTTGACGGCCAGCCTGCGCATCGCCGATCCGAGAGCCTCTTCCGAGCCCGGCAGAGACCGGTAGTTGCTGAAAACGTAGACCTTGTCCAACGACCCCACTCGTGTGCGTCCATCAATCCCCGGCCCGCAACTTTCCCGAATCGAGGAGCCGACCCTCATGCAGCACAAGCGCGCGGTCCATCTTGGCGGCGAGCTGCAGATTGTGGGTGGCGATGAGCGCGGCGACACCCTCGCCGCGCACGATGGCAACGAGCGCATCGAACACGCCCGCGGCCGTCTTCGGATCGAGATTGCCCGTGGGCTCGTCTGCCAACAGGATTCGCGGCTTGTTCGCCAGTCCGCGCGCGATCGCCACGCGCTGCTGCTCGCCGCCCGAAAGCTGCGCCGGGCGGTGATCCATGCGGTCGTTGAGGCCCATCAGCGCAAGCAGGCGTTCGGCTTCCACTTTCGCGTCGGCGCGGCTCTTCCCCGCGATCATCTGCGGGATCATCACGTTCTCCAGCGCCGTGAATTCCGGCAGGAGATGATGCGCCTGATAGACGAAGCCGATGGTTTCGCGGCGGATGCGTGTGCGCTCGTCGTCGTTCATCGCCGCCACGTACTGCCCGTTGATGAGGACGTCGCCCGAGGTCGGTGCCTCCAGAAGGCCCGCGATATGCAACAGTGAGGACTTTCCCGCGCCGGAAGGCCCGACCAAGGCGACGATCTCGCCCGGCATCAATTGGGCGCACGCGTCGCGGAAGACTTCGAGCGGGCGTCCTTCCGCCTCGCGAAAGACCCTCACGATGTTCTCGAACCGCAATGCCGCTTCCGTGAAGGCTTCACTCATAGCGAAGGGCCTCCACGGGATCGAGACGCGCGGCCCGCCATGACGGATAGAGCGTGGCCAGGAAGCTCAGCAGCAGCGCCACGGAGACGATCAGCGTCACCTCCCACGGGTCCATGTCGGCGGGCATGTGGCTGAGGAAATAGATGGTGGGATCGAACAGCGCCACGCCGGTCATCGAGGACAGGAACAGGCGTATGGACTCGATGTTGGCGCAGAACACCACGCCGATGATGAACCCCGCAAATGTGCCGACCACGCCGATCGACAACCCAGCGATAAGAAACACACGCATCACAGCGCCGCGGGACGCGCCCATCGTCCGCAGGATGGCGATGTCGGCCGACTTGTCCTTCACCAGCATGTATAGGCCCGAAACGATGTTCAATGCCGCCACGATGATGATCAGCGTCAGGATCAGGAACATGACGACGTGCTCCACCTGCACCGCGGCGAAGAACGTCGACTGCGTGTCGCGCCAGGTGAGCACGCGCGCCGTGGGCCCGACGGCCTGCATCAACGGTACGGCAAGCTCGTCGACCTTGTCGGGATCGGCGACCATGACCTCGAGGCTCGTCACCGTGTCGCCCATGCCAAAGAAGAGTTGCGCCTGATCGAGCGGCATGAACAGCACCGACTGGTCGAACTGGCTCATGCCGACATTGAACAGGCCCGCGATCGTGTAAGTTTTCACGCGCGGCGTCATGCCGAACGGGGTGACGTCGCCGTGCGGCGCCAGGAGCGTGACGGTCATGCCCGGCACGACGCGAAGCTGCTCGGCCAGCCGCACGCCGATCACGACCGAATCTTCGCCGAAACGGTCGAGCGTTCCCGTCGTCAGCGTCTTGGACACCATCGCAAGCGCGTCGAGATCGCTTCGGCGGATGCCGCGCACCTGCGCGCCGGTTGTGATGCCGTACGACGTGACGCCGACGAAATTCTCGACCATCGGCGCCACGCTCACGACCCCGGGCACGCGCCGCACCCGCGCGGCGACGGCATCGTAGTTTTCGAGCCCGCCTTCGATGCCGACGACGGTCGCGTGGCCGTTGAAGCCGAGGATGCGGCTCATCAGATCGTGTCGGAAACCGTTCATCACCGCAGTCACGATGATCAGCGCCGCGACGCCGATGGCGATGCCGACGAGCGAGATCACCGTGATCACCGAGATGAAGCTCTCCGCCCGCTTGGCGCGCAGATAACGCCACGCCAGCATCCATTCGAACGGCGCGAACGGGCGTGTCTGCTTTATCGGCTGGTTACCGTGCAAATCTGTTCACCACTTCGTCCGCAGAGAGTTCTTCCTTCGCCCCGGCCTTGCGGTTCTTGACCTCGACGAGGCCTTTCTCCAGCCCGCGCGGGCCGACCACGACCTGCCAGGGCAAGCCGATCAGGTCCATGCTGGCGAACTTGGCGCCGGGTCGCTCGGCAGTGTCGTCATAGAGAACCTCCCTGCCCGCCTTTTCCAGCTTTGCGTAG
>DATKON010000024.1:0-37948 GCA_035524575.1 Rhizomicrobium sp.
GCAGCGCGCGGGCCGACGGCAATTCCTTCGGCGCCGCGATCCCCGACGAAATCACGCCGGAATTCGTGCGCAGCGAGGTCGCGCGCGGCCGCGCCATCATTCCCGCCAACGTCAATCATCCCGAAAGCGAGCCGATGATCATCGGTCGCAACTTCCTGACCAAGGTCAACGCCAATATCGGAAACTCCATCGTCACTTCGGGCGTGGCGGAAGAGGTCGACAAGCTGGTGTGGTCGATCCGCTGGGGTGCGGACACGGTGATGGACCTGTCCACCGGCCGCCACATCCACACCATCCGCGAATGGATCGTGCGCAATTCGCCGGTGCCGATCGGCACGGTGCCGATCTATCAGGCGCTGGAGAAGGTCGGCGGCGTCGCCGAGGAACTGACCTGGGAGATCTATCGCGACACGCTGATCGAGCAATGCGAGCAGGGCGTCGACTATTTCACCGTGCATGCCGGTGTGCGTCTCGCGCATATCCCGCGGACCGCGGAGCGTGTGACGGGCATCGTGTCGCGCGGCGGTTCGATCCTCGCCAAATGGTGCCTCGCGCATCACAAGGAGAATTTCCTCTACACGAATTTCGAGGAAATCTGCGCAATCTTGGCGCGATACGATGTCTCGTTCTCGCTCGGCGATGGTTTGCGTCCCGGCTCCATCGCCGACGCCAACGACGCCGCGCAATTCGCCGAGCTCGATACGCTGGGCGAGCTCAACCGCATCGCGCAGAAATACGACGTGCAGGTGATGATCGAAGGCCCCGGCCATGTGCCCATGCACAAGATCAAGGAGAACATGGACCGCCAGCTGAAGGCGTGCGACGAGGCGCCGTTCTACACGCTCGGGCCGCTGACGACGGATGTCGCGCCCGGCTACGACCACATCACCAGCGCCATCGGCGCCGCCATGATCGGCTGGTTCGGCACGGCGATGCTTTGCTACGTCACGCCGAAAGAGCATCTGGGCTTGCCGGACCGCGACGACGTGAAGGCGGGCGTCATCGCCTACAAGATCGCAGCGCATGCGGCCGATCTCGCCAAGGGTCATCCCGCGGCGCGCCTCTGGGACGATGCGATGAGCAAGGCGCGGTTCGAATTCCGCTGGCGCGATCAGTTCGCGCTCGCGCTCGATCCCGAGACAGCGCAAGCCTTCCACGACGAAACGCTGCCGGCCGACGGCGCCAAGATCGCGCATTTCTGCTCGATGTGCGGGCCGAAATTCTGCTCCATGAAGATCAGCCAGGAAGT
Source organism: Rhizomicrobium sp. (assembly GCA_035524575.1). GTDB lineage: Bacteria > Pseudomonadota > Alphaproteobacteria > Micropepsales > Micropepsaceae > Rhizomicrobium. Next base: position 1,250 of record DATKON010000024.1, read on the forward strand.
GCGCGATGCAGCCCGCGGCAGCAACGACACGCTGTCGACCGCCGAAATCCGCGCAGCGATGGCGAAGAAGGCGGAAGAATTCCGCGAGCAGGGTGGCGAGATCTACGTGCCGAAGCCGGCGGCGGAGTAGCGCGGGAACTACATCCCCGTCGTCACGAGCGTATGCGCGCAGGCGCGGTCGAGCGGGCAGGGCACACAGATGGGCGCGGAGCGTTTGCACAGCGCGCGGCCGTGCGCACGCAGGACAAGATAGGCGTGTTCCAGCCATGCGGCGCCGGGCTTGCCCTCTTTGCGCAGCAGAGCGATCGCCGTCTTGTAGGTCTGTCCGTAGTTCTTGTGCTCGGCGCAGAGGCCCAGGCGAACCAGCGTGCGCATGCCGTCGGTGCTGATCGCGGGCTCGGCCGCGATGCCGGCGAAGAGGATGATCCTGTCCGCGCCCGGATCGCCGATGGAGGGAAACTTCTTGAGAACCGCACGCGCCTTGGGAAGCGGCAGCGCGCTGAGGCGGCCAAGTAAATCCCCGTTGCATTGCGCAATGACCAGCGCACCGATCTCTTTCAAGCGGTCGGCGCGTTTCTGCGGATGCATGCCGCCGCGCGCGGTGATGTCCGCGAGAACGGCCGTCGGCGCATTGGCGATTTGAGCCGCCTTGAGACCGATGCGCTTTCTGAACTCCGCGAACAATTCGCCGCGCTTTTCGTCGTCGATCAGATAACCAATGTTCTCCCAGACGAGGATCGCCAAGGGATCGGGCAACGGCTCTGGAGCCGGATAGAGCGGGGCCAATTTCGCGACCACGCCCTGGAGCGTGAGGCCCACGCCAGGATCCCCTCTGTGTGTTTTCTCCGCGAAGCCGAATTAGCCTTCAATAATTCAAGCTCCACACCAGCAGATGCTGGCTGAAGGCGTACCAGACGCTGAGAATGCAGGCGATAGCGATCAGCACATCGGTGATCTTCGTCCACCAGGGACGATTTCCGCCGCCGAAAGCTTCGAACACGTTCATGACGGCGGCGATGGTGCCGATGGCGCCCAGAAGTCCGAACGCCTGGAAGATGCGCAGCAACCAGTCATGGGAGGCGCTGAAGAACTCCAGATGATTGTCGCCGGCATAGATGAAGAAGCCGAGCACGCCGCCGAACAGGACGAGATCGCAAAGCGCCGTCAATCGCGTCAGACGGTAAAGCGTCGCCGCGCGGCCGGAGAGCGGGAAGGATGCTTCGTAGCGCCACCTGAGGATCGCCTTGATCGGCCAGAAAATGACCGTCAGAGCCAGCATGGCGAGCATGCCGATAAAGAGCGGCACATTGATCTTCGCGGATTGCCACCACGCTGCGCGCAAGAACGAAATGATCTGCGGAATCTGGTCGGTCACGATCTCCGTGACTTTGCCGTCCTTCATTTTCGCGATCAGAAGTCCGCGTCCATGCACTTCGCGCCAGACGAACGGTTTCACCTCGCGAAATTTCTTCGGGTTGCCCGCAAGGTCCTTCAGTGCGTCAACGCTCAGCGTGCCATCGTCGTTCATGCTCGCTTCGGCCTGGCCCAGAAGCCCGCCGATCGCGAGGATGTTCGTGAAGGATCCGCGGCTGACGATGTAGTTGCCCGCGACCAAAGCGTCGTCGGCCTTTTCCGTCTTGAGCGTTTTCTCATGCGCCAGGGCCGGTGCCGGGAAATAGCGGTCCATAAAGAACTTGAACAGCGGTCCGCGTAGCACCGTGCCCGGCTTCCCGAGGCTGTTCTGCGAAACGAACAGTCCGACATGCTGGTCGAGGATCAGATGCAGGTCGCTGTGGAACCACAGCGTGTCACCGCCATGTCCGACGATCGTATGGCCGTTCACATCCTCGTGGTAGAAGCCGTAGGCCATCGGCGGAATGCCCGGCGTGTGCTCGTAAGCCACGCCATGCATCTTGATTGCTGTTTCGGGCTGCAGGATGCGCACGCCGTTGTATTCGCCGTTGTTCAGATGAGCGATCATGAAACGGGTCATGTCGTCGGCGCTGGCGGCGAGCGCGCCCGCCGGCGCCATCGGAATCATCTCGTAAGGCTGCGCCTTGCCGGACGATGCGGTGTCGTAGCCTTTCGACATGAAGGGCTTCAGATCCTTCGGCAGCGGCTGCTCGAAGGTCGAATGCTTCATCGCGAGCGGAATGAGGATATGGTTCGCGATATAATCTTCGAACTTCTCGCCGGACACGCGCTCGACAATGTAGCCCGCCAGCGCCGCGCCGTAATTCGAATAGGCCGGCACTTCGCCCGGCGCGAAGACGCGCGTCGGCACCCAGAGCTTCAGCGCATCGCCCAGCGACATCATCTTCTTCGGATCGGTGACGAACAGGTTCTTGTCGGTCTCTTCGAAGCCCGGCGTGTGCGTCATCAGGTTGCGCAGCGTGATGGGCTTGCCCTCGAAGGGCGGAATCTTGAAATCGAGATAGGCATTGATGTCGCTGTCGAGATCGACCTTGTGCTGCTCGGCGAGCTGCATCACCGCCGTCCAGGTGAAGAGCTTCGACACCGAGCCGGGCCGGAACATCGTCGTCTTCGGGTCGACTGGGGCCTGAGTCTTCACATCGGAGACGCCGTAGCCCTTCTCGAAAATCACGTGGCCGTTCTTCACGACGGCGATCACCGCGCCGGCAATGTCGCCACGGCCCAGAGCGAGATTCATATAGCCGTCGAAGAAAGCGTTCAGATCGCCGCACGTCAGCGAAGGTGCGCCCGTCAGCGGCAGAGACTCCCGCAGATCCTGAAGGAGCTGGTCCGAGCCCTCCATGCATCCCGGAGCGGGCTTGATGACAATTTCTTCAATGCCGGTTGAAGGCTGCGTTGCCGCTTCCGCGACCGCGCAGCAAAAGCTTGCCGCCAGCGCCAGCGCGCCCGCCACTAGTTTAAATTTCAACATGTGAAGCCCCTCGTCACCCTGAGGGAGTCTTGCCTTCAGCGCAGGCCTAGCGCAAGCCCCGGCCCGGGGCGAATGGCGCGATAATGACGGTTCAACGCGCGAGTTTCATGGCCGCAAGCGTGGGCAGAAGCGTCGCATCGATCAACTTCGTTTCGTCGGCCTTCAGCGTGGCACGTTGCGCTTCCGTGAGGTCGTTCGGCGTTTTGGGCCACAGCGGGGCCGGCACGGGAACCCAGGGCAGCTTGTCGTTCGCAAGAAGGGCTGCGCGCGAGGCAATCGTGTCACCCGTCAGAGCGTCGACCACGACGATGCGATAGCTCGCGAATACACCCAGCTTCGTCGCGCGGTCGTTGCGATAAAGGCCGAGGCCCCCCAAGGCGTGAACGCTGTAATCGATTTCGTCGCTGCGCCAGTCGCGCAGGATCAGCACATAGGCATCGATGGCCGGATCTCCGTTCAGATCAAGCGAGGCCCGTTTGAGATTGGAATAGTCCCAGGTGGAGAAATCCGCGGGCCGGTAGGCAATCGGCTCCACGGTGAAGCGCCTGGCGAGCGCGGCCGCGACGGTTTTTTCGATCATGGGATCGACCGACCAGTCGGAGATCTCGAGGAAATGCGAGTCCGGTGGACCGAGGGCGCTGAACTTTCCCTCGGGTATGTGCTCGAAGAGGAATGTATTTCCGAGGGCCGAAATGACGGCGACGGTCCGGATGGTGCGCAGATCCTGCGGCGAAAGCCGCGCCGTGTAGGGTCCGCTTGCACCAAGGAGAGACCCCAAAATCGTCATCCCCGCGAAAGCGGGGACCCAGAGCCACCGACGAGCTTTTCTAGCGCGCCGACGCGCGCCCGCTGGGTTCCCGCTTTCGCGGGAATGGCAATTCGGTTGAAGCATTACGGCACGACGACGACTTTGCCCTGTGCCTTGCGGTCCATGAGCATCCGGATCGCTTCGCCGGCGCGTTCGAGCGGGAAATGCGCCGAGACGTAGGGCTTGAGCTTTCCTTCGGCGATCCAATTCGTGATCTGTTTCAAATTCGCCAGTCCCGCCTTCGGATCGCGCGCCATCGACGCGCCCCAGAACACGCCGACTATGTCGCAACCTTTGAGCAGTGTCAGATTGAGCGGCACCCGCGGGATGTCTCCTGCGGCGAAGCCGATGACGAGATAACGTCCCTGCCAGTTCATGGCGCGCAATGCCGGCTCGGCGTAATCGCCGCCGACCGGATCATAGAGCACGTCCGCACCGTTGCCGCCGGTCAGTTTCTTGATCTCGTCGGACAGCGCCTTCTGCTGGTCCCGCGACAATGGCCCCGACGGATAGACGAAGCCGTCATCGGCGCCGTGCTTCTTCGCAAGCGCCACTTTCTCCGCGCTGGAGGCGCCGGCGATCACCTTCGCGCCCATGACCTTGCCGAGCTCGACGGCGGAAAGTCCGACGCCGCCGGCCGCACCCAGCACGACAAGATACTCGCCCGCCTTCAGATGCGCGCGGTCGTGCAGCGCGTGATAGGACGTGCCATAGGTGACGAAGAATGCCGAAGCGACATCGAAATCGAGATTGGCGGGCATGGGCACGCAACGCGACGCATCGGCGAGCGCCTGTTCCGCCATGCCGCCGGAGCCGGTGGAGACGATTACCTTGTCGCCCACCTTCACGTTGCTCACGCCGTCGCCTGTGAGCTTGACGACGCCTGCGACCTCGCCGCCGGGAGAAAATGGGAGCGAGGGGCGGAACTGATATTTGTCCTGGATCATCAGGACATCGGGAAAATTGATGCCGCAGGCTTTCACGGTCACGACCACCTGTCCCTTGCCGGGCGCGAGATCGGGGACGTCCTTGACGACGAGTTCTTCGGGCGGTCCGTAATGCGTGCAAAGTGCGGCCTTCATGGGTTCCTCATGGTATCAGATGATTGTTCGCCCGCGACCTTAGTCGGGCTTGGCCGGTGCGCCAAGGCAGTTCGATATGATGTAAGTTGAACCCTTGGAGCCGCGAACGGGTTATACTTCCGACTGGAGAGGGGCATCTCCAAAGGGACATTCGCAATGAACATCAAGCTCTTTTCGGCGGTGGGGGTCGCCGTCCTGGTTTCGGCTCCGGCCATGGCGGCGCCCTCGTGCCTGCAGATCGGACAGATCTACAGCTGGAACGCGGTCAACGACAAAACCCTCATCGTCGAGGACAACTGGCACCAGAAATGGAAGCTGTCGCTGATGGCGCCGTGCATCAACCTGACGTTCAAGGAGCGCGTGGGTTTCCAGTCTATCGGAGGCTTCGGCGGACTGACCTGTCTCAGCAAGGGCGACAACGTCATCGTGCGCAATCCCGGATTCCCGCAGCGCTGCCCGATCACCAGTATCGTTGCGTACACGCCGCAAATGGAGGCCGCGGACAAAGCCGCGGCTGCAGCCAGGAAGGCGCAGCAGAATCCGTAAGCGCTAAATCCGGAAATTCATCTCGCGCAGCGCAGCTGCGGGGCGTCTTTCACCAACGGTCGCGTTGCGGGTGTTGGTGACGGGCGCCGTGAGCAGTGCGCGCGCCGCCGCACCGTCGCCGAGGAGACCAAGCTTGTCGAGCACGGCCGCCATCGCCGTTTCCGAGGCGCGGCCGGCGCCGTCATCGATCTTCAGAGCGATGCCGAGACCGGCTCCTGGAACGATGCCGGCGAAATAACCTTCGGCACCCGTCTTGACGGCGGCGCGGCCGAGGGCAGAGCGCATGAAGATGGCGCAGGCGCGTCCCGTCCCGGACACGAGCTCGGGATGCGCCGTCATCGCGCGCACGATGCGCTGCGCGGCTTTGGCGCGCCCGGTCGGCAGCGTCTGCGGTGCAGCGAGCTTTGCAAACGCGCGCGCGAATGCGGACAGGGGGAGGGCGAAATTGGGTGCGGCGCAGCCGTCGATCCCCCAGGGGAGTTCGCTCCCGATGCCCGAGAGTTCGCCGAGTGCTGCTGCGACGGCGCGCTGCACCGGATGGTCGTGGTGCTCGTAGCCTTTCGTCGCGATATCCCAATGGCGCGCGACCGTCAGAAAGCCCGTATGCTTGCCCGAGCAATTGTTGTGCACGCGCGTTGGCGCTTCGCCGCGCTTCACCATCGCTTCCCACACGGGCTCGAAGCGCACGGGGTGGGGCCCGCAGGCGAGGTCGGACGGCTCGCAGCCGATACGGCTAAGCCAGGCCGCGACGCGCGTAGTATGCATGGGTTCGCCGGAATGCGAGGCGCAGGCGAGTGCGATCTCCTCGTCGCCGAGGCCGAAGGCGTCGGCCGCGCCCGATTCGATCAGAGGCAGCGCCTGAATGGGCTTCAACGATGAGCGCGGGTAGGTCGGCGACTCGATATCGCCCAGCGAAAAGACGATCTCGCCGGCGGCATTGGCAATGGCTACGGCGCCGCGATGGACGCTCTCGACAAGCGACCCGCGTGTGATCTCGACTAGAATGGGATTGGCCAACGGACGTCCTCGCGTTATGAGGCGTCTGTCATAGCCCAAGCGGGGAAGCCATGCGCGGATATTTCGGCGCAGGTGTGGACGGCATTTCGAAGCCGATGAATCTCGGCAATCTGCTGCGCATCGCGCATGCCTTCGGCGCAAGTTTCTTCTTCACGATTGGCGGCCGCGTGAAATTGTCGGACGCCCAGTCCGACACGTCGCGCGCCAGCGGACACTTGCCGTTCTATCAGTTTCCTTCCGCCGAGGAGTTCCGGTTGCCGCAGGGCTGCCGGCTGGTCGGCGTCGAGATCACCGACGACGCAATTGACCTGCCGCGGTTCCGCCATCCTTTGCGCGCGGCCTATGTCTTCGGTGCCGAGCGCATGTCGCTGTCGCCGGTCACTCTCGCGGCCTGCGAGTTCGTGGTGCGGATCCCGACACGCTTTTCGATCAATGTCGGCATGGCCGGCGCGATCGTGATGTACGACCGTCTCGTGAGCCTCGGCGGCTATCCCGCAAGGCCTGTCAAGGCCGGGGCCGGCGAAGAGCCGCCCCCACTTCATCGCTGGGGCCCGCCGATCCTCCGAACGCGGTCTTGACTGCAGCGGATCGCACGCACGAGCACCGCCGGCCCTCGCGCGTTCTGAACCTGCTTGCCGCGCAGCGCTCGGCGTGCGGCTTCACGAGCGCAGCGACGAAATTCTTTTCGGAACGTGTGCGCTGTTGCTTGGATTCAGGCTTCGTGAACCACGCGAAATGCGCAGTTCGGAAGCGTGCGGATTTTTTTGCCCGGCAATTTCTGCCCGCCGCTGCGTCCAGGATATGCGAGAGGCGCTGCCGAATTCGCAGCGGAAATCTTTGCAAAACAAAGATGTGCAGCGCGCGAACATCCGTCAGAGAATGTTGTGCACCATTCTTGCATGAATGCGCATCAAACGCGTGCGGGATGCGTTTAAGGACATCTCAACCATAGAAGCAGCTTGCGTTCGTTGTCGAGTGCGTCGTTGTCCTTCGTAACGAATCCGAAGTGACTGGCCGCTTAGCGTGTACGACGGGACAGTAGTCAGGTGCCGAGCGCTGGTCGCGGCGAACATCGTTGCCGTGCGGCGCTTCCAAAGGGGATATAGAACATGTCCATCTCATATTTGACGGCCGCGCAGATCGGATCGCTTTCGTCCACTGTCGTTTCGGGATGGACGAACACCGAAATCGCGTCGCTCAAAGCCACGCAGGTCGCTGCGATCAGCACGACCGCGATCGGATCGCTCAGTTCCACGCAGCTCGGTGCGCTGACGGCCACGGAAGTCAAGGGACTTACCACCTCCCAGATCCCGGTGCTGACCACGTCCTTCGTGTTCAGCTCGCCGCAGCTTCAGGTCTTGAGCGCGGGACAGCTGAACTCGCTCGATACGACGCAGGCGCAGGGCCTTGATGCGACCCATATCGGCTATCTCTCCGCGGCCCAGGTCGGTGAATTCAATCAGACCACGCTCGGAAACCTGACTTCGACGCAGGTCCATAACTTCAGCGCGACACAGCTCACGGGTTTGACCGCTTCGCAGGTCAAGGGCTTCAGCGCAGCGGTATTCGGCGATTTCACCGCCACGCAGCTCGGCCAATTAAGCTCCACGCAGCTCGGCGCTCTCACGACGACCGACCTCAATGCGCTGACGGCGACGACCCTGAACGCGCTCACCGGTACGCAGCTGAAGGGCCTGACGGCGACCCAGATGGCGGCGGCGACGACCACGACGATCGACGCCTTCTCCTCGACGCAGATCGGCCAGCTCTCGGCGGCCCAGTTCGGCGCCCTCAGCTCGACGGCGGTCACGAGCCTCAATGCGGCGACGCAGCTGTCCGGCCTGACTTCGTCGGATGTGGGCACGCTGACGACGACGACGCTGACCGCGTTCACGACGACGCAGATGCATCAGCTGAACGCGACGCAGCTCGGCGGCTTCACGGCGGCACAGTTCGGCGCCATGTCGACGACGAACTTCCAGAAGCTGACCGACGCCCAGGTGGACTCGCTCACCTCGGCCCAGATCGGCGCCCTGTCGACGACCAACGTCAACGGTCTCGACACCACGGCGATCCAGGGCCTGAACGCGACGCAGCTGAAGGGTCTGAACGCGACCGAGATCGGCAACTTCACGACGACCACGCTCGGCAACCTCTCGACCACGCAGCTGGGCCAGCTCTCCGCTTCCCAGGTCAGCGCGCTGTCGACGACGGACCTCAACGCCGCGACCACGACCGAGCTGCACCAGTTCAACGCCACGCAGCTCGCCGGCCTCTCCGCCACGCAGGTCAAGAACCTGACGACCACGGCGCTGGGCAACTTCACCAATACGCAGCTTGAGGGTATCTCCTCGGCGCAGCTGGGTGCGTTGTCGACGACCAACGTGAACCAGCTCAACGCGACCGTGCTCGGCGCGCTCAGCGGCACGCAGCTGAAGGGCCTGACGGCGACCCAGCTGGCGAACGCGACGACCACGACGGTCGATGCCTTCTCCTCGACGCAGATCGGCCAGCTGTCGGCAGCCCAGTTCGGCGCGCTGAACTCGACCGACGTCACGAGCCTCAATGCGGCGACCCAGCTGTCCGGCCTGACCAGTTCGCAGATCGCCACGTTGAGCTCGACCTCGATCGCCAACTTCACGACGACGCAGGTGCATCAGTTCAACGCGACGCAGCTCGGCGGCCTGACGGCGGCGCAGGTCGGCGCCTTCACGGCGACCGTGTTCGGCCACTTCACCGACACGCAGGTCGACCAGCTCTCGGCGACGCAGCTGTCGGGACTGTCGACGACCAACGTCAACGCGCTCGACACGACGGCAGCGCAGGCCTTCAATGCCACGCAGCTGAAGGGCCTGAACGCGACGCAGCTCGGCGCGCTCGACACGACGGTGTTCGGCTACCTGCACACGACGCAGGTGCAGGCCCTCAGCTCGGCGCAGCTGGGTGCCCTGTCGACGACAAACATCAGCAACCTCAACACGACCTACATGCAGGCCCTGCTGGCCACGCAGATCTCGGGCCTGACGGCGACGCAGATCGCACAGATCTCGACCACATCACTGGGCGAGCTCTCGGCCACGCAGCTGATGGGCTTTACTGCGGCGCAGGTCGCGGGCATGAGCGACCCGCAGGCCGCCGTTTACGCCGCGAACATCTAAGCCGGCCCAGGCTATCTGTCCCTGGCAACGCGCCCGATCCCCGTCGGGCGCGTTTCCTTTTTCTTAAAGCTGCGCCGTCACGCGGAAGCTCCGCATTAAGGGCTTTTCAACTCTAATCCTTCAAATTTTAGCGGTTGGGGCTGGCGTCCGTTCGGTGCGCTTTGCCGTATTCGTGCCGCGACGGGATCGATATGTCCGAAGAACTGTTCTTCAGCGCCGTGCAGAAAATCACCGCGGGCGCGATGCCGCTGGGTGAACTCATCAATATCGCCGGACAGTTCGCCGAGGCCGACAAAAAATCGCTGTCCCGCCAGCTCTACAAGATCTGGATCAAATTCAACTCGAACGATCCGCTGCTGTTTGTGGCGCTCTTCAACTGCGCCGAGCTCGACGAAAAAATGGGTGATCGCTCGGCGGCCATCGATTCGCTGCTGGCTGCAATCCAGCTGAAGCCGGATTTCGCGCCGGCGCATATCAATCTCGGCGGACTGCTCGAGCGGGCCGGCGCAGCGCGTTTCGCCCTCGACCAATGGCGCGCCGTCGTGGAGCAGCCCGTGCAGATGACGGGCCAGGCGATCGAATATGCGATCACTGCGCTGAAGCAGACGGCGCGCGTCCTCGCGGACAACAAACTGGGCGATGCCGCCGAATCCGCGATCGTCCGCGCGCTCGACATCGATCCCAATCAGCCCGAAATCATCGCGCAGCATATCGCCATCCGCCTGGGCGCCTGCAAATGGCCGATCATGGAGCCCGTCGCGAAGCTCGACCGGAAGGGACTGCTCGAAAGCGCGCACCCGTTGTCCATGACCTGGTATACCGATGATCCGCTCCTGCAGCTCGCGACGGCCGAACGCTATGTGCGCCGCGAGATCAAGGAGGTGCCGCGAGATTGGGATGGCGACCGCCGGCATGCGCCGATCGATCTTTCCAATCGCCGCCTTCGCGTGGGTTATGTTTCATCCGACCTCCGCGACCATGCCATCGGCTATCTGATGGCAGAGCTCTTCGAGCTCCATCACCGCGACGAGGTCGAGATCTTCGCCTATTACTGCGGCATGCATTCCGAAACCCCGTTGACGACCCGCATCAAGAGCGCGGTCGAGCATTGGGTCGATATCCGGGGCATGAACGACGACGAAGCGGCACGCAGGATTGCCGCGGACGGGATCGACATTCTCGTCGACGTCAACGGCCACACCAAGGATTCGCGCACCGAGGTGTTCGCGCGGCGGCCGGCGCCGATCCAGGTCAACTGGCTGGGCTTCCCCGGTTCGATGGGCACGCCCTATCACCACTACATGATCGCCGACGACTGGATCGTGCCGCCGGACTCGGAAATGTACTATGCCGAGAAGGTCGTCCGGCTGCCCTGCTATCAGCCGAATGACAGGAAGCGCGGGATCATCGCCGAAAAGCCGACGCGCGCGCAGGCAGGGCTCCCCGAGAACGCCTTCGTCTTCTGCTGTTTCAACGGCACGCAGAAATTCACGAAGTTCACGTTCGACCGCTTTGTCGACATCCTGATCGGCGTGCCCAACAGCGTCCTCTGGCTGATCGACGCCTCCGACGAGGCGAAGGCCCGGCTCTGGGCGTTTTTCGAGAATCGCGGCATTGCACGCTCGCGCATCGTCTTCGCGCAGAAGCTTCAGAATGCGTTCCATCTGGCGCGCTATCCGCTCGCCGATATTTTCCTCGACACCGCGCCTTATGGCGCACACACGACGGCTTCCGATGCGTTGTGGATGGGCCTGCCGGTGCTCACGCTCTCGGGGCGCAGCTTTGCATCGCGCGTCTGCGGCAGCCTGGTGCGCGCCGCAGGTCTGCCGGACCTCATCTGCCAGACGCCCCAGGAATTCGTCACGCGCGCCATCGCGCTGGCGCGCAACCCGCGGCAGCTGGATGCTTACAAGGCGCAGCTCAACGCCAACCGCGACACCTGCACGCTGTTCGACATGGACAGGCTGGTCCGGAGCCTCGAAGAGCTCTTTTTCGGCATGTGCGAGGACTATCAGAACGGGCGCCTGCCGCAGCCGGATCTTACCAATCTTCCCGCCTATTTCATGGCCGGCATCGAGCACGAGCACGAGGTCGTCGAGATGCAGGCAGTCCAGGATTATCACGGGATCTACAAGGACGAGCTTACGCGCCTGCACCGCGCGCGGCCGTTGCCGTCGGACAATCGCATCTGGACGGCGCAGGACATTGCAAGGGCCGACGGCGCCTCGGTGATGCCGCTCGAGCCGGCCAAGCGTCGCAAGCTCGCGTCGCGCTAAAAGGGGATATGCATGAGTGTGGACAGCCGATTGCTGGTGACGGGCGGGGCAGGCTTCATCGGCTCGCATCTTTGCGAGAGGTTGATTGCGCAGGGCGCGGAAGTCCTCTGCCTCGACAATTTCTTTACCGGCTCGCGGCGCAACATCCAGAGCCTTATTGGCCACCCGCGCTTCGAGCTGATGCGCCATGATGTGACCTTTCCGCTCTATGTCGAAGTCGACCGCATCTACAATCTCGCCTGCCCGGCGAGCCCCATCCATTACCAGTTCGATCCGGTGCAGACGACGAAGGCAAGCGTCCACGGCGCCATCAACATGCTGGGGCTGGCCAAGCGCGTGAAGGCACGCATCCTCCAAGCCTCCACATCGGAAGTCTATGGCGACCCGGCGGTTCATCCGCAGACGGAGGAATACTGGGGCAACGTCAACCCGATTGGGCCGCGCTCCTGCTATGACGAAGGCAAGCGCTGCGCCGAGACGCTGTTCTTCGACTATTGGCGCCAGCACAAGGTCAAGATCAAGGTCGCGCGCATCTTCAACACCTATGGCCCGCGCATGCACCCCAATGACGGGCGGGTGGTGTCGAACTTCATCGTCCAGGCGCTGAAGGGCGAGGCGATCACGCTCTATGGCGAGGGCAGTCAGACGCGCTCCTTCTGCTATGTCGACGATCTGGTCGACGGGCTGATGCGGCTGATGGAATCTCCCGACGAGGTGACGGGACCGATCAATCTCGGCAATCCCACCGAACTCACCATCAAGATGCTGGCCGAAGTCATCGTCGATCTGACCGGCAGCCGCTCGCGGATCGAGTACCGTCCGCTGCCGACGGATGATCCCAAGCAGCGCAAACCCGACATCAGCAAGGCCGAGAAACTTCTCGGCTGGAAGCCGCATGTCGGCTTCGCCGAAGGCCTCAAGAGCACCATCGCCTATTTCGATGCGCTTCTGTCGCTGTCGGAGAACGCGGTGGCGGCGCCGGCGGCCACGAAGGTGCGTCCCGTCGGCTGGGCCCGCGCCGCCAACATGGACTGAGGGCATGACATTCGGGCGGCGGTCGCTATAGTGCGCGTCCGCTTTTTCCGCCCGGACCATGACTCTCGCGCTTCACGTCTCGCATCTCCGCAAGATCTACAAAGGCGGCACCGTCGCGGTCGACGACCTCTCGCTCGACGTCCAGCCGGGCGATTTCTTCGGCTTTCTGGGACCGAACGGCGCGGGCAAATCGACCACCATCCACTGCATCACCGGCATTGCCACGCCGAGTTCGGGAACGATCGAGATCTTCGGTGTCGACGCGGTGAAAGACTATCGTGAGGCGCGCAAGCTGATCGGCCTGTCGCCGCAGGAGTTCAATGTCGACAATTTCGCCAAGGTGACGGACATCGTCGACTGGATGGGCGGCTATTTCGGCATGCGCACGGCCGAGCGCAAAGCCCGCGTCGATATGCTGATCCAGAAATTCGAGCTTGAGCCGCATGCCAAGAAACCGTTCCGCGAACTGTCGGGCGGCCTGAAGCGGCGCGTGATGCTGGCACGCGCAATGATCAATGATCCCAAGCTGTTGATCCTCGACGAACCCACGGCGGGCGTCGACGTCGAGCTCCGGCGCGATCTCTGGCGCTATCTCCAGGAGCTCAATCGCGACGGCAAGACGATTTTCCTGACCTCGCACTATCTGGAGGAAGTCGAGCGGCTCTGCGCCAGCATCGCCATCGTCAACGGCGGGAAGATCGTGCGTCACGGGCCGAAGGCGGAATTCGTGAACGAGCCGGGCGGGCTCGAAGCGGCCTATTTAAGGTCGACGGGCGCAGAGCCCAACCACGTGACGGCGCCGGCATGAACAGGTTCGACGGCAGTGTGAACTGGATCGGCCTGTGGACCATCATACGCCGCGAGTGGTCGAGGCTCATGCGCGTGCCCATCCAGGCCTTCCTGGCGCCGTGGATCTCGGCGCTGCTTTTCATCTTCATCTTCGGCTCGGTGGTCGGCGGCCGCATCGCGCTGATCGGCGGGCACCGCTACATCGAATTCGTGCTCCCGGGCATCGTGACTCTCAACGTTGTCAATGCCTCCTTCCTGCAGTCGTCGTCGCAGATATATTTCTCGCGCTTCCTGCGCTATGTCGAAGAGACGCTGGTGTCGCCGCTTTCCTATGCGGAGATGATCGCCGGGGTCCTTTCGGTCGTGGTTGTTCGTTCCGTCATTACGGCGCTGGGCATTCTCGTGATCGGACTTGCATTTCACGCAACCGCGATCGCCAACCTTGCGGAATTCCTCTTCTGGATCGTGTCGGTGTCGGCGGTCTTTGGCCTTCTCGGCATCGTCATCGGTCTGTGGGCCAACAATTTCGAGCAGCTGACGATCCTCAACGTCTTCTTCATAACGCCGCTCTCCTTCATCGGCGGCGTGTTCAACACTGTTTCCATGCTGCCGGGCTGGCTCAAATGGATGGCCTTCGCCAACCCGTTCTTCTATTTCATCAGCGGGCTCAGGCATTCCATGATCGGCTTCACCGAAGCCAATGAATGGATCGGCATCGGCGTGGCGCTGGGTCTTTTCGCGCTGCTCTTCCTCGGCGTCCTCAGGCTGTTTTCGATCGGCTACGGCCTGCGCTCCTGAGCGTGCCCGGTCCCGGGCGCAGCGTCACTGCGCGCGCGTCCAGCGCTTCGCCGCATTCGGAGCAAGTCACCACCGCGCGAAAATCGTGACCGCAGGTTCTGTGCGTGTGCAGGACCGGCGGGCCGGCACTGTCCGCATAGAAGCGATCGCCCCAATGCACGAGCGTGATGATGGTCGGGTAAAGCGCGAAACCCTTGTCGGTGAGGCGATATTCATAGCGCGTGGGCTTTTCCTGGTAGGGCACCTTCCGCAGCACACCTTCGTCGACGAGCATCGTCAGCCGCTCGGAGAGGACGCGGCGCGCAATCTTGAGCCGCTTCTCGAAATCGTCGAAGCGGCGAATGCCCATGAAACTTTCCCTGAGCACGAGCAAAGTCCAGCGGTCGCCCACGACGGCGAGCGCACGGGCGAGCGAACAATTCTCGCGATCGAGCGAATCCCAGCGCATGGTGCAAGTATGCGGTTGACTCAGTCTTATTTCAAGACTTAATCTCCTTACCCGTCATGGCCCCGCAAATGCGGGCCACCCAGGTGACATCTGTTCAACGCTGGAAAACGAAACGTCGTCCAGTCTTTTGACTTCGCACAGTCTTAAACTGGGTGGCCCGCATTTGCGGGCCATGACAGCAGAGGAAGTGGAGGGAAGCATGCCGTCCCGCAACGCCACGGCGGCCGTCATCGGCGCCGGCGATTTCATCGGCTCCGCGATCGCCGAACGCTTCGCCTGCGAGGGCTATACGGTCGTCGCGGGCCGCCGCACGGCGGACAAACTTGGCGCGCTTGTGGAAAAAATCGAGAAAGCAGGCGGGCGATGCGTCGCGCGCGGTCTCGATGCGCGCAAGGAGGAGGATGTGACCGCCTTCCTCGACGAAGCGGACCGCCTCGCGCCGCTCGAAGTCTGTATCTTCAATCCCGGCGCCAACGTGAATTTCCCGATCCTCGACACGACGGAACGCGTCTTCCGCAAGGTGTGGGAAATGGCCTGCTATGCCGGCTTCCTGACGGGCCGCGAAGCGGCGCGCCGCATGCTGCCGCACGGCAAGGGCACGATCCTGTTCACCGGCGCGACGGCGAGCCTCAGGGGCGGCAAAGGCTATGCCGCCTTCGCCAGCGCCAAGTTCGGCCTCAGGGCCGTGGCGCAAAGCATGGCGCGCGAGCTGGGCCCGAAGAACATCCATGTCGCCCATCTGATCATCGACGCGGGCGTCGACACGGCCTTCGTGCGCGAACGCATCCGCGAACGCGGCGGCGAGGAAGCCATCGCGAACATCAAGCCCGATCAGCTGATGAACCCGGAGTCCGTCGCCAAGGCCTATTGGGACCTGCACACGCAGACACGCGACGCCTGGACATTCGAACTCGACCTCAGACCTTACGGGGAGACCTGGTGATGCCGCGCGTGGAATTTCACTTCGACTTCGGAAGCCCGAACGCCTATCTCGCGCACAAGGTCATCCCAGGCATCGAAAAGCGAACGGGCGCAAAGTTTATCTATGTGCCCGTACTCCTGGGCGGCGTGTTCAAGCTGACCAACAACAAGCCCCCGATGGTCCAGTTTGGCGACGTCAAGAACAAGCACGCCTACGAGAACCTGGAAATGCGCCGCTTCATCGCCCGCAACGGCATCCGGGAATTCCAGATGAACCCGTTCTTCCCGGTGAATACGCTTGCGCTAATGCGCGGCGCAGTTGCAGCGGAAACCGACGGTCAACTCGCCCCTTACGTCGACGCGGTCTTCCATCACATGTGGGAGGCGCCGAAGGACATGGACGATCCGGCGGTGATCCACGCAGCGCTCGCCGAATCGGGCTTCGATGCCGACCGGCTGATGGCCCAGGCGGAGACGCCGGAGGTCAAAAGCCGCCTGCTCAGGAACACGTCCGAGTCGGTCGAGCGCGGCGTCTTCGGCAGCCCCAGCTTTTTCGTGGGCTCGGAACTTTTCTTCGGCAAGGATCGCCTCAGAGACGTGGAAGAGGAGATCGCGCGGCAGGGGACCTGAACGGCCGTCTTGAATTCGCCCCATTCTATTAACGTTTTGAGCGTTTACAGGGGCTCGGCGCGCCCGGTATTCTGTGCGCCGCTTACAGAAAGTCTTCCGAGTCCGCTGACGTTTCCGGTCCCGCGCCGCAACCGCTATCGAAACACGCTTCCGAGGAACCCATGAAATTTTTGCGCCTTATGCTCGTCGCCGCCGGCGGCCTTGCAGCCGCAGTCCCCGCCTTTGCCGATCCGCCGCAGAAGATCGGCGACTTCAAGGCCTGGTCGGTCTATTCTTCCGGCGACGGCGAAGCGAAGGTCTGCTACGCGCTCTCGAAGCCGAAATTGACCGAGCCGGCGCGCGTGAAGCGCGACGCTGTCTATTTCCTGATCAACGACTGGCCGAACCGCAAGGCGAAGGCCGAGCCCGAGATCGTTCCGGGCTACGAATACAAGGACAAGAGCACGGTGACCGCAGAAGTCGGCCCGGAGAAATTCGAGTTCTTCACCAAGAACGAAGGCACGGCCGGCGGCGCCTGGGTCGAGCAGCCCGCGGACGAGCAGCGGCTCGTCGAGGCGATGCGCAAGAGCGCCGAAATGATCATCATCGGCACCTCCAAGCGCGGCACGCAGACGCGCGATACCTATTCGCTCGCGGGCCTCAGCGAAGCGCTCGACAAGGTGCACGAGAGCTGCGGGTTGTAGGAACCTTTCCCCTTTCGTCATTGCCCGGCTTGTCCGGACAACCTATTTTCTGCCGGAAATTGGGTCGCCCGCATGAAGCGGGCGATGACGGGCGTTTGAGTGATTGAGGAAGACTTGAAACAGAACCTCATCGGTCTCGACGAAGCGGCTTTCAAGGCCGCGCTGACGGAGGCGGGCACACCCGCCAAAGCCGTCGGCATGCGCACGCGCCAATTGTGGAACTGGATCTACGCGCATGGCGTCAGCGACTTCGCCCAGATGACCAATCTCGCGAAGGACTTTCGCAGCGAGATGGCGGGTCGTTTCACGCTCGAGCGTCCGGAGATGGTGACCGAGCAGATCTCGAACGACGGCACGCGCAAATGGCTGTTGCGCGCGGGGCCGGGCGTCGAATTCGAGACGGTGTTCATTCCGGAGCCGGGCAGGGGCACGCTCTGTGTTTCGTCCCAGGTCGGCTGCACGCTCAATTGCCGTTTCTGCCACACCGGCACGCAGAAGCTCGTGCGCAATCTGACGCCGATGGAGATCGTCGGTCAGCTGATGCTCGCGCGCGACCGGCTCGGCGACTGGCCGTCGACCGGCGAGAACCGCCGCATCACCAATGTCGTCATGATGGGCATGGGCGAACCACTCTACAATTTCGACAACGTAAAGGCCGCGCTGGCGCTGGTGGCGGACGGCGACGGCCTCGCGCTGTCCAAGCGGCGCATCACGCTCTCGACCGCAGGCGTCGTGCCGATGATCCCGCGCGCGGGCGACGAGATCGGCTCGATGCTGGCGATTTCGCTGCACGCCGTGCGCGACGAGATCCGCGATCGTATCGTGCCGATCAACAAGAAATATCCGATCGCCGAATTGCTGGCCGCCTGCGAAGCCTATCCGGGCGTCTCCAATGCGCGGCGCATCACCTTCGAATATGTGATGCTGAAAGGTGTCAACGACACGCTCGCCGACGCGAAAGAGCTGGTGCGTCTCGTCAAAGGCATTCCGGCCAAGATCAATCTGATCCCGTTCAATCCCTGGCCGGGCGCGCCGTATGAATGCTCCGACTGGGAGCAGATCGAGAAATTCGCCGAGATCGTCAACCGCGCCGGCTATGCGAGCCCGATCCGCACACCGCGCGGCCGGGACATCATGGCCGCCTGCGGCCAGCTCAAGAGCGAAAGCGTCAAAGAACGCGCCAGCGCAAGGCTGGCAGCGATGAAGTCGGCCGAGCTGGCAAGAATGCCGAGTTAAATCCGGCGCCGGGTCCGGACGCCGGGGGGCGTTTTGACGATGATCGCCATTCGCAATGAAAAGCCTCACGACTCGGGCGCCATCCGCAGCATAACAACCGCCGCATTTGCGGCCGCGGAGCACAGTTCGGGGTCCGAGGCCGCCATCGTGGACGCGTTGCGCGACGCCGGCGCGCTGACGATTTCCCTGGTCGCTGTCGAGAGTCGCGAGATTATCGGGCACGTAGCGTTTTCGCCCGTCACGATCGATACGAGGTCTGGCGGCTGGTTCGGTCTCGGCCCGGTATCCGTTCGGCCTGACAGACAAGGCAAAGGCGTCGGAAAGGCGCTCATCGAAAGCGGGTTGGCACAGCTGAAAGCAAAAGGCGCCGACGGCTGCGTTGTTCTCGGCGATCCGCGCTACTATTCCCGCTTCGGCTTTGCGAGCGATCCCAAGCTCCGTTACGGCGATGCGCCGGTCGAATATTTCCAACGGCTGGTCTTCGAGGGACCGCCGCCCGCGGGGCAGGTCGCGTACCACGCGAGCTTCGGTCCCGGCTAGCGCAACTTGCTCGAGTAGCGTTCCGCCGCTTTGCAGATCGGTGTATGATCTTGCGTCTAGGCTGATGGATGAAAGCTATGAGCGATGCTGTCGGTCCCGGCGATCTCGTTCTCTGCGTCAATGCTGCTCCGAACCATGCCACGGGGCGACCGGTGCCGCTCGTCGCCGGCGAAACTTACCGTGTGATCGCGGTCATGGATTTCGTCTGCCCGTGCGGACGCTCCGATGCTCTGCTGGACGTGGGCGTCGATTTTGCGTGGTGCCAGACGCGCTTCCGGCTCTTGCCCAAGCCCAAGGCCGAACCCAGGACGCGCCGCGTTTCCGCACCCAGAAAGAAAGAGACAGTGCGGTGAATCCAGCTGCCGGACGACCGCAATGTCCGGAGCTGGCGCGGATGCCGAGTTAGATTCTGCGCCGACCCCTCACCCCCATCTGCGCAGAATTCGAAACCTCGTTTGGCAGCCCTCTCCCTCAAGGGGAGAAGGAAATCCTGAGCCTCGCGCAGACCTCCGTAAGACTCTGCGTCCGGGAACGATGTTCGCGGAAGGCGCGGAATTCCCTCTCCCCTTGAGGGGCTGGTAGCGACAGCGTGCCAGCGGCCGCAAAGTTCGGTATCAAATTCTGGTCGGAAGCGGGTGCTCTCGAAATCTGCTCTACCACTTCGCCCACGCAATTGCCTCTTCCAGCCGGTCATTCCCCCAGAACAACTCGTCCTCCACAAGGAATGACGGCGCGCCGAAAATCCCACGGGCAATGGCTTCGTCGGTTTGTACCTTGAGCTTTGCTTTGTTCTCGGGCGTGTTCGCGGCGGCGACGGCCTTATCGGGATCGACGTCGAGCGATTTGAGGATCGTGGTCAGCGTCGTGTCATCGGAGATGTCTTTCTGCTCGGCGAAGTTCGCCATGTAGACGCGGCGGAAGAACTCCTTCATCCACGGCTCCCGATCGGCCGCGACGGCGATGCGCGCCGCCTTGAGCGAATTCTGCACGAAGCGGAACGGCGGCAGCCTGAGCGGGATATCCTCGCGCGCGCAGATGCGGGTCAGATCGCGCCACATATAGCGGCCCTTCACCGGATCGGTGTTGAACGGCGAATCCGCACCGCCTTTGGCGACGAAAATCGGACCCAGGAGAAACGGCCGCCAGCGCACCGCCACGCCGGCGCCGCCCGCGAGCCGCTCGATCCGCATCGCCGCCGGATAGGAATAGGTGCTCGCGAATTCGTACCAGAATTCGATGGTTGCCATCGTCTCAACGCCCCGCATAACGCGCCTCTCGGCCTTATAGCCGCGCCTGCGCGGGGTTGTCCAAGCGCGCCCGGCCGATATAGTCCGGCCGTAATCAGGAGGCTCAGTTGGCCAAGGTCAAGAAAGTGGTGCTCGCCTATTCCGGCGGGCTCGATACGTCCGTCATCCTCAAATGGCTGCAGACTGCCTATGGCGCCGAGGTCGTGACCTTCACGGCGGATCTGGGGCAGGGCGAAGAGCTTGGCCCTGCGCGCAAGAAGGCCGAGATGCTCGGCATCAAGCCGGAGAACATCTTCGTCGAGGACCTCCGCGAAGAATTCGTCCGCGACTACGTCTTTCCCATGTTCCGCGCCAACGCCCTCTACGAGGGTGTCTATCTTCTGGGCACGTCGATCGCGCGGCCCCTGATCGCGAAAAAGCAGATCGAGATCGCCGAGAAAACCGGCGCCGATGCGGTGGCGCATGGCGCGACCGGCAAGGGCAACGACCAGGTGCGCTTCGAGCTCACCTATTACGCGCTCAATCCGGCCATCAAGATCATCGCGCCGTGGCGGGAATGGGAGCTGACCAGCCGCACCAAGCTTCTCGAATTCGCCGAACAGCACCAGATCCCGATCGCCAAGGACAAGCGCGGCGAAGCGCCGTTCTCGGTCGATGCCAATCTCCTGCATTCGTCGTCGGAAGGAAAAGTGCTGGAGGATCCCGCCGTCGAGCCGGAATCCATCGTCTATCAGCGCACGCTCTCGCCGGAGGAAGCGCCGGACAAGGCGACAATCATAGAAGTGGGCTTCGAGAAGGGTGATGCGATATCGATCGACGGCCAGAAGCTTTCGCCGGCAGCGCTGCTCACGAAGCTGAACGAGCTGGGCCGCGCCAACGGCGTGGGGCGCATCGATCTCGTCGAGAACCGTTTCGTCGGCATGAAATCGCGTGGCGTCTATGAAACGCCCGGCGGCACGATCCTTCTCGCCGCGCATCGCGCCATGGAATCGATCACGCTCGATCGCGGCGCGGCGCATTTGAAGGACGAACTGATGCCGCGCTATGCCGAGCTCATCTACAACGGCTTCTGGTTCTCGCCCGAGCGCGAGATGCTGCAGGCCGCCATCGACAAGAGCCAGGAATTCGTCGCCGGCACGGTGCGGCTCAAGCTCTACAAGGGTAACGTCATTGTCATCGGCCGTTCCTCGCCTTACTCGCTCTATTCGAAGGATCTCGTCACCTTCGAGGACGACCAGGGCGCCTACGATCAGAAGGATGCCAAGGGCTTCATCAAGCTCAACGCGCTGCGCCTGAGAACGCTCGCAATGCGCAAGCGGAAGAGCGGAAGATAACGATGCAGGGGGCGGGCGAAGTCGTCGAACTCGATGCGGCCGAAGCGGTGGCCGCCGTCGGCGAACTCGCCCGCGTGCTCGCCGACTGCGTGGAGGGCGGCGCCTCCGTCAGCTTCATGCCGCCGTTCGGCCAGCGCGAAGCGGAAGCATTCTTTCGCGACGTAGCTGCAGGCGTCGCAGACGGAAAGACCGTGCTGCTCGCCGCGAAGCACAACGGCCGCATCGAAGGCACGGTGCAATTGGGGCTCGACACGCCGCCCAATCAGCCGCATCGCGGCGATGTGAAGAAGCTCCTGGTCCATCGCAACGCGCGCAAGGCGGGGCTTGCCTCGAAGCTGATGGTCGAGCTCGAAAATGCGGCGCGCCGGCGCGGCCGCTCGCTCCTCGTGCTCGACACCGTCAGGGGCGGCGAGGCCGAACGGCTCTATACGCGCCTCGGCTGGCAGCGGACCGGCGTCATTCCGGACTATGCATATTTTCCGGACGGCACGCTTTGCGACACTGTCGTGTTCTGGAAGAAGGTTTGAACCCATGAACAATCAGGACCAGATCGAATATTGGAACGGCCGCGCCGGCCAGAACTGGGCCGCGCAGCAGGACTACACCGACAGAATTCTCGGCCACATCACGGAAGCGTTCCTCGCATTCGCCGCGCCGAAAGCGGGCGAGCGCGTGCTCGACATCGGCTGCGGCTGCGGCACGACGACGTTCACATTCGCCCAGTGCGTCGGCCGCGACGGAAGCGTTGCCGGAATCGATATCTCCGGTCCGATGCTTTCCGTGGCGCAGGCGCGTGCGCAAGCCTCGCAGGCGGATATTCCCTTCATCGAGGCCGATGCATCGACGTACGACTTCCAGCCGGTCTTCGATCTCGTCGCTTCGCGCTTCGGCGTGATGTTCTTCGCCGAGCCCGTGGGGGCGTTCGCGAATATCCGCAAAGCGCTGGCGCCGAACGGACGGCTGGCCTTCGTGTGCTGGCGGGCGATGCAGGACAATGGCTGGGCGATGACCCCGATTGCTGCCGCGCGGCCGCTGCTGCCGCCGCAGGAGCCCATCGATCCCAACGCGCCGGGCCCGTTCGCCTTCGCCGACAAGGACCGCCTGCGCGATATTCTCGAGAAGGCCGGTTTCCGCCACATCCATATCGAGAAATTCGACGGCCATATGGACATGGCGGCGACGGTCGAAGAGGCCGCTGCGAAGACGATGACGATCGGGCCCCTGTCGCGTGCGACGGCTGAGGTCGACGAAGCGACGCGCACAAAGATTCGCGATGCTGTGATGGGCGCACTGAAATCCTACGCTACGCCCGAAGGCGTGCGCGCGCCGGTCGCCTGCTGGCTCGTCCGGGCGCGGCCGTAGTTCCACTAGCAGGATTTCCGGCTAGTCTTGCGGCATCCCGTGACACCGTCCACATCTGGTGCGCAGAATGCCGGAGGGGACTCGGATGTCGGACACGACGGAAGCAAGCGGCCCGCGCGGGCTCTGGGGCTTTTGGCTGTCGAGGTTTGTCGTCTTTTTCGTCGTGCTCGCGGCCGTGTATATCGGCTGCCAGGTCGGACGCGGGGCGCTCCTCAGATATGAGCCCGGCATTCCCCGAAATGCCGTTCTGCTCGGCGAAGGTTTCGCGATCGCGCTGCTTGCGACTTCGGCCTATCGCCTGCTCGTCCGCTGGACGGAGCATCGCAGCGCCACCGAGCTCGGCTTTCGGGGCGCCATTCCGCTGGCTCTGGGGGGCGCGGCCATCGGACTGGTCCTCTTTCTGGCGGTCTATGCGGGGCTTTTTGCTTTAGGCGTCGCATCTTTTGCCGGCTGGGGCACGACCGAGAATCTCCTCGCGATGTTTGCCGGCGCATTCGGCGCCGCCTTCGGCGAAGAGATCCTGATGCGCGGAGGTGTCTTTCGCCTCCTCGAAGAAGGCTTCGGAACGATCATCGCCGTCGTTCTCTCAGGTGCGCTGTTCGGCTTCCTTCATTCGGGAAATCCCGGCGCCACGCTCGAAAGTTCGGTCGCGATCGCCCTGGAGGCGGGCGTCCTCCTCGCCGCGGCCTATGCCGTAACGCGTTCGTTGTGGCTGCCGATCGGTCTTCATTTCGGCTGGAATTTCACCGAAGGCGGCATCTTCGGCGAAGCGGTGTCGGGAGGCGCCAGCAAAGGCGGGCTCATCCATGCGCCGCTTCTAGGGCCGGATGCGCTGACAGGCGGGCAGTTCGGCCCGGAAGCCTCGATCGTTGCGGTTTCCATAAGCTTCGTCGCGTCGCTTGTGATGCTCGTGCTCGCGGCGCAGCGCGGTCACTGGAAACCTGTGCGCTTCCGGCTGCGTGGCGCCGGTGAAGCTTAGCGCGACGCGCTTCCTTTCACAGCAATCTCCGCAATCCATTTCTCGAGCGCGGCGGTATCGCTGATGTCGCCGTCATAGGGAATGTCCGGCGCGAACGGGCCGATGGCGCGCGGCATGTCGGATTCGATCGCCTGCAGTGTCGAGAAGTTCGAAAGGCCCGAAGGCAGGGTGATCTCGCGCACTTCGGAGAAATGCGTGTCGGCTCCCGTCGTCTGTCCGACGAGGGTGGCGCCGAGCTTGCGGAAAAACTCCGCCATATTGATGCAGGAGCTGAAGCAGACGGAATCCGTCAGCAGGAACACCCGGCCGTGCATCAGCGATGGCGGTTTTGCCGCGACCGCCATGTTCTGGGGTGGCGTGCAGGTCGGCGCGCCGGTCAACGCATGATGTCCCGCTTCCGCCTTCTTCATCGCGACGACGGCTTCGCCGTATTCCTTCGCGCCGGCCGTCTCGCCCGTCTCGGCGAACACATGCGCTTGCGCATCGACGGCCTTGATGTTCTCAGGCGAAGCGCGCCAGACGGGGCGGCAGCTTTCCGACTCGCCACCTTCGCCGATGCGCGAGAGCGCGTAGTCGTGACCGTAAAGAACATCCGCAAGCTTGCGGCCGTAGTCGTCGTCGCCGCCGCCATTGCCGCGCACGTCGATGACGACATAAGGCGCGTTGCGCAGCTGTTCGGCTTGCGCCTTCGCCGCGTCGATGACCGCCTGGGCCTTTACGCTCAAGGTCTCGATGGCGATCCAAGTGCCTGCACCCACCCGGCGGACCCCGAAGCCCGCCTTGCCGGTCACGCCCTTGATCGATGCAAGGAAAGTTGTGCGGAGGATTTTCGTCCAATGCAGCGTGATGGCATGCTGCGCGCCATCCTTCTCCACGACGCAGGCCGTCGGCCGTTTCACGAATGGGTTGCCTTCGTCGACAAGCAGCCGCGGCGCCGCGAGGACGCGCATGGCCTCCACGCCCCAGACGCGCTGATAACGCCCGAGCGTGTCGCGCGCGAAATCGTCGACCGGAATATCGTCGCAGCTGACGATGCGTCCGCCGGTGACGTCTTCGCCGACGATGTCCTTGTCTTCCGATGCGATCACCCAGTTCGGGCCGCGTTTGACCGTCATGAGGCCCGTCCATTCGATGATGTTGGGCACATAGAGCGGGTGGGACCAGATATGTCCGTCGCCCATGGCGTTGGCGAAAGCGCCGAGCGTGGCGACATAGCCCGGATAGTTCGTCGCCTTGGCGGCGCGGCCTCGCGCATCGGCGTAAGCCTTCTTCAGCGTCTCAGGGAATATCGGATCTTTGGCGTCCGGCGTTGCGGCGGGATGATTGTCGGCGAGAAGCCTGTGCGCCGCCTCGACGTCCATTTGAGTCAAGGCGCGCCAATGCGCGGCTGCATCCTTCTCCTGGGCTCGCGCGGCGAGCGGCAGGCACAACAGTCCGATGAGAACGGGACGCCAGCCACGCATAGACCCCTCGCGACGCAAATGCGCGGCGAGCCTATCGTCGCGCGGCCGGAGTGTCGATCACCTTCGCTGACGCGTGGCAAACCTGCGCGGACGAGGGACTACTCGTCGTCCGTTTTCTTCTTCTTTTTCTTTTCGCCCGGCGGCGTATCCTTGAGCACGCTCGCGCGCATCCAGCCCTTCGTGCCGGCATCGTCCACCTGCGCCCATTTGTCGGACAGCCTCAGAAGCTGGACCTTCTCACCCTTGGGAAGCTTCTTGATCGGTTCAGAGGATGTCGATGGCGCGGGGCGCAGATCCGAATTGTTGCGGTGGACATACATGAGGCCGCTCGCCGGTTTCGCTGCAGCGATGACCTCCGCGCCGGCATTCGCTCTCGCATGGTGTGTGCCGGGAAGCGGCGAAGATGTTTCGCCGGTTGCGGCTGGAACTGCCGTGTTGGTGTCCGTGACGGCGGGGTGGTTCGTATCGGCGACACCGCTCGCCAGGCGCACCGGCAACGGAGTGTTCTGCGCCGTCGCCGTCGTGCCCGGATCAAAATAGCGCCAGCCGGCGAACGCAAGCGTTGCGATCAGAAGCCCGACAGCGATTCCGCTGCCGTGATAGGCGAGCTTCTGGCGCGTGGCGAGCCCCGCGGCGGGCGGCTCCACATAGGACGGGATGTCCACGTATTCGTCGCGCGATTTCCTGTCGGTGATGCTTGCCGAGACCCCGGCCGAACCCGGTTCCATACCCGCCCCCGAAATATAGCGAGGGGCGAATTCTATGGCTGGTCTTGCCGCGGGGCAAGTATAGACGGTCACAACCGGCTCGTGCTGGCCGGGTACAACAGGGTTAAACGTCCAGGGCCGCGTTCAGGGCATTGTCCTGGATGAATTCGCGCCGCGGCTCGACAATTTCACCCATGAGCTTGGCGAAGAGATCGTCGGCTTCATCGGCATGCTGCACTTTCACGAGCAGGAGCGTCCGTGCATTTTCGTCCAGCGTCGTTTCCCAAAGCTGCTCGGGATTCATTTCGCCCAGGCCTTTGTAGCGCTGCAGCGCAACGCCCTTGCGGCCCCATTCGAAGATGGCGCCGAGGAGCTGCGAGGGCGCGCGGATTTCGCGGATCTCGTCCTTGCGGGCGAGCTTGCCCGCGTGCTGATAGATGGTGTGCAGCTCGTCCTTCATGCGATCGAGCTTTCGTGCATCGGCGCTCTGGATCAGCTGGCCGTCGATGGCGACGCTCTCTCGCACGCCGCGCACTTCGCGCCAGAATTTGAGCCCGCCATCCGGCGTCGGCTCGCCATGCCAACCGCGCTCGGTCTCGTCTGAGAGCTGGTCGAGACGGCGCGCGATCTGTTCTGCGGCATCCGCCGCCTTCGCCTTGTCGTTCAACACGTCGGGATTGAGGACGCCGGCGATCGCCGCCTGTTCCAGCACGAAGCGCGGATAATGAGGCGGGAATCCGGCCAGTGCCGCCGAGACCGCACGCGCATCCGCGATCAGCTTGTCGAGCTCCTGGCCGCCGACCTGTTCGCCCGAGTGGAGCGTGAACACGACGCCCGATGAGCCGTCCTGGATCAGATGGTCGTCGAGCTCGCGCTCGTCCTTCAGATAGCGCTCGGACTTGCCGCGCGCGGCCTTGTAAAGCGGAGGTTGTGCGATGAAGAGATGGCCGCGTTCGATCAGCTCCGGCATCTGCCGATAGAAGAACGTAAGCAGCAGTGTGCGGATATGGGCGCCGTCCACGTCGGCGTCGGTCATGATGATGATCTTGTGATAGCGGAGCTTGTCGGCGTTGAACTCTTCGCGGCCGATGCCGGTGCCGAGCGCCGTGATGAGCGTGGCAATCTCCTGTGAAGATAGCATCTTGTCGAAGCGCGCGCGCTCGACGTTGAGGATCTTGCCGCGCAACGGGAGCACCGCCTGATTGGCGCGATTTCGCGCCTGTTTGGCGCTGCCGCCGGCGCTGTCGCCCTCGACGATGAAGATTTCGCATTTGGAGGGATCGCGCTCCTGGCAATCGGCCAGCTTGCCCGGGAGGGACGAGCCGTCGAGCGCGCCTTTGCGGCGTGTGAGTTCGCGGGCCTTGCGCGCGGCTTCGCGGGCGGCGGCGGCTTCCACGACCTTGCCGACGACGTTCCTGGCTTCCGTCGGGTGTTCCTCGAACCAGCGTCCCAGCTGATCGTTGACGACGCTTTCGACGACCGGACGCACTTCCGAGGAGACGAGCTTGTCCTTCGTCTGCGAGCTGAACTTGGGATCCGGCACCTTCACCGAAAGAACGCAGGTGAGTCCTTCGCGGCAGTCGTCGCCGGTGATCGCGATCTTCTCCTTCTTCGCGATGCCGGAGTCTTCGGCATATTTCGTCACGACGCGGGTCAATGCCGCGCGGAAGCCGGCCAGATGCGTGCCGCCGTCGCGCTGCGGGATGTTGTTGGTGAAGCAGAGCATGTTCTCGTGGTAGGAGTCGTTCCAGGCGAGCGCCGCTTCCACCATCATGCCCTCCCGCTCCGACTTGATCATGACGGGCGAGGGGATCAGGAGGTTTTTGGCGCGGTCCAGATAGCGCACAAAGGCTTCGAGACCGCCTTCGTAGTGCAGCGTCGTTTCCTTCTTCTCAACGCCGCGCAGGTCGCTGAAAACGATCGTCACTCCGGAATTGAGGAAGGCGAGCTCGCGCAGGCGATGCTCGAGCGTTGCGTAGTCGAACTCCGTCTTGGAGAACGTCTTGGTGCTGGGCAGGAAAGTCACTTCGGTGCCGCGCTTGTCGGCGTGGCCGACCATTTCCAGAGGTGCTTCCGGATCGCCGTGGCGGAAGCGCATGTAGAATTCCTGGCCGTTGCGCCAGATGCGCAGGTCGAGCCTTTCCGACAGTGCGTTGACGACCGAAACGCCGACGCCGTGAAGACCGCCCGAGACCTTGTAGGCGTTCTGTTCGAATTTTCCGCCGGCATGGAGCTGCGTCATGACCACTTCGGCTGTGGACACGCCCTCCGTCGGATGGATATCGGTCGGAATGCCGCGGCCGTTGTCGCGCACGGTGCAGGAGCCGTCGGCATTGAGGAGCACATCGACGCGCGTCGCATAGCCGGCCAGCGCCTCGTCGATCGCGTTGTCGACGACTTCGTAGACCATGTGATGCAGGCCTGACCCGTCGTCGGTGTCGCCGATATACATGCCCGGGCGCTTGCGCACCGCATCGAGGCCCTTGAGGACCTTGATGGACTCTGCGCCGTATTCGTTGTTTTCGTCTGTCGGTAATGTCATGAGCTGCTATTCCTGCCGGACAAATATGCCGGCGTTGACAAGGAAGACGTCCGCGCGCGCCTGAAGACTGTCGAACAGCGAGAGGTCCGTACCGGTCATCCAGGCCTGCGCACCGAGCGCCAGAATTTCGTCGAACAGCGCGTGGCGACGCTTCTGATCAAGATGGGCCGCGACTTCGTCGAGCAGCAGCAGCGGCGCATGGCCGTCGCGGCTCCTCGCCAGTTCCCAAGCGTCGGCGAGCACGATCGAGATCAACAGCGCTTTCTGTTCACCCGTCGAGCAGTCGGCTGCATTCATCCGCTTTTCCGTGTGCCGGACGACGAGGTCGCTCGTATGAGGGCCGAATGTCGTGCGGCGGGCTTCCGCGTCGCGCATGCGCAACTTTGCCCAGCGCGCTTTGAATGCCTCTTCCGCAGCGGCTGCGTCCTCGGCGGCCGGCACATCCGCATCGCCTTCGAGCGCCAGCTGCGCGCTGGGAAAGGCGCCGGCACTGCCGCGCGCGGTCAGGGCTGCGTTCAGTCGCGTCACGGTTTCGGCGCGCGCTATCGCCATCGCCACGCCGGTTTCTGCCATTTCCGCCTCGAGCCCTTCGAGCCAGGAAGGATCGCGTGGCCCGAATTTCAAAAGCCGCAACCGCTCGCGCATCGCGACTTCGTAACGGGCCGCTCGGCGTGCATGCTGGCTGTCGAAGCCGAGCACGAGACGATCGAGAAACTTCCGCCGTCCACTCGCACCTTCGATGAAGAGGCGATCCATGGCCGGCGTCAGCCAGATCATCTGCACGATCTCGGCCAGTTCGCTCGCGTTGCCCATCGGCGCACCGTTCAGATGCATCCGCCTGCGCTCCGCGCCTTGCGCGTTGAGACCAAGGCCTGTGCCGAGCTCATAGCTCACATCACCGCGCGCGACGGTCGCAGCGACAGCCCACAGTGCGTTGTCCGCTGTCTCGATGGGGCCCTTGCGGACATGATCCCTCAGGCTTGCGCCTCTGAGCCCGCGGCCCGGCGCCAGAAGCGAGATCGCGTCGAGGACATTTGTCTTGCCCGCGCCGTTGGGGCCGGCGAGAACCACAGAGCGTCCGCTTGTGACAAGCTCGGCCGCCGCGTAGGACCTGAACTGCGACAGCACCAGACGCGTCACCGCAAGGCGGGGTGCATTATCCGCAATGGGAGAGAGCGCTCCCTCGGAGCGCATGTTGTTCAGGCTCGTCAATCTGTCAGACTCGCATCGGCATCAGGACGTAGAGCGTGCCGCCGTCGTCCGTGTCTTCGATGAGCGTGGGCGAGCCGGCATCGGACAACAGGAAGCGCACTTCCTTGCCCTCGATCTGGCCCGTGATATCAAGCAGATAACGAGCGTTGAAGCCGATCTCAAGGGGTGCGGCGCTATAGGTCGCGCCGAGATCTTCCGTCGCCGTGCCGGAATCCGGATTGACGACCGTCAGCGTCAGTTTGTCCTTGGCGAGATTGAGCTTCACGGCGCGTGTCTTGTCGGCCGAGATGGTCGACACGCGATCGACCGCGGCGGCGAACTCCTTCGAATCCAGCGCCAGCGACTTGTCGTTCGCGGTCGGGATCACGCGCTGATAGTCGGGGAAGGTGCCGTCGATCAGCTTCGAGGTCAGTTCCACGCCATCGGTGATGAACTGGATCTTGGTGTCGGATAGCGACACGTCAATCGCGCCTTCGGCGTCGTCAAGAAGACGACGCAGTTCGGTGATGGTCTTTCTCGGCACGATGACACCGGGCATATCGCCCGCACCATCAGGCTGTTCGAGCTCGAAGCGGGCGAGGCGATGGCCGTCGGTCGCTACGGCACGCAGAACCTTCGATTTGCCGCTGCCGGCCGCGTGCAGATAGATGCCGTTCAGATAGAACCGCGTCTCTTCGGTCGAAATCGCAAAGCGGGTTTTGTCGATCAGGCGCTTCAGGCTGTCCGTGGCGAGACGGAATTTGTGGGGCAGGGCGCCCGCCGACATCTGCGGAAAGTCTTCCTTGGGAAGGCAGGCAAGCTCGAAGCGGATGCTGCCGGCGGAGACCGCAAGCCGTCCGCCTTCTGCCGCCAGAAGCTCCGCCTGCACCTGCGCACCGTCGGGCAATTTGCGCACGATGTCGTAAAGCATGTGCGCCGGCGCCGTCGCCGAGCCGTTTCGCAGCACGTCGGCCGGAATCGCTTCGACGATCTCAATATCGAGATCGGTGGCGGTCAGCTTCAGCCGCCCCTGGCCCGCATCGATCAGGACATTGGACAGGATGGGAATCGTGTTCCGGCGCTCGACGACGCTCTGGACATGGCTCAAGGCCTTCAAAAAGGCGCCCCGTTCGACTGTGATCTTCATAGGTTTTGCGCTTGCTTCCGGTCGCTTGTTTCAGCCTCCCGACGGGGCCGGAAAGGCGCCGCGGCGGGGAGCTATAACCCCTTGACTTGCTTGAGATTTTTCGGGGAGTCCGACTCAAGCAAGAGAGTATATCAGGGGTATTCTGCCCCTGCTAGCGGGTAAGCGCTTGACCGGCCATGACGAAAGCCCGCCGGGCGACCTCATTGCGAGGGCCCGGCGGTAAGTGTCTACGCCCCAAAACTCAGCTCAACTTGCCGAGCACATCCTTGAGGAAATCGACTTCCTGCTTGAGAACGGGGTCTTCTTCGCAGAGCGCCGCGATGCGCCGGCAGGCGTGCAGCACGGTCGTGTGGTCGCGCCCGCCGAAGCGGCGGCCGATCTCGGGAAGCGAGCGTTCGGTCAGCTCGCGGGCGAGATACATCGCCACCTGACGCGGCCGCGCCACGCGGCGCGAACGTTGCGGCGAATGAAAGTCGCGCAGTTCCAGCTTGTAGAACTCCGCGGTGCGCCGCTGAATGTCCTCGATGGACGTCTTCTTGCCGCGCGCGCGCGTGCCGATGGTTTCCGCCACCACATCGATCGTGACGGGCTTCTTGGTGAGATCGGCATAGACCGCGAGCTTGGTGAATGCGCCGATGAGATCGCGAGGAGATGCATCCTCCATGTCGGCGAGATGCTCGAGGACGTCGTCCGGCAGCGCTGCATCCGGACGCCGCTTGGCATACTCGCCCGCACGCGATTTCAAGATCGCAAGGCGCGTGGAGCGATCCGGCTTCGCCAGAGCGATGACAAGCCCGCCTGAAAGGCGCGAGCGAACGTCAGCACCGAGCGTTTCGAGCGCCGTCGGCGGGCGGTCCGCTGCGATCACGAGCTTGCGCCGCAGATCGGAGAACGCGTTCAGCGTGTGCAGGAACTCCGACACCGTATAGGTCGAGCGGCAGAGATGCTGCAGATCGTCGATCAGGAGCATGTCGGCGGCGCGCAGCTCGTCCTTGAAGCCGAGCGTGTCCTTGCGGTTCAGTGCTCCCAGGAACTGGCGCATGAAGTCCTCGGCGCCCAAAAGCAGCGCGCGGCGACCACGACGGCGGGCTTCGAGGGCGACCGCATTCAAGAGATGCGTTTTCCCGAAACCGAAGCTGCCGTGGACGAAGAGCAGCGGCACATCGGAGCCGTCGTCTTCTGCCAGCGCGCGCGTCGCACGGTAGGCGAATTCGTTCGCCGGACCCGCGACGAAATTGTCGAAAGACTGGACAGGATCGAGCACGCGATTGGAGAGCACGCGGCGCTGCTCGCCGGATTTCGCGGCGCTTTCCTGCAAATAGGAGATCGTGGCGGCCGCGGGACGAGACTCGCGCGGCGGAGTCATCAGAGGAGGCGACAGTGGTCTCTGCGGCGCCAGCACGATCGACAGCGATTGCGGTTCGGCGCCTTCCGCGCGCACGGCCCGCTCGATGCGGTTCTGATACTGGTTGGCCACCCAATTGCGCGCGAAGGGACGCGGCGCGCCGATCTTGAGCTCGCCGTCCTGGAAATCGACGAGCACCAGCGGACTGATCCAGGTGTCGAACACGGCGTCGCCCAACTCGCGACGAAGGCGTTCTCTCGCGCCTGACCAGATAAGTGTCCAATCGAGTGGTCCCGATTTTGGTATGGCTTGTGTCATGTCCCTTGCCTTTTTGTTGTTCTGTGGCCGGCAAATGCCGGCTGCCCCAATTGCGTCTGACTCTTGCCCAAAAGTCCGTTTTGCCCCTTTGCCGGTCCTAGACCGGCCCGCCCCCTCCTTCAGCAGTAATGTTCAACTTTGGCGCCAGGGTAGTCCTTGCGCCTTCCACCCGTTGCGTTGCCCGCGATGGCGGGCTTCGTCGAGATCGCCTTCGAAACCACCCGCGACGTTGTAAGCTTTGCCGAAGCCTGCGCGCGTCATCGCAATCGCAGCGGCACGCGAGCGCGCGCCCGATCGACAGAGGAACAGCAGCGGCGTCGTCTCGTTGGCGCCTGCGCGCTGAAGCTGCCCCGCGACGGCCTTCGCGAACTCCGGATTAATCGCCATGTCCGGATAGGTCTGCCACTCGACGCAGATCGTCTGGCGTCCCAACGGCGACACATCCGGCACGCCGACGAATGTCCATTCGGCGGTGGTGCGCACGTCGATCAGCTGTGCCTTGGGCTCCTTTTCGAGGAGGGCCCAAGCCTCCGCCGTCGAGAGGTCGCCCGCATAGTCACTGCTAACCATATTAATAGACCCCGCGTTCCGCCCCGCAGTCCCGCAATACGGGACCGCATTCCGGCTCCTGTACTGGGCCGGTTGAAGAACAGATTTACGTTTTACTAGATACTGGATTTGCAGTTAGGTCGCAGAGAGATCGGAACCAACCCGAATACTCGTTCGTTATTTATTTTGTTCTTGATCATTTCTCTCGCGGCCCCGCCACCAGGCTCAGGACGATAGCCAAGCAGGGTGGGCTCCGCAAGCGGAAAAAGCATCCGTTAATGGCTTTTTTACTGTTCGATGAATGGTGCTAACCCCAAGCAACGTATACGGAAAATAGGAAGTTACGCCAAATCAGAGGGTTATCCTGTGCGTCACTGTCACGATGCGACAGGTCGGTGAAGTATTCTTGAAATTCCGTCTACTGACAAATAAAAACGGGTCCAGAACAAATGTCTGGACCCTTTTCGACTGAGCTTTACTGAAGAAAAGACAGGGGCTTAGCGACTAGCCCAGCTTCGCGACCCGCTTGGTGAGCCTGGAAACCTTGCGGCTGCCTGCATTCTTGTGGATGACGCCCTTGGTCACGCCACGCATGATCTCCGGCTCGGCGGCCTTCAGAGCGGCTTCAGCGGCTTTCTTGTCGCCCTTTGCCAGCGCTTCCTCGACCTTGCGGGTGAAGTTGCGGATCCGGCTCTTGCGGGAGTGGTTGATCTCCGTCCGCTTGGCGGTCCGGCGAACGCGCTTTTTAGCCGAGGCGATATTGGGCATGGTCGTCCTAATCCAAAGTCGGGCGCGGTTTCTACCGAGCGCCTGCCGCCCCGTCAATTGGCGATTTTAGCGGTCTTTGAAAGCCGGTTTGCGCTTCTCGCTGAAGGCGGCCATGCCTTCCTTCTGGTCCTCGGTCGCGAACATGGCGTGGAAAAGGCGCCGCTCGAAGCGGACGCCTTCGGCCAGCGTGGTCTCATAGGCCCGGTTCACGGTCTCCTTGGTCATCATGACGATGGGCATGGACTGCTCGGCGATCTTCTGCGCGGCCTTCAGCACCTCTCCCATGAGCTCTGCGGCCGGCACAACCCGGCTGACGAGGCCGGAGCGCTCGGCTTCGGCGGCATCCATGTTCCTGCCCGTTAGGCACATCTCCATCGCTTTCGACTTGCCGACGAAGCGGGTGAGGCGCTGCGTGCCGCCGATGCCCGGCATCACGCCCAGGTTGATCTCGGGCTGGCCGAACTTGGCGGTGTCGGCGGCGATAATGAAGTCGCAGAGCATGGCGAGCTCGCAGCCGCCGCCCAGCGCGTAGCCTGCAACCGCCGCGATGATCGGCTTCCGGATGGCCGCGATGCGATCGGCGGCGGCCGCGAAGAAGTTGGACTTGAACATGTCCATATAGGACTGCGGCGCCATCTCCTTGATGTCGGCGCCGGCGGCGAAGGCGCGGTCCGAGCCCGTCAGCACGATCGCGCGCACGCCGTCGTCGGCGTCGAAGCCCTCGAGGGCGGACACCAGTTCCGTAAGGAGTTCCGAATTGAGCGCATTGAGTGCCTTGGGGCGGTTCAGCGTGACGACGGCGACCGCGCCTTCGCGGCTCACGAGAATGTTCCGGTAGTCCATGGCTCTTCGTCTCCCACAGCGTCTGTCGCGCATCCGTGGCGCGATGCGGGGGCAAAGGCAAGCGCGAAGACGGCTGTTCGGACGTCTGCGGTCTAGACCGGCGTCGCGATCAGTGCGAACGCTTCCTCGAGAGAGGCGCGTGTGGCCGCCAGCTCGCGCTGGAACTCCTCGCTGACGCGCCTGGCATGTCCGACGTGGGCCATGGAAACCCGCAGCGTGTCGGCGAACGACGAACGGGGGCGGCCTTCGTCGCAGCCATCGAGCACATCGAGAAAAGACAGGACGAACAGCAGCGTCCGCTCCCCGTCGCGCACTTCGAACGCGCAGCGGCGCGGGTCGATCTGCCGACCGATAAGATCGCCCCACATCTCTTCGGCCGCTTTGTAGGCCTCGTCGTAAGCCTGGTCGACGCTTGCGAACTCGTTGCCGTCGCAATCGGGACTGCATTGGCGTCCCTGCCGAAAATCGAAAAAGTAACGAGGCATGCGCAAAACTCCCAGTACAGATGATATTGTCACACAGTCCGAACCAAATAGCTTCCGGAATAATGCTGCGCCGCCAGCAACCTTTTCGACGGAGCCACCGGGGCAGGAACGGACGATGCGCGTGCGGCTTATTCGATCTTCGCGCTCGAGATGTCGCGGACGCTCTCGAGCACGACGCGTCTTCCGCCGGTCTGAATAAGCTCGAGGTGGCTTTCCACGACAACTTTACGTCCGTCCCTGGCAATCTGTCGTATTTCACCTTTCCATTTTCCCTCGCGCAGAAGTACTTCTTTCACGGCCGCGAGCGATGAGCCCGGCACCGTGCTCCTGAGGATCGCGTCGCGATTCTTGCCGAGTGCTTCCTCGCTGGAGTAGCCGTACAGTTCCTCGCTTCCGGGATTCCATTGCAGGACGATGCCTGCGTCCAATTCCCAGACGAAAATCGGCGCCCGCGACAGTTCGACGAGGCGCATCTCCTGGCGCAGACGTTCTTCGCTGTTGCGCAGCGCGTCTTCCAGCTGGCGGCGCTCGGTGATGTCGACAAAGGTTGCGACTACTCCATCGATCTTGTCCTTGAGCGTGCGATAGGGGCGGATGCGCAGGAGATACCAGCCGCCTTTGCGTGTGCGGATTTCTCGTTCGATCGGCACGAGGTCGGCGAGTACGGCCTGCACATCCGCGAGCAGTCCGTCGTAATCGAGCTGATTGGTGAAATCCGTAATCGGCCGTCCCTCGTCGCCCGGCGTGACGCTGAAAAGATCGGTGAGGCGCGCCGTGAAGCGTTTGATCTTGAGGTTCGTATCCAGGAACAGCGTGCCGAAATCCATGGCCGCCATGAGGTTCTGCAGATCGCTGTTGGCATGGGAGACGGCTTCGAGCTTGAGCTTCAATTCGCTGTTGACCGTCTGAAATTCTTCATTGATCGATTGCAGTTCCTCCTTGCTGGTCTCGAGCTCTTCGGCCGTCGAGCGGTATTCCTCGTTGATCGATTGCAACTCCTCGTTGGCGGCCCGGAGCTCTTCGTTGGCCCCTTCGGATTCCTCGCGCACGGTCCTGAGCCGCGCCTGCGCGAGTTCGAGTTCGAGGCGAAGCTGATTGACGTTTTCGCTGCTGCGCTCTTCGGCTCCGACGATGGCGCCGCCGAGTCGATCGGCTGTGCCTTCGATGAAGAAAATAAGGGCTCGCTTGATTTCCTTTTCGTGCCGGCTGTCGATCTGCGGGCGAATCTGCAGATGGACCGGATGCGCCGCGCCGTTGAACTTCACAGGAATGGCGGCGGTCAGCGTGGCTTCGCCGCGCTCGAACGCACGGTGAAGCGCGGACCTCAGCTCAACGCGCATTTCCTGGCGAACGAGGTCGGTCACGTCCGAGGTGAGCGGTCCACCGGACGGTTGAAGATAGCGGCCGGCGGTTTCCGACAGATGCAGCACGCGATTGGTCTCGTCGACCAGCACGCTCGGCGGCGCAGCGGTTTCCAGAAGCGCGCGATGCGCAGCGGCCGCAGTGCGCGCGCTGAGCGGCGGACGCGCCGGGGCGAGCCCGAGGCT
>DATKON010000025.1:0-12284 GCA_035524575.1 Rhizomicrobium sp.
CCCGAACTGGGCAACGCGGCTGACAATGTCGCCAACGAGATCAGCACCGCGCTCGGCGACACCGCGCTGGGGCTCGCCGTATGGGCGTCCGTGCACGGACTCGCGATGCTCGTGCTCGAAGACGTGATCGATCTCGGGCAGCGGCGCTCCGGCCTCGACGTCCTGCCGTCGCGCGCCGAGATCCTGCTGCGAAGCCTGTTCAGCCTGCCGCAGAAATAAAGACTAGCGCGGCTGGAAGAGGCTCTGCTGCTGATATTGGCGCAGCTGCTGCTGGTCGCGGAATTGGATGCGATCCCATTCCTTTTGCGTATGGCACGCCTCGCCCAGAAGCTTGCCTTCATGGGTCACCGGTTTGCAGATGGGCTTGTTGGGATCGTCCGTCGCCGCAGCCGGTGTCGGCGATACAGGCTTCGCATCGTCGGCAAAGGCGATGGTCGAAGCGAGAAGAGATGTACTCGCAAGAGCGGCGAAAAGGAAAAGGCGCATAAGAGTCCCCGATTGGTGCGACCCGCAGACTTTACGCTGCCAGCTTCGGGCCGAAACCACAACTCTATGTGAGCGCCTGTCCGGCCGATCACATCTCGTTGTATTTGCGTCGCAGCAGACTCAGCCGGCCTTCAGCAATTTCGCCGCGTCGCGCGCAAAATAGGTGAGGACGCCTGCCGCGCCGGCGCGCTTGAAGCCGATCAGACTTTCGAGAATGGCGCGGTCGCGATCGAGCCAGCCGCGCTCGATAGCAGCCATTAACATCGAATATTCGCCAGACACTTGATAAGCAAATGTGGGGACCTGGAACGTGTCCCTCACGCGCCGGACGAGATCGAGATACGGCATGCCGGGCTTCACCATGACCATGTCGGCGCCTTCGGCCAGATCGAGCGCGACCTCGCGGATAGCTTCGTCGCCGTTGGCGGGATCCATTTGATAGGTGCGCTTGTCGCCCGTCAGCGCCTTGGCTGAGCCCAGGGCATCGCGGAACGGTCCATAGAATACGGACGCATATTTGGCCGCATAGGCCATGATCAAGGTGTTCTTGAACCCGCCGCCTTCGAGAGCTGCCCTTATGGCGCCGACGCGGCCATCCATCATGTCGGACGGCGCGATGATATCGCAGCCCGCTTCCACCTGGACGAGCGCCTGACGAGTAAGAATTTCGACGGTTTCGTCGTTCGCGACATATCCGTCGACAAGCACACCGTCATGGCCGTGGCTTGTGTAGGGATCGAGCGCGACGTCGCAGAGTACGCCGAGCTGCGGCACAGCCCGCTTGATCTCGCGCGCCGCGCGGCAGACGAGATTGGCGGGATTGACGGCCTCGCGGCCGTCCGGCGTCTTCAGTGTGGGATCGGTGTAGGGAAAGAGAGCGACAACCGGAATGCCGAGCCTGGCGGCTTCCTCGGCCTCCGCCGCGATCAGGTCGACCGAAAGCCGATCGACGCCGGGCATCGACCCGACAGGCTCGCGCTTCTTCTGTCCGTCGATTACGAAGAGCGGCCAAATGAAGTCGGACGGGCTCAATGTCGATTCCGCCACCAACCGTCGCGTCCAGTCGGCGCGACGAAGCCGGCGCATTCTGAGCGCCGGATAGCCGGGTTGGCCTCGCATAGGGCATTCCTCTTTCGCTCGCATCGGTCTAACCATTCGCCTCTGACGGAGCAAGCATAGGGCCGATCTTATGGATTTCGAGCTAAACGAAGATCAACGCGCGGTGGAGGAAGCCGCCCGCCGGTTTGCCGCCGACCGCCTGGCGCCTTTTGCGGCGGAATGGGACGCCAAGGAGCATTTCCCGGTCGACGCGCTGCGCGAGGCGGCGGCGCTGGGCTTCGCCAGCATTTATGTAAAAGGAGACGTGGGCGGTTCGGACATGTCGCGCCTCGACGCGGCGATAATCTTTGAAGAACTGTCCGCCGGCTGCACCTCGACGGCCGCGTATATCTCCATCCACAACATGGCCTCCTGGATGATCGACCGCTTCGGCGGCGAGGAGCAGAGGAAGCGCTTCCTGCCGAAGCTCGCGACCATGGAGAAGATCGCGAGCTACTGCCTGACGGAACCGGGCTCAGGCTCCGACGCGGCGAGCCTCAAGACGCGCGCGGTGAAGGACGGCGATCATTACGTGCTCAACGGCTCGAAGGCCTTCATCTCGGGCGCGGGCGTGTCGGACGTTTATGTCTGCATGGTCAGGACGGGCGAGGAGGGGCCGAAAGGCGTTTCCTGTCTCGTGGTCGAGAAGGGCACGAAAGGCCTCTCCTTCGGCAAGAAGGAGCGCAAGATGGGCTGGAACAGCCAGCCGACGGCGCAGGTGATCTTCGAGGATTGCCGCGTGCCGATTGTGAACCGCATCGGCGCGGAAGGTGACGGCTTTCGCATCGCGATGATGGGGCTCGATGGTGGCCGCATCAATATCGGCGCATGCTCTGTCGGCACGGCGCGTGCCGCGCTCGAGGAAGCCGAAGCTTACGCACGCGACCGCAAGCAGTTCGGCAAGCCGATCGCGGAATTTCAGGCCTCGCAATTCAAGCTCGCGGACATGGCGACGGAGCTCGAAGCCTCACGGCTGATGATCCGCAGGGCGGCCGATGCGCTCGACAAGAAACTTCCGCGCGCCACCATGCTCTGCGCCATGGCCAAGCGCTTTGCCACCGACACCGGCTTCAAGATCGTCAATGACGCACTGCAGCTTCACGGCGGCTACGGCTACCTGAAAGACTTTCCGGCCGAGCGGCACGTGCGCGACCTGCGCGTACACCAGATCCTCGAAGGCACGAACGAGATCATGCGTGTCATCATTGCGCGGGAGATGGGACGGCAATGATGGACGCTCTCAATCCGCCCCCGAACGCAGTTCGGGGGAGGGGGACCGCGAAGCGGTGGAGGGGGCCGAAGGATACGCGATCTGCGTGGATGCCCCCTCCGTCTTGCCGCGCTGTGCGCGGCAATCCACCTCCCCCACACTTCGTGCGGGGGAGGATTGTCTTTGGCGAAATCCGCGCAGAGCAGAACAATGTCAGCTGACCCGGAAATCCTCTTCGAGCGCCATGGCGCTGTTGGCCTCATCACGCTCAACCGTCCGAAGGCGCTAAATGCGCTGACGCATGGCATGTGTCTGCAGATGAAAGGGCAACTCGATGCATGGAAGGGCGACGCGGCCATTTCATGCGTCGTTATTCGAGGCGAGGGCGATCGCGCCTTTTGCGCCGGCGGTGACATCCGTTCTCTTTACGAGTCCGGCAAAGCGGGCACGCCGTATGCGCTCGGCTTCTATCGCGACGAATACATTCTCAACGCGACGATCAAGCACTATCCGAAACCGTACATCGCCATGATCCATGGAATCGTCATGGGCGGCGGCGTCGGTGTGTCGGTGCATGGCTCTGCGCGCATCGCCGATGAAACGACGACCTTCGCCATGCCGGAGACCGGGATCGGATTGTTTCCGGATGTCGGCGGCAGCTTCTTTCTTCCGCGCTGTCCGGGTGAGCTGGGCATGTATCTCGCCTTGACGGGAGCGCGGCTGAAGACGGTGGATTGCCTATACGCCGGCGTTGCCACGCATTTCGTACCGTCCGCGCAATGGAATGATCTCGTTGAGCTTTTCGCGGCGGGCAAAACGGCATCAGCCGCCGTTGAATCGGTCGCGCAAAAGGCTGGCGACGCCCCGTTGGCGTCACATCGGGCGGAGATCGACAGGCTGTTTGCGGGCGATTCCGTGGGCGAAATTCTTTCGGCGCTGGATACCAACGGCAGCGACTGGGCCGTCGAGACTGCCAGGACCATCCGTTCGAAATCGCCGACCGCCACCAAGCTCGCCTTCCGCCAGATCCGCGAAGGCAAGACGCTCGACTTCGACGACTGCATGCGCATGGAGTTCCGCATGGTCAATCGCGTGGTGGCGGGCCACGATTTCTACGAAGGCGTGCGCGCGACGATCATCGACAAGGATCAGGCGCCGAAATGGCAACCGGCGCGCCTCGAAGACGTATCCGATAAGGACATCGACGCCTATTTCGCGCCGTTGGGAGACAGGGAGCTGAAACTATGACGAACATCGCTTTCATCGGCGTCGGCAATATGGGCGGGCCGATGGCGCGCAATCTCCTGAAGGCGGGGCATGCCCTCACTGTTTTCGATCTCAGCATCGGAGCCGTGGAGCAGATGCTTCAGGCCGGCGCGCGCCGCGCCGACAGCGCCAATCATGCGGCCGCCGATGCCGACTGCATCATCACCATGCTGCCGGCCGGCCAGCATGTGCGGACCGTCTATCTCGACAGCGGCATTCTTGCGCATGCGAAGAAGGGGGCACTGCTCATCGATTGCTCAACGATCGACGTCGACATCGCCAAGGCCGTTCATGTCGCGGCGGAGAAAGCGGGATACCAGTTCATTGACGCTCCCGTGTCCGGCGGCACGGGCGGCGCCGAAGCCGGGACGCTCACCTTCATGTGCGGCGGTCTCGAAGATTCGTTTGCCCGCGCACGTCCCATTCTCGAGAACATGGGAAAGCGCGTCGTGCTGGCGGGCGGCCCCGGCGCCGGCCAGGCGGCGAAGATCTGCAACAACATGCTGCTGGCGATTTCGATGATCGGCACCTGCGAAGCCTTCGTGCTCGGCGAGAAGCTCGGGCTCGATCCGCAAAAGCTGTTCGAAATTGCTTCGACGTCGTCCGGACAATGTTGGTCGCTGACGACGTATTGCCCGGTACCGGGTCCGGTGCCGACATCTCCTGCCAATCGCGGTTATGCCGGCGGCTTCGCGGCCGCTCTTATGCTGAAAGACCTCAAGCTCTCCCAAGCTGCCGCGCAATCGACAGGAGCGCCTACACCTTTGGGCGCAGAGGCGACGCAACTTTATGCGTTATTCGCCGCCCAAGGCAGGGAAATCCTCGATTTTTCGGGGATCATCAAGATGCTGCGCGGTGAGCCCTGAATAACGGCGGTCCGTCCAAGTTTACGCGGTCTTAAGAGATGCCGGACTAATCTGCCCCCAATACAAAAGGTGGGCCCCGAAGCAAAATTCGGGGGGAAGATAATGACGGCATTGGCCAAACCGCAGGCGGCTGCGGCGCTCGAGGGCGTTCAACCGCTTCGCAGACACTATCTCGACACGCTCTCGCTCATCGAGCGGCTGCATCGTCAGCTCCTCGACGTGATCAAGGACGAACTCGACCGTCGCGACGAACGCGAGATCAACAGCGTGCAAGCGCTGCTCCTGTTCAACGTCGGCGACCAGGAATTGACGGCGGGCGAACTTCGCACGCGCGGTCACTATCTGGGCTCGAACGTGTCCTACAATCTCAAGAAGCTGGTCGAGGCGGGTTACATTCACCACGAACGCTCGGAAGTCGATCGTCGTTCGGTGCTGGTCCGTTTGACGCGCAAGGGCGAAGCCGTGCGCGACATGCTGCGCCAGCTCTTTGATCGTCATCTGACATCGCTCGAAGCGGTCGGCAACGTCGCCGGCCAGGACCTCGACAGCACCAATGTCGCGCTGCGTCGTCTTGAGCGGTTCTGGATCGATCAGGTCCGCTTCCAGCTCTAAGCGCTTTCGGCCTTTTGCCGACTCGTGCGAGGAAGGCTCTCCGTCCCCACGCGGAGGGCATCCTGTACGCGAAAGCACTTGCGCATCTCGATCATCACCGCCGCTTCTATCTGGCGCTCGGGCTCGGACTGATTTCCTTTGCGGCGACCAGCGCCTTCACCTGGCCCTTCCGGCTGATCGCCGCGAGCGACACGTTCTTCAGCGTCTATCTGGTCCTGATCGCGTTCATCTCCGGCGGGGACAGTGCGGCGCTCAGACGACGGGCGGCGACCGAGGACGAAGGCATTTTCCTCGTCATCCTGATTGTGCTAGCGGCGGTGGCCACCTCGCTCACCGCGGTCCTGATCATTCTGCGCAACAGCCATGGTCATATTACCGGGCCGCTGCTGCTGGCGCTGGCCGCAGCGCCGCTCGGCTGGTTTACGCTGCATGTGACGGCGGCGTTCCACTACGCCAACCTCTTCTACGGCCCCTGCGCCGAAGGGCGGGATCCTCCGCTCATCTTCCCGGGCGGCGCGGACCCCACGGCCTGGGACTTTCTTTATTACGCGTTTGTCATCGGGATGACGGCCCAGGTTTCCGACGTCCAGGTTGCCGAGGGGCGCATACGACGCGCCACGCTCGGCCACGGTGTGATCTCGTTTTTATTCAATACTGTGCTGATCGCGATGGCGGTAAACGCCGTGGTTACGCTGGCCGCCTGATCCCGCGCCAGCCTGTCGCAGGTAGCCTTCGGCGTGGCTGACTTGCCGCAAGGAGACTGGGACCGGACCGTGTATGCTATAATAGAGGGATTGGAGGCCGCGATCGGCGCGGGCGAGCGACTTATGGCTTATTCCTACGTGACCCGGTTTCGCGAGGCGCTTCAGGGCCTGCGGCGCGAGGGACGGTATCGTGTATTCACCGACATCGTCCGCCGGCGCGGTGACTATCCCCGCGCGGACTACCACGGCGCCGGTACGCCGAAGCCAATCACCGTCTGGTGCAGCAACGACTATCTCGGCATGAGCCAGCATCCGAAGGTCCTTGCGGCCATGCATGCGGCCATCGACGCAGCGGGCGGCGGCTCGGGCGGTACCCGCAATATCTCCGGTACCACTCATTTCCACGTCGAGCTGGAAGCCGAGCTCGCCGACTTGCACGGCAAGGAGTCCGCACTCCTGTTCACATCCGGCTTTGTCTCCAACGATGCGACGCTCGCAACGCTCGGCAAGCTTCTGCCGGGCCTGATCGTTTTCTCGGACGAACTCAATCACGCGTCGATGATCGAGGGCATCCGGCACGGCGGAGTCGAAAAGCGTGTCTTCAGGCACAACGACCTCGCCGATCTCGAAAGACTCCTCGGCGCGGCGCCTGCCGACGCCCCGAAGCTGATCGCCTTCGAATCCGTATATTCGATGGACGGCGATTTCGGACCAATCGGCGCCATTTGCGATCTTGCCGACAAATACGGCGCCATTACGTATCTGGACGAGGTCCACGGCGTGGGCCTGTACGGACCTCGCGGCGCCGGCGTGGCTGCGCGCGACGGCGTCATGCAGCGCGTCGACATCATCGAGGGCACGCTCGCGAAGGCCTTCGGCGTCATGGGTGGATACATCGCCGCGTCCGCCGAAATCGTCGACTGCATCCGGTCCTTCGCGCCCGGCTTTATCTTTACAACGTCGCTGCCGCCGGTTCTGACAGCTGGCGTGCTGGCGAGCGTCCGGCACCTCAAGGAAAGCGATGTCGAGCGTGCGAAATTGCAGGAACGCGCAGCGCGGCTGAAGAAGCTGATGACGGACGCGGGGCTGCCGGTGATGAGCTCGCCGAGTCACGTCGTTCCGGTGTTCGTCGGCGACGCGGTGCTCTGCAAGCAAGTTTCCGATGCGCTCCTCACCGATCACGGCATTTATGTCCAGCCGATCAACTTCCCGACCGTGCCGCGGGGCACGGAGCGGCTGCGTTTCACACCGTCACCTCTGCACACCGATGCCATGATGGAAGAACTGGTCCGCGCGCTCGATGCCGCATGGACGGCCCATCATCTCAAACGGGCTGCCTGAACGTCATGGCCGAGGGCAAGGCCAACAACGATGATGAAGACGAGATCCTGCTCGAGTTCGTCACGCAAGGAAACGTGGTTCGCGTGACGGCTATCCATGCGGCGTCCGGTACGGAAGCCTCGATTGTCGGTCCGGCCTCTGCGCCCCGCGCAACGCTCGAAGCGGCGGCATCGCGCAAGCTCGCCTATGTGATGGGCAAGGAAAAAGGCGAGGGCT
This sequence comes from Rhizomicrobium sp., assembly GCA_035524575.1. Taxonomy (GTDB): domain Bacteria; phylum Pseudomonadota; class Alphaproteobacteria; order Micropepsales; family Micropepsaceae; genus Rhizomicrobium. The sequence continues at coordinate 7,800 of DATKON010000025.1, forward strand.
AGCCAAGTCCCGGAAACTTCACGGGAGTCTCAGATGCAAACGAGCGCAACAGACGCGAGCGTTCGCACGTCCCTGTATCAAGTCGTGAAACCTAGCCGCGACGTCTGCTTTTGGTCGCCGGCGCGGTACGTCCCAGACCGATCTTCTTCGCGAATTCCGAGCGCTGCGCCGCATAATTCGGCGCCACCATCGGATAGTCGGCGGGCAGACCCCACTTGGCCCGATATTCGTCCGGCGTGAGATCGTAGCGCGAGCGCAAATAGCGCTTCAGCATTTTCAGCTTTTTGCCGTCCTCGAGACAGATGATGTACTCGGGCGTCACCGACTTCTTTACTGCCACCGCTGGTTTCAACGCTGTCGGCGTCTCGCTCGCAACGCCGCCCGCAAGTCCGCCCAGGGTTGCGTGGACACTTTTGATCATGGCGGGGATTTCGGACACCGGGATCGGATTGTTGCTGACATAGGCCGCGACGATCTCGCTTGCGAATTTGAGGAGGTCGTCGGCTTTGCCCCCATGGCCGTCACTCAGATTGCTCATACACGCCTCAGGTACTCAGGTGGGAACTAGCATTGATTCTATATCCCCCAGTCGAACAATAAATGCAATGCGAATTGGTCTCTTATTTTCGGGGTGTGGCACATATGCGTCTAATATTTAACGGCAATCCTTTACGATTGTCGCGGTAGAGAGGGTCTGACGGGTAAACGCCAGCCAGATAGCATTGCGAAGCCAAGCTATAATCGGTATCGGTTACTCTTGAGGTCTTCGCGAATACTTACATTTCTGCATAAATAAGCTTATTACAGACAAAATTGCATAGGCCTATGCAGCGGAGATGGTGAAGAATTTCGCGCGCCGCAGGCCTGTGGAAATCCTTACAACCGCATCGCCGAGCGCCGGTTCGCCTTTCGGGCTCTGGCGCAAGATTTGGTAAAGCGCTACGCCTAGGACCGCGATAGGTGCTGGCGGCGGAGTGCCGGTAGCGCTTGGTCTTTCTCGACGAGGCAGGGTTATGGCGGCTATGGCAGGCGCGGCGGAAGCGCGGAGTGCGCATTTCTTCACCCGGGGGCTCGCGAACGCGGACCCTGAGCTCGCCACAGCCATTCGGCATGAGCTCAAACGCCAGCAGGACAACATCGAGCTCATCGCCTCCGAAAACATCGTCTCCAGAGCCGTTCTCGAGGCTCAGGGCTCGGTCCTGACGAACAAGTACGCCGAGGGGTACCCCGGCCGCCGCTACTACGGAGGCTGCGAGTATGTGGACGTGGCGGAGGAGCTAGCCATCGAGCGGGCCAAGCGCCTGTTTGACTGCAGCTTCGCCAACGTCCAGCCCCACTCCGGCGCCCAGGCGAACCAGGCGGTGTTCTTTGCCCTCTTGGAGCCGGGCGACAGCTTTATGGGCCTGAACCTCGCCGCCGGCGGTCACCTGACCCATGGCTCACCGGTCAACCAGTCCGGCAAATGGTTCAAGCCGATCCCCTACAGCGTGCGCCGGCAGGATCACCGGATCGACATGGACGAAGTGGCGGCTGTGGCGAAGGCGAACCGGCCCAGGCTGATCATCGCCGGCGGTTCTGCCTATGCGCGCTTCATCGACTTCAAGCGCTTCCGCGAGATCGCCGACGAGATCGGCGCGTATTTCATGGTGGACATGGCCCACTTCGCGGGCCTGGTCGCGGGCGGTGTCCATCCCAACCCGCTCGAGCACGCTCACGTGGTCACCACCACGACGCACAAGACACTGCGCGGTCCGCGCGGCGGCATGATCCTGTCGCGCGATGTCGAGCTCGGAAAGAAAATCAATTCGGCTGTGTTTCCCGGGCTGCAGGGCGGCCCCCTGATGCATGTCATCGCCGCCAAGGCAGTCGCCTTCGGCGAAGCCTTGAAGCCGGAGTTCAAGCTCTATGCGCGTGCCGTTGTCGACAACGCCAAGGTGCTCGCCGAGACGCTGCAGACCGAGGGACTCGACATCGTTTCGGGCGGTACCGATACACATCTGATGCTGGTCGATCTCCGACCCAAGAAAGCGACGGGCCGAGCCGCCGAAAAAGCGCTCGACCGCGCCCACATCACGACCAACAAGAACGCCATTCCGTTCGACACAGAAAAGCCGGCGATTACGTCCGGCATCCGCCTCGGAACGCCGGCCGGCACCACGCGCGGCTTCGGGCCGGCGGAATTCCGCGACATCGCCAAATGGATCGTGGAAGTGGTCGATGCCGTAGCCAGGACGGGCGAAGCGGGCGACGCTACCGTCGAGGCTTCGGTGAGGGAACGCGTGGGCGAACTCTGCCGGCGCTTTCCGATTTATTCGTAGTCAGGAGAAGAAGGGGCCATGCGCTGCCCGTTTTGCGGACACGACGATTCTCAAGTCAAAGACAGCCGGCCGAGCGAGGACAATTCCGCCATCCGAAGGCGGCGCCATTGCCCGGCCTGCGGCGGACGCTTTACGACCTTCGAGCGCGTGCAGCTGCGCGAACTCATCGTCGTCAAGAAATCGGGGCGGCGCGAGCCGTTCGAGCGCGACAAGCTCGAGCGTTCGCTGTCGCATGCGCTGCGCAAAAGGCCGGTTGAACCCGAGCGGATCGATCGCATGATCACGGGCATCGTGCGCCGTCTCGAAAGCATGGGTGAAAACGAGATTCCTTCGAACGTCATCGGCGAGCTCATCATGCAGGCGCTATCGAGCCTCGATAAGGTCGCCTATGTCCGCTTCGCCTCGGTCTATCGCAATTTCCGCGAGACCAAGGACTTCGAGGCGCTCATCGGGGAGATGGAAGGCGGGGAGTGAGCGCAGGCGACGATATTCGTCACATGCGCCATGCCTTGCGTCTGGCCGAGCGGTCGCTTGGCAGCGTCTCACCCAACCCGGCCGTCGGCTGCGTGATTGTCGCGCCGGACGGCCACATCGTCGCGCGGGGAAGAACGCAGAATGGCGGACGGCCTCACGCCGAAACAGTGGCGTTGCGTGCGGCCGGATCGCGCGCGCGTGGTGCAACCGCATACGTCACACTCGAGCCGTGCTCGCATCACGGACAGACACCGCCTTGCGCCGATGCACTCGTCGAGGCTCAGCTGGCCCGCGTTGTCGTGGCTGCGGAAGACCCTGATCCCCGCGTCGATGGCCGTGGGATCGCGCGTCTACGCGACGCGGGTATTCGCGTCGATATCGGCATTTTGAGAGACGACGCCGCCGAGCTCAATCGCGGCTTCATCTTGCGCACGACGCTGGCTCGTCCGTTCGTTACGTTGAAGATCGCCCAGAGCCTCGACGGTAGAAGTGCGTCGGCGTCTGGGCAAAGCAAATGGATCACCGGCGAGGAAGCGCGGACTTACGGTCACCTGCTGCGGGCCCGCCACGACGCGATCCTCATCGGCGTTGAGACGGCGCTCGCGGACGACCCGGAACTGACCTGCCGCATCCCGGGGCTTGAAGCGCATTCGCCGCTCCGCGTTGTGCTGGACTCGCGGCTGAGGCTCAACGAGTGGTCCAAGCTTGCGCAGACCGCCCGCGATGTTCCGACGATCATCTTCACCTCGAAGGCATCCGGCGGGCCGCTGGAGGCGTGCGGCGTCGAGATCGTCCAGATTGCACGCGACGCGCGCGGCCGCCCCGACGTAAGCGCGGCCCTTTATGAGCTTGCCCAGCGCGGCATTACCCGTCTTCTTGTCGAAGGCGGCGCAAGCGTCCATGCGTCTTTCCTCGACCGCCGGCTCGCGGACCGGCTGGAGGTCTTCACCGCACCGATGGTCCTCGGAGGGGGAGGGCGGCCGGCCATTGACGCGCTGGCGGCCCTGGGCCTCGATGAAACGCCTCGATTCAAGCGCGTGCGCGCAAAAACCCTTGGCTCCGATCTGCTGGAAAGCTTCGCTGCCACGGCCTAAATAGTGAGCCATGTTCACCGGAATCGTCACCGACGTCGGCCAGGTCCGACACATCGAAAAGCGCGGCGACACGCATATCGTGATCGCAACGCACTACGACGTAAGCGCCATCGATGTCGGCGCCTCGATCGCCTGCTCCGGCGCCTGCATGACAGTCGTCGACAAGGGCAATTCCAAGGATCGCTGGTTCGCAGTGACGGCGTCGGGCGAGACCCTGTCGAAAACGACGCTGGGCAGCTGGACGGTCGGCGATCCCGTCAACCTCGAGAGGCCGATGCGGGTCGGCGACGAGCTCGGGGGCCACATCGTTTCGGGCCATGTCGACGACGTGGCCGAGATCGTGCGGATCGTGCCGGAAGGCGAGTCCGCGCGCATGACGTTCCAGGCGCCGGTGGCGCTGGCGCGCTTCATCGCGCCCAAAGGATCGGTAGCACTTGACGGCGTCTCGCTCACCGTCAACGAGGTCGACGGCGCGCGCTTCGGCGTCAATATCATCCCGCACACATTTGAGGTTACGACCTTCGGCCGCGCCAAACCGGGCATGAAAGTCAATCTCGAAATCGATCTGTTGGCGCGTTACGTCGCGCGGCTGGTAAAAG
>DATKON010000026.1:0-15490 GCA_035524575.1 Rhizomicrobium sp.
TGCCGGGATATCAGGATTTGATCTGTGCAACTTGCGCTGCGAGCAGGCGCCAGCGATCTCCGCGCCGGATCCACACATGCGTCGCCAGGTAGGACGCGCCGATAGCCTTGTCGTTCATCATCCAGGTCGAGCGGACAAGCACCACCGCCACGCGATCGTCCTCGTAGATCACATCGACGGAATCATTGTGACTGACGAGTTGCGGACCGGGCGCGCGTGGTTTGGTCAGGCCGGCGATGCGCTCGGCTTTGGTGCTGCGTTTTCCCGAGGGCCACACAAAGACGAAGCTGTCGTCCCACAAAGAATCGACGGCTTTTGCGTCGTAGGCCGCGAGGGCGTCCGACAGCCGGTCTTCAAGCTGCGCGAAGTCGTTCGAGCTGGCGGAGGCGGACGAGGGAGCCAATGCCAGCACAAGAACGGACAACACTGCGCCGATGATTGTCCCCCGCACTCAAACCTCCCCTAGAAGACCAGAGCGTTCGCCTGTTTCACGAGCGGCAGCTTGCGGATGGCGGACAGCACTTTCTCGTCGATCCCGCCATCGACTTCGACAAGCGCGATCGCATCCTGCCCCGGCGCGGTGCGGCCGAGCGCGAATGAAGCGATGTTGACATTCGCTTCGCCCAGAACTGTCCCGAGCCTGCCGATGAATCCCGGCTTGTCCTCGTTGATCACATAGAGCATGTGCGGACCGAACTCCGCATCCATGTTGATGTCCTTGATCTGGATGAGCCGCGGCCGTCCGTCGGAAAACACGGTGCCGGCCACGCGGCGCGTGGAACCGTCGGTGAGCGTTGCGGTGATCTTGATATAGCCTTCATAGATGCCGAGGCGGTCGCGGCGCGTTTCGCTGACCTTGATACCGCGCTCTTTGGCGATGATCGGCGCATTGACCATGTTCACGTCGCTGAGCGCCGGCTTGAGGAGGCCTGCAAGGGCCGCCTGCGTGAGAGCGCGCGTGTTGAGAAGCGCAGCCGCCCCTTCGTAGAGAATGTCGACGGCCTTGAGGCTGGTCGGCGTCAATTGGCCTGCGAAAGCGCCGAGCTTTTCGGCAAGCGTGATCCAGGGCCGCACCTTGTGGGCTTCTTCCGCCGTGATCGACGGCATGTTGAGCGCATTGGTGATGGCGCCGGTGAGAAGATAATCCGAGATCTGCTCGGCCACCTGCAGCGCCACGTTCTCCTGCGCTTCGGAGGTAGAGGCGCCGAGATGCGGCGTCGCCACCACTTTCTCGTTGCCGAAGAGCAGATTGGATTTTGCCGGTTCTTCCTCGAAGACGTCGAGTGCTGCGCCTGCTACGTGACCGGAATCGAGCGCGGCCTTGAGTGCCGCCTCGTCGATCAGCCCGCCGCGCGCGCAATTGACGATGCGCACGCCTTTCTTCATCCGGTTGATCGCGTCCGCCGAGATGATGCCGCGCGTCTGGTCGGTCAGCGGGGTATGCAGCGTGATGAAGTCGGCGCGCGCCAGAAGATCGCCGAGCTCGACCTTTTCGATGCCGAGATCGTCTGCGCGTTCGGCCGACAGGAACGGATCATAGGCCACGACCTTCATCTTCAGGCCCTTGGCGCGGTCGGCCACGATGGACCCGATATTGCCTGCGCCGATGAGGCCCAGCGTCTTGCCGTAGAGCTCGACGCCCATGAAGCGGTTCTTTTCCCACTTGCCGGCATGGGTCGACGCATTCGCCGCCGGCAATTCCCGCGCCAGTGCCATCAGAAGCGCGATCGCGTGCTCGGCCGTCGTGATCGAATTGCCGAACGGCGTGTTCATCACGATGACACCCGCCGCCGTCGCCGCCGGAATGTCGACGTTGTCGACGCCGATGCCGGCGCGGCCGACGACCTTCAGTTTCTTCGCCGCCTTGATCACGTCTGCGGTGATCTTGGTCGCGGAGCGGATCGCGATGCCGTCATAGTCGCCGACGATGGCGAGAAGCTCGTCCTTCGATAGGCCCGTCTTCACGTCGGCTTCTACGCCGCGCTCCTTGAAGATTTGCACGGCGGCCGGCGAAAGCTTGTCGGCGATCAGAACACGCGGCATGGGTTACTCCGGTTTTCGTTGAAAGAACGGTCGAACAGCGGCAAGCGGCTCGACCAATCGCGGGTCGGGATGTGAAGGACTGTGCGGCACGACGTCGAGGATCGTGTCGGGCACGACGGCGGCTGCAAGCTGGCTCACTTCCGAGGAAATCTTGCCCCAATCGCCTTCGGTCTGGATGACGACGAGCGGATGCGGCGGCTCGTTGCGATCGCTGAAAGCGACTTCGAGAAGATGGGCCTGGATCACATCGTGGCGATTGACGAAGAGGATGCTGAGGGCCTCGACGAGCTTCTTCGAATGCCCTTTCGGAACCGTCACGATGATGTGCGGCTGATGGCGCTGGAGTGCGCGCCGGGCGCGCGCCGACGGATCGAGCCAGAACGCGATCTCGGTCGCCATCAGCACCTTGCCGACTTCCGAGCTCGGATTGAGCGCGAAATCGGCGCCTTTGGTGCGCTGGAAGAGATCGCGGCCGACGGCGAGGAAATGCCGTTTCTCGTCGGGCGCGACGGCTCTGAGCCGTGTGAACGAGGTGAAAATCGGATGAAAGTCGCGACCGTTGTGGCGGATCACGGCGAGGTTCATGCCTTGCATTTCTCCGCCGTCCGGTTGGCGCACGATCTCGCCGGCGACGACCAACGGCTCGCTCATCAGGAGCTGATAGAAGACGGGCCTTGCGAGCACATCGCTTTTCGCTCTCGCCAGTGCCTCTTCCAGTGGATTTTCCGGCACGAACGTCATCCGAGGTCTCTCCCCAGCTTGCTTTCCTACCCGGCTTTTATCGTCTCCCACGCCCAGTCGAGCCAGGGTGTGAGGGCTTCCAGATCGCTTGTTTCGACGGTGGCGCCGCACCAGATACGAAGGCCCGGCGGCGCGCTTCTGTAAGCGCCGATGTCGAAGGCGACGCCTTCCTTTTCGAGCGTGCTTGCAAGCTTCTTTGCCGCGTCGGCCTGGGCGTCCGCCGGAAGCTTCGCGAACCAGGGATCGACAATCTTCAGGCAGACCGATGTGTTCGAGCGCACATGGGGATCGTCGGCAAGGAATGCCGCCCATTCGCTTCGGCGCACCCAGGCCATCAGCACGGCCAGATTGGCATCGGCGCGCGCAACCAGCCCGTCGAGCCCGCCGACCTCTTCAGCCCAACCGAGCGTGTCGAGATAATCCTCCACCGCCAGCATCGACGGCGTGTTGATGGTCTCGCCTTCGAAGATGCCTTCGACAAGCTTGCCGCCTTTGGTCATGCGGAAGATCTTCGGCAGCGGCCAGGGCGGCGTATAGGATTCGAGCCGCGCCACGGCATTCGGCGACAGCACGAGCATTCCGTGCGCTGCTTCGCCGCCGAGCACCTTCTGCCAGGAGAACGTGGCGACATCGAGCTTGCCCCACGGGATGCGCATCGCGAAGGCGGCGCTCGTCGCGTCACAGATGGTGAGGCCCTGGCGGTTATCGGCGATCCAGTCGCCGTTCGGCACGCGCACGCCCGAGGTCGTGCCGTTCCACAGGAACACGATGTCGTGGTCGGGATCGGCCTTGTCGAGCTCGGGCAGCTTGCCGTAATCGGCCTTGAAGGTCTTCGCGTCCTTGATCTTCAGCTGCTTGACGGTGTCCGTCACCCAATCTTCGCCGAAGCTTTCCCACGCGAAGACGTCGACGGGACGCGGTCCCAAAAGCGACCACAATGCCATCTCGACGGCGCCGGTATCCGACGCGGGGACGATGCCGACGCGATAATCGTTCGGGATGCGCAGAATCTCGCGCGTCTTGTCGATCGCGGCCTTGAGCTTTTCTTTGCCGGGCTTCGACCGGTGCGAACGTCCTACAAGCGCGTTCTTGAGCGCATCGGGTGTCCAGCCCGGGCGCTTGGCGCAAGGTCCGGACGAAAAAAAAGGCCGTGCTGGGCGCACGGCCGGCTTGATACCGGTCATCGATCATTCCTTCCAGAATGAAGCGCCTCGTTGGGGAGGCGTGGCCCACCGCCGATATACGATCTCAAAGGTTGAAGGTCAATGAATGCTACGGGTTTTTCTTCGCCCCGCGAACGACGACAGTTTCGTGAAACGATCCGGCATTTAAGAGGCGGTGAGATTCTTAGCGCAGAGGACGCCAAGGCTGCGCAAAGGACGCCGAGGTAGCGAGCCCTTTGTCCGGCGCTTGAGTCTTAACCTTCCACGAGGATTCGTTGCACGCGACGGTGAAAACGGGAGGGATTACGAATCCTCAGGGGCTCACCGCCTCCCTGCAAAAGTTCGTTTTGCGCGCTTCGCGCGCGAGACATTCTTTCGAGGAATAAAACGATAGCGGCGGAGATGGACGCGGTGCCTCGGCGTCCTTTGCGCTAAAAACCTCGGGCGAGGCCGCTACTCTCAACCGCTCTTCAAAAACGCCGCGACCGCCGGATTGGCTTTCATCGCCTTGAGTTCATCGTCCGTCGGAAGTTGCGGGCGGTCGCGCTCGGCGTTGACCATGCAGAGAAAGCCCATGGGCGCGTCTGCGCCGGCGCGGAACTGGTGCCAGGTCATGGGATCGACCGTGACGAGATCGTTGGTTGAAACCTTTTTGACATCGTCGCCGATCAGCACTTCGCCTGACCCGCGCAGGATCAGCACCGCGTGCATGTGCTCATGCCGCTCGAGGGTCGAATAGCCGCCCGCCGCCATCTCGAAATAGCGCAGCTCGCATTTGAGGGCCGGATTGTGGAACAGCACCTGGCGCGTGATCGCCTTGAACGGCGCGCTGCCTTCTTCCTTGTATTGCAGCAGGTCGACATCGTCCCAGCGGTAATCGTCGAAGCGGCGGATGGCATCCATATCGGTCACCGTTTCCCGAAGCTGCGTACGGCGTTCACGTAGCGCGCGGTTTCCTGCGGCAGCCTTTCCTTCGTGGACAGCAGGCTTCCGCCGATCAGCAACATGACCTCGGAGCCGTAGAATTCAAGCATTTCGGGCACGCGGTCGAGCGTCATGCCGCCCGCCGGCACCGGCATGCAAGGCTTCAGGTCCATCCAGGGCCGCCGCGCGCCGTCCGCAAGCGCGAGACACAGTTCCTTGCTGTTGCCGAAGCGACCGCCGTAATTCGGGAAGATCGTCGCGTCGGCGCCCAGGAGCCGGAACAGCTTGCCGAGCAGGAACGACTGCGTGATGCGCAGGCCGCCCAGCGTCGGGTGGCCCAGGAATGCTAAGTCCGGATTTTCCGCTTTCAGCGTGAGGAACTGATCGACGCCCACGAGCATCGGCGCGATGAGCACGCCGTCGAGACCGCAGGAGCGCGCCAGCGCGATCTGCCCGCGCATGTCGTCGAGATTGCCGCTGAGACTCGGGAAATAGCGCGTCGGCACGCCGGTCTTCGCCGCTTCCGTCGCCACCGCATCGGCGATCACCGGCACGCGCTCGGCGAACGGGCTGTAGGACTGATCGGCGATGCCGTGGTCGTCCTTGATGTAGTCGATGCCGCCTTGCGCCATGCGCGCGGCGATCGTGGCGAGCGCGCGAGGGCTTGAGCCTTGCGGCTTCAGCGCGGAGCAGGAGAGTGCGCCGGTGGCGCCGACACGGGCGCGCAGCCCTTCGAGCCCGTGCCGGGGACCCTTGAACGCTTCGGCGAAGCCGGCCGGAAACGTGGCATCGACAAGGACGGTGTCGTCCTGCAGCGAGGTGTTGCCGAACAGCATGTTGAGAAGCTGGCCGGGCCGCATGCCGGTGGTGATCGCCGCCAGCCCGATGCGGACCGCGAAGAGCCCGCCGCCGAGGTCATCGATGGCCTCGACGCGGCCGACCGTCTCTTCCAGCACGAAAGGATCGTCGATCGGCTCGACCGGCATTTCCACACTTTGCTCGATGGCAATGGCCTTCGCCCGGCCGTCGATGGACCTGGCGTCGCTCCGGACATGGTAGAGGACGTCAATTCTCCCGCTCATGGCCGGCATATGAAGCAAGGCCGCGGCGGATGCAAACGGAGTTTCTGCGGCCCTCTATCGCCCCGGGGCCTCCCGCGCTTCTTCCCTGCTATCAGGGGAAAAATCAGGGGCAAAAATTTTCGCCGCGCCGACCGGATTGCAGGAAAAGCCCATTCCGCAGGGCTTTCGCGCACGCCCGGCCGCCGACCCAACTCGAAAAACAGGGGCGCGCAGCGGGGAAATAATCCGTACACGTAGTTTTCGGGCGGCACCGCGACGACACGATCGAAAGGCGGAGAGATCCCCCTCACCCGCACCTGAGCGGATGTCTCCAGTCGTGCCCTGCATCCCTCTCCCTCCGGGGGAGAGGGGAAATCCGGAGGCTCGCATCGGCATTCGCAGAGCCCTTCCGAAGCGATGCAGAGCGCGGAATTTCTCCTCTCCCCCGGAGGGAGAGGGATGCAATACGCTGGACATCAAACCTGCTCAGGTGCGGGTGAGGGGGCTCTCTCCGCCGTGCGGAATTTGCAGGCCGGCAAACAGCAACGCCCCTCGCGCGTCCGCAAGTGCGTCACCGGCGCGAGACTTCAAAGCGCCCGCGCAAAGCTTTTGATCTTCACGATGTCAAAGAACGAACGGCGCGGAGTCTGCCCTGCGTCCTTCGCTGCGTGAAGAGAGACTTTCGCGGTACATCGCAGGTTTCGCATTTGGTTGCGGTTCTCTGGTCGGAATGTCAGCGATCGCGCGTGCGCGCACTGCCGTTTCGTCGCTCGCCGCCGACTCGAAATGCGAAAGAAATCGCAACATCGGGAGCGCGGGCGCCCTCGCCCGCCTGTCCAAGCGAACGCGCGGAAAGAAAATGCGGGCGAGGCGCCCGCACGGGTTCTGAAGGTGAGTGAAGATGCGGGCGGGGCGCCCGCGCTCCCGGACGCTCCTACGCCGCCACGGTATGGCTGCGTTTTTCGGCGAGCGAGCGTTTCATCTGGTACTGGAGCTTCTCGAAGGCTCTGACTTCGATCTGGCGCACGCGCTCGCGGCTGACGCCGTATTTCTGCGACAGCTCCTCCAGCGTGGCCGGCTCGTCCCTGAGGCGCCGCGCTTCGATGATGTCGCGTTCGCGTTCGGTCAATTCGCCGAGCGCCGTCGTCAGAAGGTCGTGCCGCTCGTCCAGCTCTTCGGAATTGGCGAGCCGTGTTTCCTGGTCGATCGTGTCGTCGGCCAGCCAGTCCTGCCATTCGGATTCGGAATCCGAACGCAGCGGCGCGTTCAACGATGAATCCGGCGCCGAGAGGCGGCGATTCATGTTGATCACCTCTTCTTCCGGCACGGCCAGCTTGGTCGCGATTTCCGTCACCTGCTCGGGCCTGAGATCGCCTTCCTCGAGCGCGTTGATCTTGCTCTTCACCTTGCGGAGGTTGAAGAACAGCTTCTTCTGCGCCGCCGTGGTGCCCATCTTCACGAGGCTCCACGATCTGAGGATGTATTCCTGGATCGCCGCCCGGATCCACCACATCGCATAGGTCGCAAGACGGAAGCCGCGATCGGGTTCGAAGCGCTTCACCGCCTGCATCAAGCCGACATTGCCTTCGGAGACGATCTCGGAGATCGGCAGGCCATAGCCGCGATAGCCCATCGCGATCTTGGCGACGAGGCGAAGATGGCTGGTGACGAGACGATGCGCGGCATCGGGGTCCTCATGCTCGCGCCAGCGCTTGGCGAGCATGTACTCCTCCTGCGGTTCCAGAAGCGGAAACTTCCGGATTTCGGAGAGGTATCTGGAGAGGCCGCCCTCACCCTGGAGGGCCGGCACGCCGCGACTGCTCATTCGTCCTTGCCCCGTTTGGTACCGCCTGACGCGCCCTTCGCGTCGACTCGGCGGCCGCATCCGACTGTAACGCCCAGGGATGCGGATGAGCCACAATAGTTCCCGGATGTGGCCGAATTAGGGACTGTATGTAGGTCCGGTTGCTATTTCTGCAAGCGCCTCAAACTCGCGATCAGGCTCGCGAGATCTGTGGGCCACCGAGACTCAAATTTCATAACCTTATGGGTCGAGGGGTGTTGGAAGCCGAGGACGTAAGCGTGCAGCGCCTGCCGCGGGAACCCGGCCGCCGCTGCGAAGGCTTCGGCCTCTTCCGGCGTCCTGGCGCGCGGCGGCTGGCGCGCGCGGCCATATTGCGGATCGCCGATCAGGGGATGGCCCAGATGGGTCAGATGCACGCGGATCTGATGCGTGCGGCCCGTCTCGAGGCGGCATTCGATGAGGCTGGCAAACGGCCGGTCGGGGTCGCCGAAACGCTCGATCACGCGATAGCGCGTGCGGGCTTCCTTGCCTTGTCCCCGCAGCACCGCCATGCGCTTGCGGTCGAAGGGGCTGCGGCCGATCTGGCCTTCGATGCGGCCTTCGCCGAGGCGGGGGCTTCCCCAGACGACCGCATGATAGGCGCGTTCGATCGCATGCGCGGCGAACTGTTTGGCGAGGCTCGTCATCGCGCGCTCGTTCTTGGCGGCGACAAGAAGACCCGAGGTGTCCTTGTCGAGACGATGGACGATGCCGGGCCGCGCCACGCCGCCGATGCCCTGCAGCTCCTTGCCGCAATGGGCGATGAGCGCGTTGACCAGCGTGCCGTCGGGATTGCCGGCGGCGGGATGGACGACAAGGCCCGGCGGCTTCTCGATGACGATGAGATCCTTGTCCTCGTAAACCACAGTGAGCGGGATGTTCTCTCCCCGCGGGGCGGCGGGCGCTGCCGGCGGGATTGCGACATCGTAGACTTCGCCCGGTTTGACCCTCCGGTTTCCGTCTCCTATTTTTTCGCCGCGCAGCGTGACCGCACCGTCACTGATCAGGCTTTGCAGGCGCGAGCGGCTCAATTCGGGCAGCGTCTGCGCCAGAAAGCGGTCGAGCCTGAGGCCCTTGTCGGCGTCCGCCACGGAAGCCCGGTGCGACGATCCGTCTACGGAGGAAGATGCTTTGACTGCCGGCACGGCCGAGGATCCGAAGAAAACGACAACCTATCGCGTGTTGGTGGTCGTCGTCAGCATCCTGAGCGTCCTGATCCTTCTCGCCATGGCGGCGCTGATCGCGGGCGGCATCCGGCAGATGCGGCGCCATCCCGAGACCAGCCCCGCGGTCGCGACCGTGTCCTTGAGCGCGCAATTGCCGGAGGGCTCGAAGATCACGAGCGTCCAGACCAGCGGCAACCGCGTCGTCATCGCCGTGCACGCGCCGGGCGGCGACGAGGTCGACATCTTCGACACGGATACCGGGCGGCCGGTGGCGCGGATCAAAGCTGCGGCGGCGGCGAAATGAGTGAAGACTTCACCGGGACCGCGGACGTTCCTCCTTCGCTGCTTCGCAGCTTCGGAGGACTTGCCTCCGAACCAGCCGAAGCCTTGGCGAAGGCTGGCCCGTCCGCGTCAGGCCTTTCCGGCAGCGCGAGCGCGGACAAGATGTCCGCGGTCCCGGTGAAGTCTCGCTCGCTCGTCCTGGCCGCCGCGCTTCATCGCCAACTCATCGCCGAATCCCGTGCCGCATTCCCCCGCGAGTGCTGCGGGCTGATCGAAGGCGTCCGTCGCGGCGATACGGTCGAGGCCATCGCGCTCCATCCCACGCGCAATCTCGCCACCGCGTCCGACCGTTTCGAGATCGATCCGGCGGAGCACATCCGTCTGTTGCGTGCCTTGCGCGGTACCGGTCGGGACATCGTCGGCTGCTATCATTCGCACCCGAACGTCAAAGCCGCGCCTTCGGCGCGCGACCGCGACGGCGCACACGAGAAGGATTTCATCTGGCTGATCTACGCCGAGCCGGAACCGCGCGCGTTCGTCTGGACGGGCGCGGATTTCGCGGACATCCAGCTCACAGCGGCGGAAGCCTCGACCCGATCAGCGGCAACAGGAAAATCGCGAGGTTGACCGCGAAGCCGACATTCCAGGTGAGCGTGCGCAGCCACGGCCGGTTTCCGAGATAGAGCAACACATACACGAGCCGGACGGCGACGAAAGCGACAGCCAGCGCATCGATCCAGCCCTGCGAACTGTGGCGAAATTCGGCGAGCAGCACGGCGACCGCGAAAAACGGAAACGTCTCGATGCCGTTCAGATGCGCACCCAGGGCGCGGGCGCGGAGGCCCGGCCGGTAGAAGGCAGGATCGCGCGGATAGGAATTGTCGAAGTCGCGATAGCCCAGCGGCTTCACCGGCGCGATGGTCAGGAGATAGAGCAGCACGGCTCCCAGCAGGCACCATTCCGCGATCGTCATTTTCGGCCATTGCCCCCCAAGCTTGCCTGGCTATATAAGCCGTTTCCGCCCGATGCTCCCATCGTCTAGCGGTCAGGACGCGGCCCTCTCAAGGCTGAAACCGGGGTTCGATTCCCCGTGGGAGCGCCAATTCTCTGCGGCGCTGATTCACCAAGGTATCGGCTCAACTTGCACAACGACGCCTTTGCGGGCGCCGTCCGGAAGTGGGGTGTAATGGCGCGCCGTTCCCGAGCCGTCGCACGCGCCGGGCATCCGGCGTGGCGACAACCCCAAGAGCCTCCCGTATTGGCATCGAAGCTCTGATGGGTGACGACCCCGATGCCGGCGCGCGCTTGCGTCAGATGCAGCTCGGCGTCGCGCGCGTTCGCCACCCAGTAGGGCATATCAAGCGCGCCGTCCGTGTCACCAAATTTCTAATCGTCCGTCCTGTTCATCCACCATCGCATAAACGGCACCAACAACATCAATAACGAGAGTGGAAGCAGAATAAACACGATCATCTCAAGCGCATTAATAGCGGCGTGGACTACGCTTCCTCCGCTGCGCAAGTCTCCGCCCACTACTGCAAATATTGACAAGCCTCCGATAATGCAAATGAAGGTCACTGTCTCACGGAAGTGGTCCTTACGATTCTCGCTCATGAATGCTGCCCGCTGCCACTATAAAGCGCTTTAGCCGCCGCACAATGCGGACGGTCAGAGCTTAGTTGCGGAATGCGGAAATAGTGCTCCTGGCCGTGATGTTCGGGTGACATCGCCGCGGCTCATCGTTTCCGCAACGAGATAACGGCGTAGCGCGGCTAGCTGGTTCGCGGCGCTGCCAGCGGCGATCCCGGAGCGACCTGCTGTTCCGCCTGCGCGTCGCCCAGCGCATCCCACATCAGGCGCGGATCGAACGTGTAGGACGCGACCATGCTGAGGAAGGTCATCATGACGAAGGCGGTCGCGCCCCAGCCTGCTCGGGCCGACGCCAGCACACCGAAATTCATCAGCGGCACGAAGAAGACGATCGTATAGGGGTCGGTCTTCGACCAGCGCCCAAGCTCGGCTACGGCACGGAAAAGCTTCGTCTTCAGCTCGAGGTGCTTCGTCGAACGGATTTTCGCCGACCAGACGCACCACAGAATGATCACAATCTTCCCGAAGGGAATGGCGATGCTGGTGCAGAAAATCAGGATGCCGAGCGGCCACAGGCCGCCGCTGAAAAGATCCTCGATGCCGGTGAAGATGGTGTAGCTGTGCCGGGTGCCGAGCTGGTCCGAAATGTTCATCGGATAGATGTTGGCGGGAAAGAACAGCACGAGCGATGCGAGCCCGAGGGCAGCGGTCCGGACGATCGCATCGGGAAGGCGCGCGTGCAGCACGGCGCGGCAGCGCGGGCATCTGGTTCCTGTCGCAGAACTCGGCTGCACCATATCGCAGACGGTGCACGAAACGACCTTTTCTCCGGCGCGGGCC
The DNA here is from genome assembly GCA_035524575.1 of Rhizomicrobium sp. Taxonomy (GTDB): domain Bacteria; phylum Pseudomonadota; class Alphaproteobacteria; order Micropepsales; family Micropepsaceae; genus Rhizomicrobium. The sequence continues at coordinate 11,654 of DATKON010000026.1, forward strand.
ACATATTCCGGCGCGATCTCGCGCCAGACCGTGCGCCGGTCGAGAACCGAGCGCGACAGCATCGTGAGCAGCGCCGCCGCGAACAGGCACATGCCGCCGGCCTGTACGAAGAGCTGTGCCTGATGCACATGCGCAAGTCGATAATATCCGACGAACGAAGCCAGCAGGAAAACATCGAGCATCGCCCACGGGTCGAGCCAGACCGCCCAGCGGAAGGCGGCGCCGAGCCAGCGCGGACGATAGCCCGGCAGCAGAGTGCCGAGCACAAGCGTGAGGATCGCAAATCTGACGAACGGCAGCACGACGACGAACATACCGCTGATGCCGGCCAGCAGAATCCAGCCGCTGTTCCACAAGCCGATGACGCCGCCCGCGATGGTGTTCGTGGAGGTTATGCCGAACACTTCGATCTTCAGAAGCGGAAGAAGATTCGCCGGAAACAACAAAAGAAATGTTCCGAGCGAACAGGCGAGAGCGGCCACGATGCTTCGGCCGGCCGTCGTCTCGAGCGTGGCGCGGCACAGACGGCATGTTGCCGCGAAGCCCGCGTTGAGCCGCGGAATATCCTGAACCACGCCGCAGTCAGGACAAGCAATCGTCATTGCGCGCGAAATCCGGCTTTGCCATTCGTCAACGTGAGCTTTCAAAGATCGGTTGCCGGTATCGACCCGATTTCCGCGCGCGTTGGGCGGAACAACAATGTATTCGTAACGTTCAGCCAAACAGCGTTACTTCGCCTGAAAGCGAATCCATCAAATGGCAGAGGCCGCGCCGCGCACCGAAGCGACGATCAGCAAAAGCCGTTGGCCCGGCTGGATCTGGGCCGTGCCGATCGCAGCGCTCGGCGTCGTTGTCTGGCTCGGTGTACGCGCCTGGCTGACGCGCGGGACCGACATCGAGATCGATTTCGCCAACGGCGACGGAATCAAGGAGCAAACAAAAGTTGTTTATCTGGGTGTCGATGTCGGCAGCGTATCCGGCGTGGCATTGAGCAAGGACCACAAATCTGTCGTCGCCAGCGTGAATATCGACGACAGCGCGTCGGCCGACCTTCGCAGCGGCACGAAGTTTTATCTGAAGAATGCGAAGCCGAGTCTTTCGGATCTTTCATCATTGAGAGGGGTTCTGTCCGGTCCGACGATCGAGATGGTCCCGGGCAGCGGCCAAAAGACGCGGCGCTTCACGGGCATTGCTGGAAACCCGCCCGCGAAGCTGGCGGAGCCGGTTCTGTTCGAGACACAGTTCGACGACGATGTCGGCTCCATCGCGGACGGCGCGCCGGTCAAGATGCGCGGCTTCACGGTCGGGGAAGTCGTCGGCACATCGCTCAGGATCGACGCACAGACGGGCGCCGTTACGACCCCCGTGATCCTCGCGCTCGATGCGAAGCGTTTCGATATCTCGCATGCAGCGGGGTCGCCGCAGGCGCGTCTGTCGGGCGTCCTTGCAGAGCTCGTGAGCCACGGCCTGCGCGCAAAGCTCAGTCAGACTCCACCGCTGATCGGCGCGGAAAATGTCGTCCTCCAGGTCGAGCAGAACACGACGCCGGCAGCGCTGCAGACGAACGGGCCCTACCCGCAGATCCCGAGCGACAGCGGCAGCGGCGGGTCGGTGATCGCCAAGCTGAACAGCCTTCCGCTCGCCGAGATCGGCTCCAACCTCAGGGACATCACCAGCCGCGTGAAGACCCTCGTGTCGTCGCCGCAGCTGAGCGACAGCATCAAACATCTCGACTCGACCGTCGCCGAACTCAACAAGGTGATCGACCGCGCAGGACCGCAAGTGACGGCCGCCGTGGCCGATCTGCGCAAGACCGCGGACGCGGTCGATTCCACGGTGGCGCAGGCGCGCACGCTGATCGGCGGCAGCAACGCGTCGACCAACGGCAATCTGCAGCAGTCGCTGCGCGAGCTCACCGACGCGGCGCGTTCGGTGCGCTCGCTTGCCGATTATCTCGATCGCCATCCGGAATCGCTCATTCGAGGACGAGGCGGCTGACATGAGAAGACTGGCGTTTGCGCTGTTCGTTGCGTTGAGTCTCACGTCCTGCGGTTCGAGCCCCAAGACCGAATTCTTCGCGTTGACCGCGGTCGCGGGGTCGCCGGCGCAGCGCATGGCAGTCAAGCCGATCCAGGTCGTGTCGGTGCACATTCCTGCCGATCTCGACCGTCAGGAAATGGTATGGCGCGGACAGGGCCAGAGCCTCACCGTCAGCGATCAGAACCGCTGGGGCGCGCCGCTCGACGAGATGATCGAGCGGGTTCTTACCGAGGATCTTGCCTCGAGACTGCCGCGCGGAAGCGTCGTGCTGCCGCAGCAGGCGGCGCCGCAAGACAGTCGCACGCTGGTGCTCGACATCCTCGAATTCGAAGACGACGGCAACGGCAAGGTCGTGTTCGACGGCAGCTGGTCGCTGACGTCCCGCGGCGCTTCATCGCCGGAAGCCGGCGAGACGCTCAAGCTTTCGGCGCCCGCGAAGAGCGGGGATGCTGCAAGCGAGGCCCAGGCCATGAGCACGATCGTGGGCCAGCTCGCCGACAGGATCGTCGCGAAGATCCCGCGCTAGGAATGCAGGCGGCAAGCTCGATCCTTTCGCGTTGGTCGCATCGGCTGCGATGACGTGCGCGTGCAGAACGCCCGATTGTCGACACGCAGTTCTCGCGTTGCGCTGGACCGTCCGGTCGGCAAGTGCGATTGTCGCGTTTGTTCAATAAGAGGGGGATCGCCATGAGATTCATAGCGTGGCTTGCGTGGATCGGATGGTTCGCAGTTGCGACCGCACAGGCAGCGCCGCCGCCGCCCACATCCAATCCCGCCGATTGGCGCGACGTCGATCCCAACAATCTCGTGCTGATCGATACGAAATACGGCGAAGTGGCGGTCGAGCTGGCGCCCGATTTTGCGCCCAATCATGTGGCGCGCGTGCGCGCTCTGATCCGGGCGCATTTCTACGACGGCAAGACGTTCTACCGCGTCATCGACGGCTTCGTCGCGCAGGGCGGTATCGGCGAAGGCACGTCATCGACCGCATCCTACGGCAAGGAACAATTGAAACAGTGGCCGGCGCTGAAAGCGGAGTTCGACGCGCCGGTCTCGCGGCTGGGCGCGTTTTCGCCTCTCGGTTCGCCGGATCTCTTTGCGCCGGAAGTGGGCTATGTGAACGGCTTTCCCGTGGCGCGCGACATGAAGGACGGCAAGGCCTGGATCGTGCATTGCCCCGGCACGTTCGCCTTCGCGCGCGACAACGGCGACGACACGGCGACGACGGAGTTCTACGTCGTCATCGGCGAGATGCAGCGCCGGCTTGACCGCAACCTGACCGCCTTCGGCCGCGTCATCGACGGCATGCAATATCTGCAGAAGCTCAACCGCGGCAATCCCGACGTCGCCATGGGCGTGATCCAGAACAAGAGCGATCAGGATCCGATCCTGCGCGTGCGTCTCGCGGCGGATCTGCCAGCGGGTGCGCGGCCGCATTATCAGGTGATGAAGACGGAAAGCCCCAGCTTCGCCGCGAAGAAGGCGCAGAAGCTCAATCCGGCGCCCGACTTCTATCACAGGAAGCCGCCGCAGGTGCTCGATCTCTGCAACATGCCCGCGCCCGTGCGGCGCGCACTGTAGCGCCGTGCAGTTCACCAAGCGCCTGCGCGAACCCATCATGCGCGGCGAGATCACCTGCAGCGTGCGCATCTGGCAGAAGCCGCACGTGAAACCCGGCGGAACCTATCCGCTCGGGCCGGGGCATATCCGTGTGAAAGCGATCAAGGAGATCGGGCTCCCGGACATCACGCCGGAGTTGGCGCGGCGGTCGGGATTTGCGGGTGTGGTCGATCTCTT
>DATKON010000027.1:0-10306 GCA_035524575.1 Rhizomicrobium sp.
TCGCCGAGCTTGAGGCCGAGGCCTTTGGCGAGATCGCCGTCAAACGAGATGAGGGTCGGCCCGTGATAGTCGGCGGCCCACCATTGGCCTTCGGTGATGTCGGAGCCTTTCGGCGGCACGGCTGCGTAGGTGATGCCGCGATCCCCCGACAGCGCCCATTTGACGCCGGGATCGACTTTTGCCTGGGCTGCGGGCACTCCACGTAGCGCGGTGATCCGTCCACGGATCATTGGCGTACGCTTGTAGTCGCGGGCCGATCTGAAGCGCGCGACGGCCTCATCGAACTGCGCGGCTTCGCCCGGCTGGATGTCGACGAAGAAAAATGTCGGCGCCAGCGTCGGCAGATTGTCCTTCACCTGGGCAGAGATCGTGCGGTCGAGAAGCGTTACCGTCGCGAGCAGCGAGAGGCCGAGACCGAGCGCCACGATCACCGACGCGGTGGCGGCGCCGGGTCGCGTGAGGTTGGCGAGCGCGAGGCGCAAGCCCGGCCGTTGCGGTCGCGGCAGCCGGCGCAGCAACCATTGCAGGACGAAAGCCGTCAGGCGCAGGACGACCAACGTTCCGCCGGCGCCGGCGAGAAACCATCCGGCGAAAGCCAGCGACGGCGCCAGCACCAGCGCCAGCGCGACGATGCAGAGTCCCGCCAGCGCGGCGATCGCAAGATACGGCAGGCGCCCATGCGCGGAGGCGCGCGCGACGACATCGCGGAAGAGGCTCGCCGGCATGATCTCGCGAGCGCGCGCGAGGGGCGGGATGGCGAAGGCGGCGGCGGAGAGAAGCCCGAACAGCGCGGCAAGGGCAAGCGGCTCGGGATAGATGCCGTAGCGCGCCTCGATGGGTATGTCGGACGCGAAGAACGCTTCGACGAGGAACGGCAGGCCTGCGCCGATCACGACGCCGACAATCACGGCCGCAACCGCGATCATCATCACCTGCAGGAAATAAATGAGGAAGATGAGGCCGCCTTCGGCACCCAGCGATTTGAGAGTCGCGATCTCCTCGCGCTTTCTGTCGAGGAAGGCGCTGACCGCTTGCCCCGCGCCGACGCCGCCGACGGCGAGCGCCGTGAGGCCTACGAGCGTCAGGAACATCGTGACCTGTTCGACGAAACGCTTGATGCCGGGTGCGGCATTGTTGCGGTCACGAATCTCCCAGCCGCTGTCGGGAAAGGCTTTCTTCGCGTCGTCGGCAAATTGCGTGACGGATGCGCCGGGCGGCAGCGCCACGCGATAGGCGTATTCGATCAGGCTCCCGACGGTCACGAGGCCGGTGCGCGCCAAACCGTTCCTCGACATCAGCACATGGGGCCCCAGGCTGAAGCCGCCCGAGATCCGATCGGGCTCGCGCACGAGGACCGCCGTCACGCGATAATTCGCCGAGCCGATGCGCAGCGTGCCGCCGACGGGAAGATGCAAACGATCAAGCAGCGTCTGCTCCACGGCGACGCCGCACAGCGCGCTGTTGCATCCGAGTGCGCGGGAGAGCGGCTGCGCGGTCGACAATTGAACAGAACCGTAGAGCGGGTAAGCGCCATCGACGGCTTTCAGCTCGATGAGCTGACGTTCTTCCTCGCGACCGTTCTTCAGCGCGTAGGCCATGGCGCGCATGGAAACAGTTTCGGATACGCGGCCGCGCGCGCGGAGATAAGCGAGCTCACGGGCATCGGCCTCTCTATGGACGAGATGGACGGAGACATCGCCGCCCAGCAATACGCGGCCCTCTTCGGCCAGTCCCGTTAGCAGTGCGGACGACAGCGAACCCACGCCCGCGACGGCTGCAACACCGAGCACAAGACAGGCAAAGAAAATGCGAAAGCCGGAAAAGCCGCTGCGCATCTCGCGCCGCGCCAGCCGGACGGCGAGGGCGAACGTCTTCACGCGGCAGCCGCCACGCGCGTATCCGCCACGATGGCGCCATCCTTGAGGCGCACGATGCGTTGGCACCGCCGGGCCAGCGTCTCTTCATGGGTGACGAGAAAGAGTGTCGTGCCGGCACGCGCCTGGAGCGCGAACAGAAGATCGGCGACGCCGGCGCCGGTCTGTCCGTCGAGATTGCCGGTCGGTTCGTCCGCGAAGAGAACCTTCGGTCTCGGCGCCATGGCGCGGGCGAGCGCCACGCGCTGCTGTTCGCCGCCGGACAACTGACTCGGATAATGTTCGAGCCGCGCGCCGAGGCCGACCGCTTCGAGCTCCACCGTAGCCCGTGCAAACGCGTCGCGTGCGCCTTGCAGCTCGAGTGGCACGGCGACGTTCTCGAGCGCGGTCATCGTGGGAATCAGGTGGAAGGATTGGAAGACGATGCCGACATGGGCTCTGCGAAAGCGGGCAAGCGCGTCTTCACCGAGTCGCGTCAGATCCGTGGCCGCAACCGCGACGCGGCCGGAGGTCGGCGCTTCAAGGCCGGCGGCCACCATCAGGAGAGAGGATTTGCCCGAACCGGAAGGCCCAAGCAGCGCAATCGTTTCGCCTTCAGCAATTGTCAGCGAAATGCCGGTAAGGATGTTGACCGGGCCGGCGGCGCTCGCCAGTGTGAGGCGTACGTCTTCCAAGATGATCGCGGCCATGATCGTGACTCTGTTTGAGGGTCGGCGCGGGACAACGGCAACAGAAGGCGCTATTGGCGATATGGCATGACGAGCGCGCGATTCAAGCATATTCTGTCGGGGTATTCGCTCGCGGTAGTGCTTCTTCTGGCGCATGCCGCGTTCGCCGCCCAGCCGCTGAAGATCCTCGCCTTCGGCACGAGCCTGACACAGGGCTACAATCTGCCGCCCGGCACCGAATTTACAATGGTCCTGCAACAAAAGCTGAATGCGGCCGGCATCAACGCCACGGTCGTCAACTCCGGCGTTTCGGGCGACACCTCGTCTGACGGGCTGTCCCGGCTCGACTGGTCGCTTGCCGACCATCCCGATGCCGCGATCGTGGAGATGGGTTCGAACGACGCCTTGCGCGGCATCGATCCCAGGCTCACCGAAAAGAACATCACCGCGATGCTGGCGAAATTCAGAGCCGCGCATGTGCCGGTGCTGCTCCTGGGCATGATGGCGCCGCGCAATCTCGGGCCCGAATATCGGAGGGCTTTCGATCCGATCTATCCGAAACTCGCGAAGCAATATGGCGCGCTCCTCTATCCCTTCGTGCTCGACGGCGTCGCGATGAATCCGAAGCTCAACCAGGCCGACGGCATGCATCCCAACCCCGCCGGCGTGAAGGTCATCGTCGCCCGCATGCTGCCCTACGTCTTGAAATTGGTCGCCGAGGCGAAGCACTAGATGTTCAAGCGCCTTCTCTCCGTCGGCGGATTCACCCTGCTGTCGCGCATCACCGGATTCCTGCGCGACATGCTGCTCGCCTGGTATCTCGGCAAGGGCGTGTTGTCGGACGCCTTCATCGTCGCGTTTCTGTTTCCGGGCTACTTTCGTTCGATCTTCGGCGAGGGCACAGTCAACCCGGCCTTTCTGCCGCGCTATGCGGCGTTGTGGGCGCGGGGGGAACACAACAAGGCTGCCTTGTTCGCCGATCGCGTCTTCTCCTGGCAGATGGCGGTGCAGATCGTCGTTCTGATCCTTGCGATGATTTACATGCCGCTGTTGATACACGTCATCGCGCCCGGTTTCGCGGACAACCCCGGCCAGTTGAAGCTGACGGTCAGCCTTGCGCGCATCACTTTTCCCTATCTGATCCTCACGCTGGTCGCGATCCAGATTTCCGCGATGTTGAACGCCATCGAGAAATTCTGGGCGGCCGCGGCGTGGTCCAATTTCCAGAATCTCGGCATGATCGCGACTCTCGTCGCGTCGCGCTGGTTTCCGAATGCCGCTTACGCCGCCGCCTGGGGACTGCTCCTGGGCGGTTTCGCGCAGCTCTTCTTCATGCTGTGGGCGGGCGGACGCGACGGCATTTCGCTCCGCATCACCTGGCCGCGCTGGACGCCGGAGATCAAGGAATTCTTCGTGGCGCTGGGCGCCGTGACGGTGGGCGCCGCGAGCTATCTCATCGCGCCCTTCATCGATACGATTATCGCGAGTCTGCTTCCCGTCGGCACGCGGACCGCACTTTATTTTGCCGATCGCGTCAATCAATTGCCCCTAGGCGTGCTCGGCATAGCCATTGGGACGGTGGTGCTGCCCGATATGACGGCGCGTCTTGCGCTCGGCGATCACGACGGATCGGACGTGGTTCAGAACCGTGGAGCGGCCATCTCGCTGTTGCTCAATCTGCCGTTCACGGCCGCTTTCATCGCAATCCCCGATACGATCATCCGGGCGATCTTCGCGCACGGTGCGTTCGACAAAAGCGCGGCGGCGCTCTCGGCTATCGCGCTCATGACTTACGGCGTCGGCCTGCCGGCCATGGCGCTCACCCGTGTCTTCCAGGCAACGTTCTACGCCCGCCACGACACGGCGACGCCGGCGCGGATCACAGTGTCCGCAATCGTGATAAACATCGCATTCAAGTTTCTGCTCGTCTGGGGCTTTCATCTTGGCATCGCCGGCATTGCGCTTGGCACCTCGATCGGGGCATGGACCAATGTCGCACTCCTGATCCTGTTCGGGCGCCGCCGCGGGCTTTTGCGGCTGAACGCAACGCTATGGCGTTCGCTTGTGCCGTCCGTGCTCGCGGCCATTGGCACTGGCACTGCGGCTTATGGCGCGGTCGTCTGGGGCGGGCAGGTTTTGCACGCGGTCTGGCAGCGTGAAGTCGTGCTGCTCGCCATGGCGATCGTCGCGAGCGGCATTGTCTACGGCTCGATCCTGCTTATTTTCCGGAAGCGGCTCCCGCTCGGCCGGCTGGCCGGCTCGTGAGGCGACCATGAGACTATTCGTTGCGCTCGCTTTGCCCGATGTCGTTGCCGAAGGGCTTTCGATGCTGCAGGCCGGCGTGCCGGGCGCCCATTGGCAGACGCGCGAGCAATTGCATCTGACTTTGCGGTTCATCGGCGAAGTCGATGGCCGCGACGCGACCGCGGCGGACGACGCGTTGTCGCTGATCGAGGCGCCACGCTTCTCGCTGGCTCTGAAGGGCGTCGGCGAGTTCGGAGGCAAGACGCCGCATGCGCTGTGGGCCGGCGTGCGCGACAAGGAGCAGGTCACGTTTCTGCAGCGGAAGATTGAGACCGCCCTTCAGCGGGCCGGACTTCCGCCCGAGCAACGCAAATATCTCCCGCATGTCACGCTGGCCCGCCTCAAGGGCAGTCCGTGCGGGCGAGTGATGGATTTCCTGACCGATCACGCGCTCTATGCGAGCCAGCCCTTCGACGTCGAAGCATTCATTCTCTATTCGAGCGTGCTGACGCCAAACGGCAGCATCTATCGCGCAGAAAAGGCGTATCGGTTGAAGTAGTGCGTCAGCCGGCGCCCTCAATCGCGTCCATGTCCGCATCCGACAATCCGAAATGATGGCCGATCTCGTGTATGAGTACGTGGCGCACGATGTCGCCCAGCGCTTCGTGATGTTCGGCCCAATAATCGAGGATGGGACGGCGATAGAGGAAGATCATGGTCGGGTCCGGTGTGCCGTGGCCTGTGTCGCGGTGGGCGAGATCGGCGCCATGGAACAGCCCCAGGATCTCGAACTCGCTTTCGAGCTCCATGTCGCGGATGACGCTCTCGTCGGGGAAATCCTCGACCACGAATACAATGTCGCCGGTCAACGCGCGGAACTCGCCGGGCAGGCCTGCGAAGGCCGCGCGCGCGAGCATTTCCAGATCCTCGAGCGACGGCGCCTGCTGCTGTTCCCAGTCCATGGCGTTTGATCGCATGGGGACGAAGGCCGCGCAATCGGCTAGGCTTGCAAGAGGCAAAGAGGAGGACCGATGAAGAGGCTCGATCAGAATGCGCGGAAAGCCGCGCTCAAGGATTTGCCGCACTGGCGCGAAGTGCAGGGCCGCGACGCGATCGCACGCAAGTTCGAATTCAGGGATTTCAACCAGGCCTTCGGGTTCATGAGTCGCGCAGCGCTGTTGGCGGAAAAGATGGATCACCATCCCGAGTGGTCCAACGTCTACAAGACCGTCGATGTGACGCTTTCGACCCATGACGCGGGCGGCGTCACGGAGAATGACATCCGCATGGCAAAAGCCATGGAAGATTACGCAAAGTCATAGTTTCCCCCGCTTGTCGGCTTTCGCGTGCCACCTATAAAAAGATGGATCACCCGCGAACCGCCGCGGGGATTGTCGATGGTGACGGGATGGGCAAAGGATTGAGCGTCTGGATCGGTGTTGCGATCCTCGTCGCGAGCCCTGCGCTCGCGGGGCCGCCCTATCTCACCGACGATCCCGAGCCGACCGACACCGGCCATTTCGAGAACTATCTCTTCGTCGAAGGCACGCGCGCCGACGAAATGTTCGGAAGCCCTGCGGTCGGCATCGAGCTCAATTACGGCGCCTTCGCCGATACGCAGCTGACGTTCTCGTTCCCGCTCGAATCCAACCCTGGGAGCATCGGCATGGGCAATGTCTGGGCGCCGCTGGGCGCCGGCGTCAAATACCGGTTCATCGAGGAAGACGAGAACGGCTGGCGGCCACAGGTCGCCTTCTTTCCGTCCGTCGCCATCCCTGTCGGTAACGCCGCACACGAATCGCCCGTGACTGAACTCTTGCCGATCTGGGCGCAGAAATCCTTTGGGCCGGATTGGGTCGTCTTCGGCGGCGGCGGATTCACCGACAATCCCGGTGCCGGGAACCGCGATTTCGTGAATTACGGTCTGGCGGTGCAACATCAGTTCACGGAGAAGCTTGCGCTTGGTTGTGAAATGTTCGGCCAAACGCGGGACTCTGTGGACGACGCAGCAACCACCGCGGTGGGATTGGCCGGCATCTACGACCTAAGTGACGAATGGCACCTGATCGGTTCGGTCAATACTGGTGTAATCAACCATCAGGCCGACCAGTTTGGCTTCAACCTTGCCGTAAAGTGGACGATCTGAAATCTCCTCGCGCGGATGTGTCATTCCGTCCCGCATGGGGGCTTGCGGAATCTCCGCGCAAACTTGTCATATTCGAGTCATAGTCGCTTCGGGTCTGCGCGGGGGCGGGACCGGACACTTCCGGATCTGGCAAGGGGACTTCTTATGAAGCGTGTCGTCGTGTTTTTCGCGGCCCTGTCGCTTGCCGCAGCCACAGCCATGGCTGCGCCGCCGTCCGACAAAAAGAGCAAAGACAAGGAAGGCGACAAGCCGGAGGCGTCGGAAGCCGGCTTCTTCAAGCCGCAATCCTCGACAAGTTCCGGCTCCGTCACCGTCGAAGGCAGGCGCATCGATTACCAGGCTGTCGCCGGAACACTGGTCGTGCATGCCAAAGGCTGGGACGATGCGGCGAAAAAACCGGAGAGCGACGACAAGGAAAAACCGGCTGCCGGCGCGGAGAAAAACCCGAACGCCGAAGCCTCGATGTTCTATGTCGCCTATTTCAAGCGTGGCGCAGCGCCTGGTTCGCGGCCGATCACCTTCCTTTTCAACGGCGGTCCCGGCTCGTCGAGCATGTGGCTGCACATGGGCGCCTTCGGTCCCCGCCGCATCCTGACGCCGGGCGACACGCACCTGGCGCCCGCGCCCTACCGCGTCGTCAACAACGAATTCAGCCTGCTGGACGCCAGCGATCTCGTCTTCATCGACGCGCCCGGAACGGGCTTCAGCCGCGTCGCGGGCGACGACAAGGAGAAGGCGTTCTTCGGCGTCGATCCCGACGCCACCGCCTTCTGCAATTTCGTCACGCAGTTCCTGTCGAAATATGGCCGCTGGAACTCGCCCAAATATCTGTTCGGAGAAAGCTACGGTACGCCGCGCGCCTCGGTGATGGTCAACGAGCTCGAGCGCAACAACGACGTCGACATGAACGGCGTCATCCTGCTTTCGGCCGTATTGAGCTTCGACATGGGGCCTGATGCGCCGTCGAACAATCCCGGGGTCGACATCGCCTATCAGCTGGCGCTGCCGACCTTTGCCGCGACCGCGTGGTATCATCACAAAGTGTCCGCGCCCGAGCTTGGCCCGTTCGTCGATGCGGCCGAGCATTTCGCGATGACGGACTACGCGCTGGCGCTGGCGCAAGGCGCGAACCTCACCGACGCGCAGCGCGACTCCATCGCCGCCAGGCTGCACGACTTCACGGGTCTGCCGGTCGACTACATCAAGAAAGCGAATTTGCGCATCACCGGCGGAGAATTCGAGAAGACGCTGCAGGACGACGAGGACCAGACCACGGGGCGTCTCGACACACGCTTCTCTGGACCGACGCTCGATCCCCTGAGCAAGTCCGCCGAATACGATCCGCAATCCGCGGCGATCAGCGCGGCCTATGTCGCGGCGTTCAACACCTATGTGCGGAAGGACCTGCATTACGGCGACGGTCAGACCTACCGGCCGACCGCCTATGACGTCGTCAGTCCGCATTGGGTGCGTACGCATATGCCTCCGGGCGGGGGAGGCGGTCGCGGCGGTGCTCCGGTTGCGCCGCCCAACGCGGCGAATGTGATGCCCGACCTTGCGGACGCGCTGAAATACAATCCCGAGCTCAAGGTGTTCCTGGCGGGCGGCTATTACGATCTCGCCACGCCCTTCATGGAAGGCATCTACCAGATGCATCATCTGCCGATGCCGGAAAGGCTCCAGTCGAACATCGAGTATCACTATTACCAGTCGGGCCACATGGTGTACGCGCACGAGGCTTCGCTGAAACAGCTGCACGACAATGTCGCGGCCTTCATCCGCAAAACCGGCCATGGCGAGTGAGGGAGGACGTATCGTGCAAAGGAAATATCGCGTGAAAGCCGCAACACTCCTCGCCGCCGCGTCGATCTTCGCGCTCGTCGGCTGCGCCACCAACACGTTCTCTGCCACGGACGATCCGCCGGCAGACGGTGCCCACGCCGAACATGCGAAAGCCGATGGCCCCGACGCCAATCGCTACTTCCGGGCCGACGAAAAAGTGACGGAAGGCTCAGTCGAGGTCGAGGGCAACGCAATCGACTATCACGCGATCGCCGGAACGATCATCGTGCATCCGCGCGGCTGGGACGATGCCGCGTCAACGAGCGATGCGAAGGACAGTAAGGATCAGCCTGCTGAAGCCTCAATGTCCTATTTCGCGTACATCAAGAACGACGCAAGTCCGCGCACGCGGCCGATCACCTTCGTCTACAACGGCGGTCCGGGCTCGGCGACGATCTGGCTGCATATGGGCGCGTTCGGCCCGCGGCGCATCCTCACGCCGGGCGATACGCATATGCCGGCCGCGCCCTACCGTGTCGTCAACAACGAATACAGCCTGCTCGACGCGACCGATCTCGTCTTCGTCGATGCGCCCGGCACCGGCTTCGGCCGCCTGAAGGGCAAGGACAAGGAAAAGGCGTTCTGGGGCACCGATGCCGACGTGCATGCCTTCTCCGAGTTCATCAAGCAGTTCCTCACCAAGCACGGCCGCTGGAATTCCCCGAAATATCTCTTCGGCGAAAGCTACGGCACGCCGCGTTCCGCCGCGTTGATCAACGTGCTCGAGACGCAGGACGATGCGGATTTCAACGGTGTGATCCTGCTGTCGCAGATCCTGAACTACGATCTGTCGACGGGCCGCGCCGAGATCAATCCTGGCATCGATCTGCCATACATCCTCGGCCTGCCGACCTACGCAGCGACCGCATGGTATCACCATCGCGTGCCCGGCAATCCGCCGGAACTCGAACCATTCCTGCACGAGGTCGAGAATTTCGCGCTGGGCGAATACCTGCTGGCGCTCGGGGAAGGGTCGAAACTCAGCGCCGAAAAGCGCGACGAGATCGCCGAGAAGCTGCACAACTATACCGGCCTCTCGGTCGACTACATCAAGAAGGCCGATCTCAGGATCGACGGCGGCGAGTTCGAGAAGAACCTGCAGGGCGACACCGACACGACGACCGGACGTCTCGACACGCGCTTCTCAGGGCCAACGCTCGATCCATTGAGCAAGACGGCGGAATACGATCCGCAGTCGGCCTCCATCAGCTCGGCCTATGTCTCGGCCTTCAACGACTATGTCCGCAAGGTTCTACATTACGGCGAGGACAAGGAATACACGCCCTCGGCCAGCCTCTTTCGCTTCTGGGATTTCCATCACCAGCCGCCGGGCGCCCGCGAGCCGCTGCAGCAGTCGATGAACGTAATGCCTGACCTCGCCAATGCGATGAAGTTCAACCCGCAGCTCAAGGTCATGCTGAACGGCGGCTATTACGACGCCGCGACGCCATACTTCGAGGGCATCTACGAGATGAAGCATCTGCCCATGCCGCAGAAGCTTCAGTCGAACATCGAGTATCACTACTACCAGT
>DATKON010000028.1:0-10436 GCA_035524575.1 Rhizomicrobium sp.
TGCCGCACAACAAGGTTGCGGCTTACGAAAAGGATCTGGTCGCACCCGTCACGGGCGAAAAGTCCGGCGATGCCGCGATCACGTCCCGCTCCACGACGGCGCAGAACGTAACGCAGGAGGCCACAGCCGCCGATCGCAAGATCGCGCAATTGTCGGATTATCGCGACCGGCTGCAAAGCCTCCTTAAAAGGCCGGGACTTAGCGTCGACGATCTCATCAAGGTCGAAAGCGAATTGTCTAAGACGCAGAGCGACCTCGACGATGCGCTCTCGCAAAAGACGGATGTCGACAACCGGTTGGCGCGGGAGCAAGTTTCCATATCGCTCAACGAGCGGGCGATCCCGGCAGGTGCGTTCACGCCTGTCGCCGACGTCTGGCAGAACGCCGTCGACATCCTCGGTGAAAGCACTGCCAGCGCCTTGCGTTTCGTGATCGGGATCGTTCCGTGGCTCCCGTTGCTCGTCGGCGCGATCTTTCTCATTCGCTGGGTGTGGAGGATTGCGCGGCGGCGGCCGTCTGTAGCAAGGTCCGCCCCGGAATAACGGAAGGACCTACGCCATGGCGCACGGCACGATGATCAAGATGAAAATGAAGGACGGCGCGGAGATCGGCGTCTATCGCGTGGAACCCAAGGGCAAGCGTCGCGGCGGGCTCGTCCTCATCCAGGAGATCTTCGGCGTCACCGATCACATCAAGGAACTTTGCGACGGCTACGCGGCGGACGGCTACGAAGTTTTGGCTCCGTCGCTTTACGACCGCGAGGCGCCGGGCTTCGAGGCGAGCTACAGCCCGGAAGACATCCAGAAAGGCATCAAGCTCGCGCGCAACGATCATCCCTTCGAGCTGTCGATCGCCGATGCCGGCACCTGCATCGACGCACTGAAGAGCAAGGGGCCCGTGTTCATCACCGGCTATTGCTATGGCGGCTCGGTGACGTGGGCGGCGGCGTGCAAATGCGACGGGCTGGCGGCGGCGTCCGGCTATTACGGCGGCAACATCGCGCAGATGGCGGAGTGGACACCGAAATGTCCGACCATCCTCCACTTCGGCAAGCACGATCACGGCATCCCGATGGAGGTCGTGCAGAAGGTCGAAAAGCTGCATCCCGACGTGAAGGTCTATGTCTACGACGCCGGCCACGGCTTCAACTCCGACCGCAGGACCGACTACAACGAAGCCTGCGCCAAGCTCGCGCGCGCGCGGACGCTCGAACTATTCAAGGCGCACGGCGGATAAATCCGTCAAAACCTCCTGCAGGCTTGCGCCAGATCAAAGGCCGAGCGCCGCGTCCGGGCTATCCCTTCGCCTGTCAGTGTGACGAAGGGAGCAAATCATGTTGGGACGGCCTGGACGCACGGCGGCGCTGCTGTTGGTCGGTGCGGCGTTCGCAGCGACCGCATATGCGGCCGATCCGCATGGCAGCAGCGGATTTCACGGCACGGTCGGCGGACACGGCGGCGCGCCTTCCGGCGGCTTCCACGGCAGCGCGGCAGTCCACGGCGGGATGCCGCCGCACGGATTCCACGGCACACCGCCAAGTTTTCACGGCGCCTATCCGCACGGCGGGGCCTCGCCGTCTCTCGGCTTGCATCACGCGGGCCCCGGACATTTCGGCACGTTCCACGGTCACGACTTCGCGCATTTCACGCCGGGCGAGCGCGCGGCCTGGCAAGGCGGCAGCTGGCGCCACGAATGGCACAACGGCCATTACGGCTGGTGGTGGTTCGTCGGCGGATTGTGGTTCTTCTACACAGCGCCGATCTATCCCTACCCGCTCTACGTCGGCCCCGACTACTATTACGACTATTACGGCGAAAACGGCGCGCCGCCTTATTACTGGTACTACTGCGAAGATCCCGCCGGTTATTACCCCTACGTCCAGCAATGCAACGGACCGTGGGAGCCCGTGCCGCCCTCCTCCCCCTAAGGGCGAAGCACCATGGCGGCGCGACTCCCTTACCCCGGGATGTCGCGCCGCAATACTTAGCGCAGACTCGCCTCGATATTCCCGCCGTCGACGGTGAGCGTCGCGGCGGTCGTCTTCTGCGCGGTGGCGAGATAGACGAAGGCGTCGGCGACATCGTCCGCGGTCACTTCGCGGCCGATCAGGTTGTTGCTCATGTAGTCGGTGTGCGACACGCCGCGCGCTTTCGAACGCGATCGGATCATCTCGTCGGTCAGAAGGCCGGAGCGGATGCGGTCGGCGTTGACGGCGTTGGAGCGGATGCCGTCCTTGCCGTGGTCGAGCGCATATTGCTTCATCAGGAACAGCGTCGACGCCTTCGGCAAGCCGTACGGCCCGAAATCCTTGCCCGGATTGACCGCCTGCTTCGACGTATTGAACAGCAGGCAGCCGCCCGTGCCTTGCGCGTCCATGATGCGCACGGCGTTCTGCGCCACCGTCTGATGGGCGAAGAAGTTGAGCTCGAAGGACTGGCGCAGCGTCGCCTCGTCGACGTGGCCGACTTTGCCCTGCCAGGCCGCGCCGGCATTGGAGACGACGATGTCGACGCCGCCGAAATGTTTCGCCGCGGCTTCGAACGCCGTGCGCACGTCGCCCGCCTTGGTGACGTCGCAGGCGAGCGCAAGGCCGTTGATCGACCCGGCGACGGCCCGCGCCGCCGCGAGATCGCGATCCAGCACGGCGACTTCCGCGCCGGCGCGCGCCAGCGCTTTCGCCGTGGCCGCGCCGATGCCCGAGCCGCCGCCGGTGACGATGGCCACCTGGCGCGCCAGCGGCTTCTCCGCAGCCTTGCCGAGCTTCGCCTGCTCCAGCGACCAATATTCCACGTCGAACATGTCGGCTTCCGGAATCGGCTGGTAGGTGCCGATCGCTTCCGCATCGGTGATGACTTCGACCGTGTTCTCGGCGATGTCGGCGGCGATGGCGGCGTCCTTCTTCGAGGCGCCGAGACCGAACAGCCCCACTCCGGGAACGAGGATCACGCGCGGCAGGGGATCGAGCTCGGTCTTCGGGGGAACGGCCCGGACATTGTTGCGCGCAAAATAGGCGTGATAGTGCGCGACGAACGCATCCACCGCCTGCGCGACGGACGTCTTCCACGCGTCGAGCTTTCCCGCCTCCGGCGCCGGTACCAGCAGCGGCCAGTTCTTGGTGCGGATCGTGTGATCGGGCGTGACCACGCCCTGTTGCGAATAGCGCTTCACGCTCTCGCCGTTCACGTAAGACAAGATCGCGGGCGAGGTGCGGAAATCCAGCACCTGGCGCTTCACCGTGCCGGCCAGTTGATCGCGCGAAATGGCGCAGGCGCCGCGCAGAATGGGCGCAATCTCGGCAACGCTTGCCAGGGCCTGCGGCAGTCGCGCGGCGACGAATGTCCTGCGCCCCCTGGCGAGGCGCTCTTCGGCCAGCGTCACCATCTCGATCATGCGCTCGTAGGACTGCTTCGCGCTGTCGCCGAAGGTGAAGATGCCGTGCTGGAGAAGGATCATGCCCTCGACGTCGCGGTTCTTGTCGAACACGTCGGCGACGCTCTTGGCGAGCGCGAAACCGGGAATTGTGTACGGCACATAGGCTACGCGCTTGCCGAACACGTCTCGGCAGATGGCTTCGCCGTCCGGCTGATCGGTGAGCGCGAGCACGGCGGTAGAATGCGTATGGTCGATCACTTTGTGCGGCAGGAAGGCGTGCAGCAGCGTTTCGACCGACGGATTGGGCGCGGTGGAATCGAGAAGATTGACGCGCTGGTAGTTGACCATGTCCTCGTCGGACAGCGTGTCGAGCGCGCGCAGGCGGCGCAGCGGCGCCAGCCGCACGGCCGGAAGTCCCGCAGGCTCGATGTTGCCCATGTCCCAGCCCGAACCCTTGATGCAGATCACGTCGACGGAATCGCCGAGCAGATCCTTCATCTGCGTCTTGACCGACGTGTTGCCGCCGCCATGCAGCACGAGCTTCGGATCCTGGCCCAGAAGCCGCGTGGTGTAGACGCGCTCCGCCAGATCGGCGCTGACGCCTTTGGCAGCGTAGGATTTGACGAAGTTCGCGGCGTCGGTGTCGGACCAGCGGGATTTCATGGCAGCGATTCCAGTTCGTTTGTTGTTCAAATACAAATGTCATGGCCCGCAAATGCGGGCCACCCAGTTGGGGCAAACATTATCCCAGACGATAAGACCGCAAGCTAAGCGAAATCTGCTCCGCTTGAGATCATATCGCCTGGGTGGCCCGCATTTGCGGGCCATGACAGACTGTTATGGAAACAGGCCCGTCACGCTTTCCCTTTCTTTTCGGGGAAGAGGGACAGCAGGCCCTCGGCGTTGGCGGCACAGGTGCCGCGCTCGGTGATGAAACCCGTGACGAGGCGCGCCGGCGTCACGTCGAAGGCCGGATTGGCGCCGGGACTTCCCGGCGCGGCGATCTCGACGGTTGCGAGCCCGCCGTCGGGCAACCGGCCGGTCATCTTCAGAAGCTCGTCGGCAGAGCGCTCTTCGATCGGAATATCGCGGCCGTTCTTGAGCGTCCAATCGATGGTCGACGACGGCAGCGCCACATAGAACGGCACGGCGTTGTCGTGCGCGGCGAGCGCCTTGAGATATGTGCCGATCTTGTTGGCGACATCGCCTTTGGCGGTGACGCGATCGGTGCCGACGATGCAGAGATCGACCTCGCCCGCCTGCATGTAATGCCCGCCGGCATTGTCGGCGATGACGGTGTGCGGAACGCCATGGCCGCCGAGCTCGAAAGCCGTGAGCGAGGCGCCCTGATTGCGCGGCCGCGTTTCGTCGACCCACACATGCAGCGGAACGCCCGCATCATGTGCCATGTAGAGCGGCGCCAGCGCCGTGCCCCAGTCGACACAGGCGAGCCAGCCCGCGTTGCAATGGGTGAGCACGTTGAGCGTCCTGCCGTTCTTTTTCGCCGCGGCCTCACGCAGGATCTTGAGGCCATGCTCGCCGATGGCGCGGCAGGTCTCGACGTCTTCGTCGGCGATGCGGGCGGCTTCTTCCCAGGCGAGCGATGCGCGCTCGGCGCGCGGACGGTTGCGCAACAGATCGCGCATGCGCGCGAGCGCCCAATGAAGATTGACGGCTGTCGGGCGCGTGGCAAGCAGCAGATCATGCGCGCGGTCGAGCGCCTCGTCGGAGGCATCTTCGCGCATGGCGAGCGCCATGCCGTAAGCCGCCGTGGCGCCGATCAGCGGCGCGCCGCGCACGATCATGGCCTTGATAGCGTGGGCCGCGTCCTGGACATTGCGCAGCGTGACGGTTTCGAAGCGGTGCGGCAGCTTCGTCTGATCGATGATCTCGACCGTGCCGCCTTCGCGCGGCCAGATGGTGCGGTAGTGCCTGCCGGAGATTTTCATAACCGCCTCGTCGAAAAAGGCGCGCCTATTAGCGCCTCACTCAAGCGGGCGCAAGAGAATTTCACGCCCTGTTTCCGCCCCAATCGTGTCATGGCCCGCAAATGCGGGCCACCCAGGTGACGAAGTCCTGCTATTACAGACTTATCGCAGCCAAAGTTCACTTCGTTGCCAATGAGAATGCATCAGCTGGGTGGCCCGCATTTGTGGGCCATGACAATTGATGTTGGCCGCTACCGCCGCCGGCTCCCGAAGGTCTTCGGCGCGCCGGGGCGCTTTCCGGTGCGGCGCTTGACGTAACCTTGCGGGCTGGCGCGGCGCTTTTCGACCGCGCCCGTCCTGGACGGATCGGTCTCGTCGGAGATGCTGCGGAACGCATCTTCGACCGCCGCTTCCACAGTCGACTGCCGTGCGAAAGGATCATCCGCGATGGCGAGCTCCGTCGCCTGCAGGCGCTTCAGCTCGTCGCGCAGCCGTGCGGCCTCCTCGAATTCGAGATCGGCGGCGGCTTCGCGCATGCGCTTCTCGAGATCGGCGATATGCGCCCTGATGTTGTGGCCGATGAATTCCTTGCCGTCTTCGGACATGCCGGTATCGACGATCACGTGATCGCGCTCGTAGATCGAGCCCATGATGTCGGCAATCTGCTTCTTGATGCTGGCCGGCGTGATGCCGTGCGCCTTGTTGTATTCCATCTGCTTCTCGCGGCGGCGGTTGGTTTCCGCCATCGCGCGTTCCATCGAGCCGGTGATGCGGTCGGCATAGAGGATCACGCGGCCGTCGACATTGCGGGCGGCGCGGCCGATGGTCTGGATGAGTGAGGTCTCGCTCCTGAGGAACCCTTCCTTGTCGGCGTCGAGAATGGCGACCAGCGCGCATTCGGGAATGTCGAGACCTTCGCGCAGGAGGTTGATGCCGACGAGCACGTCGAAGGCGCCGAGACGCAGATCGCGGATGATCTCGATGCGTTCCAGCGTCTCCACGTCCGAATGCATGTAGCGCACGCGGATGCCCTGCTCGTGCATGTACTCGGTCAGGTCCTCGGCCATCTTCTTCGTCAGCGTAGTGACGAGCGTGCGATAGCCCTTCTTCGCCACTTCGCGGCATTCGGCAAGAAGATCGTCGACCTGATGCTCGACCGGGCGGATCTCGACCGGCGGATCGATGAGGCCGGTGGGGCGGATCACCTGTTCGGCGAACACGCCGCCCGTGCGCTCCATCTCCCACGGCCCCGGCGTCGCCGAGACATAGACAGTCTGCGGCCGCATCGCGTCCCATTCTTCGAATTTGAGCGGACGGTTGTCGACGCAGGAAGGAAGACGGAAGCCGTATTCGGCGAGCGTCGCCTTGCGGCGATAGTCGCCCCTATACATTGCGCCGATCTGCGGCACGGTCACATGGCTTTCATCGACAAAGACGAGCGCTTCGTCGGGAAGATATTCGAACAGGGTCGGCGGCGGCTCGCCGGGTTTGCGCCCCGTCAGCCAGCGCGAATAGTTCTCGATGCCGGCGCAGGAACCCGTCGCCTCGATCATCTCGAGGTCGAATTGCGTCCGCTGCTCGAGACGCTGCGCTTCCAGAAGCTTGCCCTCCTGGCGGAACTGTTCGAGCCGCTGGCGCAATTCTTCGCGGATGCCTTTGGCGGCCTGCGCCAGCGTCGGACGCGGCGTCACGTAGTGCGAATTCGCATAGACCTTGATCTGCTCGAGAACCGCCGCCTTCTTGCCGGTCAAGGGATCGAACTCGACGATGGTGTCGACTTCGTCGCCGAACAGCTCGATGCGCCAGGCGCGGTCTTCGTAATGCGCCGGGAAAATATCGATCGTGTCGCCGCGTACGCGGAACGACCCGCGCACAAAATTGTCGTCGTTGCGCTTGTACTGCAGCGCCACGAGATTCTTGATGAGATCGCCACGATCGATGCGCGCCTTCTCCTTCACGGTCACCGCGGTGCCGGAATAGGTTTCGACGGCGCCGATGCCGTAGATGCACGAAACGGAGGCCACGATCACGACGTCGTCGCGTTCGAGGATCGCGCGCGTCGCCGAATGGCGCATGCGGTCGATCTCTTCGTTGATCGAGGAATCCTTCTCGATATAGGTGTCTGTGCGCGGGATATAGGCTTCCGGCTGATAGTAGTCGTAGTAGGAGACGAAATACTCGACCGCATTCTCCGGGAAGAAGCTCTTCATCTCGCTATAGAGCTGGGCGGCGAGCGTCTTGTTCGGCGCGAGGATCAGCGCAGGGCGCTGCAGCTTCTCGATCACCTGCGCCATGGTAAACGTCTTGCCGGATCCGGTGACGCCCAGAAGCACGAGATCGCGCTCGCCTGTGTTCGGCGCAGATCCGATGCCGCTCGTGAGCTCGCGGATGGCCGTCGGCTGGTCGCCGGCCGGCTGATAGTCCGAGACCAGCTTGAACTTTCGTCCGCCTTCGGATTTTTCCGGCCGCGCCGGGCGATGGGGCACAAAAGCCGCGAGTTCCGCGCCTGTCATCGTCGCCGGCCCGACAAACCGCGCCGACGCCTCCGACACGCCCGACCCAAGTGGCCGGAACCCCGATCCATTGTTGTGTGCCATGCGTCTCAATATAGGGCACGCCGATCATTTGTGCAGCCCGGGTTACCCCCCGAATTGCACGTTTTCCGCAAGCATTCGTTTGCCTTGCGCGCAGAAGTTCGATTGACAGTTCTTTACCGCCACGCTCTGAATCGGCTCGTATCCGGGGAGTGCGAGTGATGGCCGACACCCATATGGGGTACGGTCCGGGCGCCGCGCCGGCAGGAAGTGCTGCTGAGCGTCTCCGCACGTTTGCGATCGTCGTCTACGTTTTTTACCTGATTTCGCCGCTCTGCATCTTTTCGACGATGCTGCTCGGCGTGATCCTTGCCTATTTGAAAAGAGGCGAAGCGCGCGGAACGGCTTTCGAAGGCCATTTCGCCAACGCCATAGAAATGTTCTGGGTAAGCGTCGTCGTCGGTATAGTGGCGATGCCGCTGTGGTGGCTGTTCTTCCTGGGCTTCTTCATCCACGCGGCGCTGTTCGTGTGGGTCGTCTATCGCACCGTCAAAGGTCTGATGCGCGCGATCGACTGGCAGCCTTACGACCAGCCGACGACGGTCAACGCCTAGCGCGCGTCTTTAGGACGGAAGAATACGAAGCCAACCGCGCCGACCATCAGCGCGAGCGCGAAGCTGTACGGCACCATGTCGTAGAGCGCCGATGACGCGATCGCTGCGTCATGGAAGCTCATACCCATCTTTGCGCCCCAGAGGACGCAGTCGCCGATGCCGTCCTCGTTCACCTGGCATCCGGCATAGCTGGAGAAGGCGACCGCAAGGCTCGGCAGCACGACGGCCGCGATGGGCAGCAGCAAAAGGCCCATGGCCGCCATCAGCGGCCGCCTGAGCGACAGGGCCAGCGCTGCAGAGACGAGCGCGATCACCAGCGCCAAGAACGTGTTGGCGCCGATGAACCAGGCCAGCGCCAGCGTGTCGCGCAGCCCCCCACCCAGCGCCACCCCCCGGCAGAGGCCGGGACCGGGATCGCAATGCGCGAACAGGGCTGCACCCCGCACGACCCAAACGAGCAGGGAGGGGCCGAGCAGCAGCGCGGCGCATAGCCCCCAAAAGCAGAGCGCGGCCGATACGCTCCGCGGATTTCCGACGGATTCTTCGTAATTGAAACGATGCATGTAGACGATGTTAAGCGGATCGCGCGCGGTTTGCTTAAGAAAGTGTTGCGATGCTTAATTCGGTTAATCAATGGGGGTGCGCGCGCGGCCCCAGCCCTCGCGTTAAGGTTGTCCAGCGACCATTCCGCACCTGCGCAAGGAAGCCTGTCCGGAAGCCGATATGGTCGCGCGGGGAGAACACCACCGGCACCCCGCCGTAGTCGGGATCGACCCAGGGCGAGATCAGCTCGAGCGCGCGCGCCACACGGCGGGGCGTCGGATTGCTTCCCGCACGGCGTAAAGCTTCCGCGAAGACACGGGCATCCAGATAAGCGCGAAAGGCCTGCTGGGACGCGACCGTGCCGAAGCGGCGTTCGTAACGGCGCACCCAATCCCGGATCACACGATCCCTGTCGTCCGGATAGGGAATGCGCGTGGTCGCGACCGCATAGAGTCCCGACACCGGACGCTCTCCCAGCGTCGGCAGCTCAGGAACATAACACGCCGACCCGCACAGGAAGACCGGCAGCCAGGACTGCGCGGCTGCCTGCTGCATCGCGACGATCGCGTCCTGCGCCACGGCGCCGAGGACGACGAGCTCGGCACCCGCATCGTGCAGGTTCTGAAGTGCCGCCGTGAAATTGAGATTGCCGGGCTGATAGCTGACCGCCGCGACGGGTCGCGAGCGGTGCCTTGCCAGTTCCTGGATGGCGCCCTTCAGCGCAGCTTTCCCGAGCGTGTCGGCCCGGTAAAGCACGCCGACTTTCAGTGCCCCGCGCTGCGCCAGGATCGCGCGCAACCCAATCGCGATCTGTTCCGCCGCCGGCAGATCGATCACGAATTCCAACGGCTGCATCGGTACGTAGACCTCGTCGACCGACGCGAACGGAAACAGATGCAGCGTACCGCTGTTGAGCACGAACGGCATCGACTTCGCCACGGGCGGCGTTCCGACTGGACACAGTACGGCGAGCACATGGTCGCGCGTGACGAACGTCTTGACGATGGCGGCGCCCTTGCGCGCGTTGTAGCCGTTGTCGGCGACGATAAGGCGAAGCTTACGGCCGCTGATGCCGCCCTCGGCGTTGATCTCGTCGAAGGCGGTTAGAAGTCCGTTTCGGACGGCGACGCCTTCCTGCGCAAGTGGTCCCGACAGATCGACATGCGTGCCGACGATAATCTCATTTGGGGCAGCAGCACCGAGACCAACGGCAAACACAAGCGCCGCCACAGCGCGCGCAACCGGCATTGCGATGAGTTTCAAGCGGCGGTCGACGGCCGGGCCTTCACGCGCGCGAACCAGGCGGTGAGATTCTTATTTTCCGGCGCCAGCGGCTGCCCCACCTGGCCGCCGAAATCGATGAAGCCGTAAAGCAGGATATCGGCGAGCGTGAAGCGGCTGCCGCAGAGATATTCGCGCCCTGCCATCTGTTTTTCGAGCCATTC
>DATKON010000029.1:0-9863 GCA_035524575.1 Rhizomicrobium sp.
CCTACGATTCCGACATCGACGCGTTGATGTCCCGTACGGCGACTCGGCCCGTGCCGATGGGGAAGATTGCGCGCGGCGATGCGCTCGGCTTCGGTTGGACGCTCGCGGTCGGTTCGGTCGCCATCATGGGATTGTTCGTCAATCTCGCGGCGGCGGCGCTGCTGGCCTTTTCGATCGTCTTCTATGTCGGCGTGTACACGCTTTGGCTGAAGCGCCGCACGACGCAGAACATCGTGATCGGCGGTCTCGCCGGCGCATTGCCGCCGGCCATCGGCTGGGCTGCGGTGACGGGCGGCTTGACGCTCGCGCCGCTCATTCTCGTGCTCATCACCTTTCTCTGGACGCCGCCCCATTTCTGGGCGCTGGCGCTCTATCGCTCCGAGGATTACGCGCGCGCCGGTGTGCCGATGCTGCCGGTCGTGAAGGGCAAGTCCACGACTCGCAAGCAAATCCTCGGCTATGCGCTTGTGCTGCTGCCGGTCGGAGTTCTGCCGGGTGTCATCGGCCTTGCCGGTCCGCTATACATGGCCGTGGCCGCTATCTTCGGCGGTTGGCTGGTGTGGGAAGCCGCGGCGGTCGCGCGCGAAACCGACATCGAGCATGAACCTGCGGCGCGCCGGCTTTTCGGCGTGTCGATCCTCTATCTCTTCGTCCTCTTCGCGGCGCTGATCCTCGAGCGGCTTTTGGGCCTTACGCCCCTCGGCCACACGACGTTCGGCGCCTGGATGTGAGGCGATGAACGATGATGGCGATCAGAGAGTGCGCTACGAACGGGCAAGACGATTGCGCAATATCGCGCTCGCGCTCGTGCTCGGCGGACTCGTGGTCTTGTTTTTTGTGATGACGATCGTGCGGCTCAAGGGCCACGTGATCGATTTTGCTCAGTAGAGAGGCAGAGATGGCGCACGAGGGGGTCAAGCACGATTATCATCTGGTCGATCCGAGTCCGTGGCCGATCGTCGGCTCGATCGGCGCCTTCACGATGCTGGCCGGCGCCGTCTTCTGGATGAACAAGGACTACAAGGGCTTCTTTGGTCTTCCGATCAACGGAAATCCTTACATCTTCGCCGCCGGCGCCGTTCTCGTCGTCATCACCTTCTTCGGCTGGTGGCGCGATGTCATCCGCGAATCCGTCGTCCGCCACGACCACACGCCCGTTGTGAAGCTGGGCCTGCGCTTCGGCATGGTGCTGTTCATCGCGTCGGAAGTCATGTTCTTTGTCGCGTGGTTCTGGGCCTATTTCAACAGCGCGATCTTCCCGAAGGACGTCGGCATCGGCAGCTGGCCGCCGTCCGGCATCACGACGCTCGATCCTTGGCACCTGCCGCTGCTCAACACGCTGATCCTTCTCACCTCGGGCACGACCGTCACCTGGGCACATCACGCGCTGCAGTCGGGCGACCGCAAAGGCGCGGTGCAGGGGCTTCTGCTCACCGTCATCCTCGGCGTGTCGTTCACCTGCGTGCAGGCTTACGAATATAGCCACGCGCCGTTCACCTTCGGCTTCAACGGGCTGCCGCTGGTGCCGTTCACCGATCCCGCGCACATCAATCTCGCGGCCGGTGTCGGCAATTTCGACGCGATCTACGGCTCGACCTTCTTCATGGCGACCGGTTTTCACGGCTTCCATGTGATCGTCGGCACGATCTTCCTGATCGTGTGCCTGCTGCGCGCCATGGCGGGCCAGTTCACGCCGACACGCCATTTCGGCTTCGAGGCGGCGGCTTGGTACTGGCACTTCGTCGACGTCGTGTGGCTGTTCCTCTTCTCCTGCATCTATGTGTGGGGGCAGGGGCCCATCAGCGCCACTTGAGCGAGCGCGGCCCGGGCACGCTTCGCGCGGCCGTTCTCGGTCTCTGCCCCCGTTGCGGCAACGGCAAGCTGTTCGACGGCTATCTGTCGGTCGCCAAGCGCTGTAACGCCTGCGGTCTCGATTACGCGATGTTCGATGCGGGCGACGGGCCGGCGGTGTTTGTCATCCTGATCGTGGGAGCGATCGTTGCGGGCGGCGCGCTGCTTGTCGAAGTGAATTTCCAGCCTCCCTACTGGGTGCACGCGGCGATCTGGCTGCCGGCGACGGCGATCCTCACCTTCATCTTCCTGCGTCTCGCCAAAGCGCTGCTTCTCGTCCTGCAATACAAGCATCAGGCCCGCGAGGGGCGGTTGTCGAACTAGGATGTATTTCCGCCCGCTGCCGCTGCTGAGCGCAGTTTTCGTCCCGCTGTTCCTGATGTTGATCGGGCTTGGCGTCTGGCAGCTGGAGCGGCTGCAGTGGAAGCTTGGCCTCATCGCGGAGATGAACGATCATCTTGGGGCGCCGCCGCTTTCGCTCGACGATATTCTCAAGCGTGCGCCGCAGGATGCGCAGTATCGCCGCGTGGCGCTGGACGGGCATTTCGAGAACGACCACGAGGCTTACGTTTTCGCCGCGACCGATAACGGCCTGTCCGCCTATCATGTCGTCACGCCCTTCGTGCTCGATGACGGACGCACGCTCCTCGTCGACCGCGGTATCGTTCCGCCGGCGCTGCGCGATCCGGAAACGCGGCGTGCGGGATTGCTCACCGGCGAACAGCGCATCGTCGGCGTCTGGCGCAAAACCGATCCGCCTGGCGTCTTCACGCCGGCGCCCGATCTCAAGAATCGCGTCTGGTATTCGCGCAACGTCACGGACATCGCCAGGGCGCTGCACATTCGCCTTGCGGCGCCCGTGATCGTCGAAGCCGATGCGACGGCGGTGCCCGGCGGCTGGCCGAAAGGCGGGCAGACGGTCGTCAACCTGCCGAACGATCATCTTCAATATGCGCTCACCTGGTTCCTGATGGCCGGGGCCCTCCTCGTCATCTATTTGGCCTATCATCGCGCGAGGGGCCGGCTCGGCATCCGGCGACAGGGTTGATGCATGCACTATCTCAGCACCCGCGGCGCGGCCAAACCGCATTCCTTCGGCAGCGTGCTGCTCGGCGGGCTCGCGCCCGACGGCGGCCTCTTCATGCCGGATTTCTGGCCGCGCATCCCCGCGGACGAAATCGCGTCCTATGCGAAGCTCTCCTATCAGGATGTCGCGTTCCGCGTGCTCTCACGTTTCGCCGGCGCCTCGTTCGCCGCCGACGATCTGAAAGCCGATATCGCGGCCGCGTATGCGTCCTTCGAGGCGCCGGAGATCGCGCCGCTCGTGGCAATCGGGCCGAACCTTCATCTTCTTGAGCTGTTCCACGGACCGACGCTCGCCTTCAAGGATATCGCGATGCAGCTCTTGGGGCGGCTGTTCGCGCGCAAGCTCGCGCAACGCGGCGGCCGCGCGACCATTCTCGCGGCCACATCGGGCGACACGGGCTCGGCGGCCATCGCCGCCTTCGGCGATCTGCCGAACATCGAGCTCTTCGTGCTGCATCCGCACGGCCGCGTCAGCGAGGTGCAGCGGCGGCAGATGACCGCCGCGCCGTTCGCCAACGTCCATAACATCGCGCTCGAAGGAAGCTTCGATGATGCGCAGGCGATCGTGAAAAGCCTTTTCGCCGATCGCGACTTCGCGGCCCGTGCCCATCTGACGGCCGTCAACTCGATCAACTTCGTGCGCATCGCGGCGCAATGCGTCTATTACTTCACCGCGACGGCGAAGCTCGGCGTGCCACCCTTTTTCGTGGTGCCGACAGGGAATTTCGGCGACGTCTTCGCCGGAGAAGCGGCCATGCATATGGGGCTCGGCATCGAACGCCTTGTCGTCGCCACCAACGCCAACGACATCATAGCGCGCGCGCTGAACGAGGGCGTTTATGCAGCGGGGCAGGCGCGCCCGACGCTGAGCCCCTCCATGGACATCCAGATCGCCAGCAATTTCGAGCGCGCGCTGTTCGAAGCTTCAGGTCGCGATACGGGCTGGGTGACACAGGCGATGACGACGTTCGCGCAGACGCGCCGGCTTGCGCTTCCAAGGCCGGTGCTGACCGCGCTCAGGGCCCGCTATTCGGCGCACGCCGTCGATGACGCGGAGACTTTGACGACCATCAAGCGTGTACACGCTGAAACGGGACGCCTCATCGATCCGCACACTGCCGTCGGAGTCGCGGCGACGCGGAAGATCAAGGCCGGGAAACACGTGCCTGTGGTTGTGCTTTCGACCGCCCACCCGGCCAAGTTCCCCGATGCCCTGGTACAGGCAACGGGTATTTCCTGCCCCTTGCCGGAGCGGCTTTCCGCCCTTTATGAGAACGAGGAGCGGGCCACCGTCCTTGCCAACGATGGGGGGGCGGTCCGCAGTTTCATCGAGACCAGGCTTCCCCACCCATGAAGGTAGAAATTACCATACTTTCCAACGGCTTAACTGTCATTACCGATCCTATGCCGCAGCTTGAGAGCGCGGCTGTTGGGGTCTGGGTGGATTGCGGAGCCCGGCACGAGCCGAGATCGCTGATGGGCGTCTCGCATATGCTCGAACACATGGCGTTCAAGGGCACGGAGCGGCGCAGCGCCAGGGACATAGCCGAGGAAATCGAGGCCGTGGGCGGCTTCCTGAACGCCTATACGAGCCGCGAGCAGACGGCCTTCCATGCCCGCGTGCTGAAGGCCGACGTCCCGCTGGCCGTGGACATCCTGGCGGACATCCTGACCCGGCCGAGCTTCGAGCCCGACGAGCTCGAGCGGGAGCGCCAGGTGGTTCTGCAGGAGATCGGGCAGGCCCGCGACACGCCCGACGACATCATTTTCGACTATCTCCAGTCGGCCGCCTATCCGAACCAGCCGATGGGATGGCCCATCCTGGGCGAGGAGGAGACGGTCGGCGCCTTCTCGCGCGACGATCTCAAATCCTACATGGCTGCGAATTACCGGGCAGGCGGGATGACGCTGATCGCCTCCGGCGCGGTCGAGCACGCCCAGATGGTGGCGCTGGCAGGCGAGCACTTTGCGCGGCTTACAACCGGTCCCGCGCCGAAGGGCGACATCGCCCGCTACAACGGCGGCGATTTCCGGCTCGCCGAAGATCTCGAGCAGGTGCATGTCACCTACGCTTTTCCGGGCGTGCGCAGCGCGGCGGACGATGTCCTCACCGCACAGGTCTATGTGACGGCGCTGGGCGGCGGAATGTCGTCCCGTCTGTTCCAGGAAGCGCGCGAGAAGCGCGGCCTCTGCTATTCGATCTACGCCTTCGCGCACAGCTTCGCGGATGCCGGCATCGTCGGCGTCTACACCGGCACGGGTGAAAACGAGGCGGCGGAGATCTCCGCGGTCGTCGCGGGCGAAATGGCGGCGCTCGCCCAGACGGCTACCGACGCGGAAATCGCGCGCGCCAAGGCACAGCTCAAATCGGGCATGCTGATGGGTCTCGAACGGCCGGCAATGCGCGCGGAGCAGATCGCGGGCCAGATGCTCGCCTTCGGTCGCGTCATTCCGATCGAGGAATTGACAGCGAAACTGGAAGCGGTTGACGCCGCCGCCGTGCGCCGTTTCGGCGAAACCGTCATGCAAACGGGCGCGCCGACGATTGCCGCACTCGGACCAGTCGGCAAACTCGAGAGACACGCAGTCTTCTCGCAGCGCTTCGAAGCGGGACGGACCCGCGACGCCGCCGAATGAACAGCGGGCCCATGGCATTCATGCGGGGCCTGACGTTTCCCGGCGGACAATTGCCGGTCATCAAAGGTGACCGCGTCTATCTTCGCTATCCGCGCGTGCAGGATTTTATCGCCTGGTCCAAATTGCGCGATGAAAGCCGTGCCTTCCTGTCGCCGTGGGAGCCATCCTGGACCAGCGACGAGCTGACCAAGGGTGCGTTTCGCCGGCGCCTCAAACGCTACCAGCGCGAGGCCCGACAGGATTCGGCTTATGCCTTCTTCGTGTTCCGCACGGCGGACAATCAGCTGCTCGGCGGCTGCACGCTGTCGAATGTCCGCCGCGGCGTCACGCAGAGCTGCGGCCTCGGCTACTGGATGGGCGAACGATTCGCGCGCCAGGGCTATATGTTCGACGCGATTCGCGCGCTTTTGCCGTTCATCTTCCGGACGCTCGGACTTCATCGCGTCGAAGCGGCATGCCTGCCGTCGAACGATCCATCGCGGAATCTCCTGTCAAAAGCGGGTTTTCACGAGGAAGGCCTTGCGCGCCGCTACATCCAGATCAACGGCGAGTGGCAGGATCACACGCTATACGCTTTGCTGGCGGAGGAAGCGCAGTTAGGTTGATGTCGCCCGGCAATGCGACGGAGTCTCGTGATTAGGAACGTGTCGATATTGAGGACGTTCGCCTGGACGCTGGCTTTTGCACTTTGCGCGATTGCTGCCTGGCGCACGGCGCCGCTCGCCGCCCCGGTCCCGAGTTCCGTCGTCGATTTCGCCAGCCCCGCCGCCATCATTGAATTGAAGGACAAGCTCACGCCGTATCACGCGCCGGGCGCGCCGGAGACCGACGGCTCGCGCTGGTACATGCTGACGGCGCTGAACAATTCGGTGCGCCCCGCGACCCGCATTTTCGTCGCCGGACAGCCGCCCAACGCCATCATGCGGTTCTGGCCGCTGCCGGCGCGTCCGTCCGTGCTCCAGGTCGCGGCGTCCGATTCGCAGGTGATCGTCGAAGAGGCGCGCGCGCATGGACGGCACGTCTATCGCGTGACCATTCCACCCGCCTCGACGGTGACGCTCGCGGTTAGGCTTGCCAATGCCGACACGCCGCCGTCCGTGCTTGCCTGGACCGAGCCGGCGATCGTCGCACACAACCGACAGCTTGCCGTGTTCGTCGCGGCCGTCGCCGGCATGATCGCGGCCGCCATGGCCATCATGCTGGGCCTCGCGGTGATGACGGGACATGCGGCGCCCTTCTGGGCCGCGCTGCTGCTGGTCGCAATATTCGTCCTGAGGCTTGCCGTCACCGGCACATTCGATGCCGGCTGGGTGACGCGCGGCGGTCCCTTCGGACTCGAAGTCGCGCTCGCGGGACTTGCCTTCGTGGTCGGTCTGAGACTCACGGACTTCATCGTGCCGATCGAGACGCTATGGCCCGGCAGGCGGGCGTGGTTCAGCCGCGGGCTGATCGCGCTCACCATACTTTCGATCCTGTCCTATCTCGGTGTGCCGGGTGCAATGATCCTCGTCGATGCGATGATCGTGCTGGGTTCGATCGGTGTGACGCTTTACTTCCTCGCCTGCGGCCGGCGCGGCAATCAGGCGGCGCGTGTTGCCGCCCCGAGTGCGGGCGTGTTCGCGCTTGTTGCGCTCGGCGCGACGGCGGTCGCCTTCGGCATGTTCGCGAACAATCAGGCCGCGCCGGCCATTGTCGGCGGGTTCATGGCGGCCGGCGCTGTTCTGCTCGCGCTCGCCGTGGCGGCCGGCGAAGGCATCGCGATCCTTCCCGCCTCGCGTTACGGCCTGGAGCGCGAAGAAACGCCGCGGCCGCCGGGCGATACCGGCACGACGGATCTCAAGGCGATTGGCGCGTCGCATCAGGGCGTCTTCGAGCTCGATTTTCTGGCCGAGACCGTGCGGCTCTCGCGCGAAGCCGCGATGCTCACGGGCATTTCCGCGATGCCGTTGATCCTGCCGCACGCCACATGGATCGAACGCATACACCCCGACGACCGCGCGACCTATCGCGAAGCCATCGACGATTATCGCAGCCATCCGGGCATCGCCTTCCGCATCGAATTCCGCGCCCTGAACGATGCCGGGCGTCACGTCTGGTTCGAATTGCGCGCGACGATGCTGGGCGAAGGGATCAGGGCCGAGCGTTGTCTCGGACTCATCGCCGACGTGACGTCACGAAAGGAAGCCGACAGCTCGCCCGTCGAACGCGAAACGCGCGACGTGCTGACAGGTCTTGGAAACCGTGCGGCGCTGGTGGACACGCTCGAACGTCTCGGCGCCAGGCTCTCTTCGACGATCGTCGCGCTTCTCGATATGGATCGTTTCAAGACCGTCCACGCGAGTCTCGGCGATCAAGGCTCCGACGCCGTGCTGGCCGGCATGGCGCAGCGCCTGGTGCATCATTTCGGCAAGGCGGCCGAGATTTTTCGTGGCGGCGGCGACACCTTCACGCTGGTATTTTCCGGAAACGGATTGACGACGGCAGCCATCGGCGGCGATCTGATGGACGCCTGCGCGGCGCCGTTCGAGCAGGGCGGCCGCAACGTGTTTGTCACGGCGAGCGCGGGCCTCGCGGCCGGCAAGGATGCGCGCGATCCGTTCGAGCTTCTGAAAAACGCCGAGCTTGCGCTTCTGCAGGCCAAGCGCCAGGGCGGCGCCTGCGCACGCAGCTATACACCAGCGCTCGAGTCGACGGCGCCGGGCGACGCGGTCGCACTCGAAGCCGATCTGAGGCAGGCCCTCGACCAGCAGCAGCTCGACGTCTACTACCAGCCCATCGTGCGTTTGAGCGACGGCACGCTGGCCGGCTTCGAAGCGCTGATGCGCTGGCATCATCCCGAAAAGGGCCTGATCGAGCCGTCAAACTTCATCGCCCATTCCGAGCAAACCGGATTGATCAAAGCGATCGGAAAGCTGGCGCTCGAGCGCACGGCGGAGGATCTCGCGCAGTGGCAACGCTTTTTCCCGCTCGAGCCGCCGCTCTTCGCAAGCGTCAACCTCTCGCGGCGGCAATTGCTCGACGCGGAGTTCGAAAGCGAGCTCAAGCAGGTGATGAACACGCACAAGATCAGGCCCGGGACATTGAAGCTCGAGATCACCGAAAGCGCCGTCGCCACCGGTTCGGACACCAGCAAGATCCTCGCGCGTCTGCGCAAAGCGGGCGCGAGCCTCGCCATCGACGATTTCGGCACGGGCGTTTCGAACTTCCAGCAGCTGAAGGAAATTCCGTTCGACACGGTCAAGCTCGACCGCAGCTTCCTCGGCCGCCACGGCGGCACGCATCAGGATGCCGAGGGCTCGGTCATCCTGGGATCGATCGTTAATCTCGCGCACGACCTCGAACGCGATGTCGTGATCGAAGGCGTCGAGACGCAGGACGAAGCCGACTGGCTGCGCGGCATCGGCGCCGAATATGGCCAGGGATTTTATTTCAGCGCACCCTTACCGCGCACGGAAGCGCTCGACTTCATCGCGCGGCACTACCGGATCGAGACGGGTCAGGCCTGACCCGCGTTGGCGGAAAGGCCGGACGCGTCGATCCCCAGCTTCCGCAGCGCACTCGACCATTTGAGGCCGAGATCGGCATCGAAAAGCAGCGACGCGTCGGTGTCGCAATGGATCCAGCCATTGGCGCGGATCTCGTTTTCAATCTGTCCCGGACCCCAGCCCGCATAGCCCAGCGCGAAGAGCGCTTTGCGGGGACCTTTGCCTTCGCCCATGGCGCGCAAGATCTCCACGCTCGCGGTCAGCGAGATGTCTTCCGATACGGGAAGCGTCGAGTCGGCGCTTTCGTAATCGCCGCTGTGCAGAACGAAGCCGCGGCCGGTTTCGACCGGGCCGCCATAAAGCACGGGCATGTCGCGCGCGCCGGGCTGCAGCTCGAGCTTGTTCATCAGTTCGCGGAAGCGCAGGCCCTCGACGGCGCGGTTGATCATGATGCCCATCGCGCCTTCGAGCGAATGGGCGCACATGAAGATCACGCTCTTTTCGAATCGCGGATCCGCCATGCCCGGAAGGGCGATGAGAAGTTTGCCTTCGAGAAAATTCTCGCCCTGGATAGTGCGCGTCGGGCCTTCCATGCGGACGCCTGGTTCCGCTCTCGACGGCATATCGGGAGAACGCGGCGCTTTGGGCGGTTCGCCCGGATCGGGTGTTTTCGAACTGGCCATGCCCCACGATAACACGTGCTGCGCCCCGTGCCACGCGGTTATTCCGTGCATCGGGTAGGGGCATGCACGCGGCGCTGAAGGGTTTCACTCTTTCGACTTCATCGCCGCTGGGTTAAAAGCG
>DATKON010000030.1:0-5041 GCA_035524575.1 Rhizomicrobium sp.
AGACGACGTGATGTTCCCACCTCCCCTTTACGGGGAGGTCGAAATCGCGGCCCGCGATTTCGGGTGGGGTTCTCGACGACGACCCCCACCCGCCGCGCTCGCTCCGCTCCGCGTCGACCTCCCGCAAGGGGGAGGTGGGACGTAGTGCGCGACTTCCATCTTCCGCACGTCTTCGTCATTTTCGCACTATGACCATCCCCCTCGTCATCCTCTTCTTCGCCTCGCTGTGGGCGGGCATGCAGAACGCGCTCGCCGGCGGCGGCTCGTTCATCACGCTGCCGTCACTGATGTTTACCGGCATGGATGCGCGCGCGGCGAACATCACCTCGACCATCGCGCTTTTTCCGGCGCAGGTGGCGATGGGATGGACGGGGCGCACCAACGTCTCGGGCGCTGCAGGGCTTTCCTTCCGCGTGCTGGCGATCGTCAGCATCGTCGGCGGCGCTCTCGGCGCGGTGCTGCTGCTGGTGACGCCGTCATCGATCTTCGCCCATCTCGTGCCGTGGCTCGTGCTGTTCGCGACCGGGGTGTTCGCCTGGGGCAGTTTCGGACCGAAGCGCCAGGATGCAGGACATCTGCCGCCGCCCGTCGCCATCGCCGCGCAGTTCGGCATCGCGATCTATGGCGGTTATTTCGGCGGCGGCATCGGCTTTCTGATGCTGGCCGCGCTAACGGCGGCAGGCTTGCTGATGCGCAACGCCGGGCCGACCAAGAACGTGCTGGCGGCGATCATGAACGCGTCGGCCGTGCTGATCTTCGTCTTCTCGCCGGAAGTTCGCTGGTTCCAGGCGGCGGTGTCCTGCGCGGGCGCAGTGATCGGCGGCGTCGCCGGCGCGCACATGCTCAATCGCGTGAACGAGAAAGCGCTGCGCCTTGTCGTGATCGCCATCGGCATCGCGCTGACGGTCGGATTGTTTGTGGAATCATGATCCTCCCCCACGCGAAGCGTGGGGGAGGTGGCGCGCACGAAGTGCGCGACGGAGGGGGCACCTCGCGTGCGTCGCCCCCTCCACCGCTAACGCGGTCCCCCTCCCCCGAACTTTGTTCGGGGGAGGATTGATCAGTACCGGTAATGATCCGGCTTGAACGGGCCTTTCTGGTCGACGCCGATATAGGCCGACTGCTTGTCCGTCAGCTTGGTCAGCTTGACGCCGATCTTGTCGAGATGCAGGCGCGCCACCTTCTCGTCGAGATGCTTGGGCAGCGTGTAGACCTTCTTCTGGTACTTGCCCTCGTTCTGGAAGAGCTCCATCTGCGCCAGCGTCTGGTTCGTGAATGACGCACTCATCACGAAGGAGGGATGGCCCATGGCGTTGCCGAGATTGACGAGGCGGCCTTCCGACAGAAGGATGATGCGCTTCTCGTCGGGGAATTCGATCTCGTCGACCTGCGGCTTCACATTGTGCCACTTGAAGTTCTTGAGCGCGGCGACCTGAATTTCCGAGTCGAAGTGACCGATGTTGCAGACGATGGCGCGGTCCTTCATCCTGCGCATGTGGTCGATGGTGATGACGTCGACATTGCCCGTCGCGGTCACGAAGATGTCGGCGCGCGGCGCCGCGTCGTCCATGGTCGTCACTTCATAGCCTTCCATCGCCGCCTGCAGCGCGCAGATGGGATCGACTTCCGACACCATCACGCGGCAACCGGCCTGGCGCAGCGACGCGGCGGAACCTTTGCCGACATCGCCGAAGCCCGCGACCATGGCGACCTTGCCGGCCATCATCACGTCGGTGCCGCGACGGATGCCATCGACCAGGCTCTCGCGGCAGCCGTAGAGATTGTCGAACTTCGACTTGGTCACGCTGTCGTTGACGTTGATGGCGGGGAAGAGAAGCTTTCCGTCCCGCTCCATCAGATAGAGGCGGTGCACGCCCGTCGTCGTTTCTTCCGACACGCCCTTGATGGACGCGGCGAGCTTCGCGAACCAGCCCGGCTTCTCCTTCAGCGTGCGCTTGATGAGCGCATAGAACACTTCCTCTTCCTCGTTCTCGGCCTTGTCGAGAAACGCCGTGTCGCCTTTCTCGGCCCTGAGGCCATGATGGACGAGCATCGTCGCGTCGCCGCCGTCGTCGAGGATCATGTTCGGCAGGCCGCCATCGCCCCATTCGAGGATCTTGCGGGTGTATTCCCAGTAGTCCTTCAGGCTCTCGCCCTTGATGGCGAAGACCGGCGTGCCGCTTGCCGCGATCGCCGCCGCAGCGTGGTCCTGCGTCGAATAGATGTTGCATGAGGCCCAGCGCACGTCGGCGCCCAGCGCCTTCAGCGTCTCGATGAGCACGGCGGTCTGGATGGTCATGTGCAGCGAGCCGGCGATGCGCGCGCCCTTGAGCGGCTGCTTGGAGCCGAACTCGGCGCGGGTGGCCATGAGGCCGGGCATTTCCGTCTCGGCAATCGCGATCTCGCGGCGGCCCCAATCGGCCAGCGCGATGTCTTTGACGGCGTAGTCGTGTGTGGCCATGAGCGGGATTCCTTTTGAGGCGGGGCGGGGTATAGCAGCGGGTTCCAGCCGGTTCAAGAAGGATATAAAGAAATCTGCATATCTTTATCTGGATGGGGAAATGGGTCGATTAGGCATCGGCCCCGGCACCGCCGTAGAGTCTTCCAGCGACCGCTGGCGTCCCGCCGGCCTGCGACGGCAAAGGCAGCCGAATGCAGACAAGATGTCGGCGGTCCCAGGGAGACTCTGCTTCGAAAATTGGGGCTTCGATGGATACCAAAGGCTTCTTCGCGCTGGCCGATGCGGACGACGCGGCTGGCCTCGAGACAGCGCTCACGGCCGCGCCCGAGACGTTCCGTCTGCGGAATGAGACGGGCGAGACGCTGTTCCTCTACTGCGTCTTCCGCGGCAAGATGAAATGCGCGGAGCTGCTGAAGCGCAGAGGCGGGCAGTCCCTGCATGAAGCGGCATTGTCGGGCGACGCAAAACGCGTAACGGAATTGGCGAAGACCGCGCCGTGGGCGGTCGACACACTGTCGCCGGACGGCTGGACGGCGCTGCATCTGGCGGCCTTCCTGGGGCAGGGCGATGCGCTTGTTGCATTGCTGAGCGCGCGCGCCGATGCACGCGTCTTCGGGCGCGCCTTCGAATCCAATCTCCCGATCCATGCCGCAGCGGCCGGAGGGCGCCTCGACAAGGCCGCGTTCGCGAAACTTGTGGCCGCGACGGGCAATCCCGACGTGCTGCAGAAGGCCGGCTACACGGCGCTGATGATCGCGGCTGCGAACGGATTTACGGATGCCGTGAACGTCCTGCTTGCCGCGGGCGCGAGCAAGACGATCAAAACCCCGGAAGGAAAAACCGCCGCCGATTTCGCGCGCGAACGCGGGCATGACGCGCTGGTGGGGAAGTTGAGTTGACGCTTCAGCGGGACCGCGGACATCCTGTCCGCGTCTATCAAGCTGCGCCGCTGCAGCGGACGGGACGTCCGCGGTCCCGGTGAAGCCGCGTTTCCAGTTTAAGGTCCCTCCACCTTGTAGCCTTTTTTCCGCAACAGCGCCGGCACACCGCCGGGGCCGACGAGATGGCCGGTGCCGACGGTGACGAAGGTTACACCCGGCTTCGCCAAAACATCGTCGAGGATCTTGATCCAGTTCCTGTTGCGGTCGTCGATCAGGATCTTGCGAGCGCCGGGTTCTGCATCGAGCGATTTGTTCACCAGGCGGCCGACGGATTTCGCATCGCCCGCACCCCAGGCATCGATCATCGCGCCGATGATGCTCTCCTCGGCTTCGAAGTCCTTCAAGTTGGCGTCGAACTCGGCGATCTCGAGCTTCTCGTCTTTCGGCATGAAGAGCGACAGCTGTTGCGCCGGCGTCTCAAACGTCTGCACCGCTTTCTTGTGCGCGACCGCATAACCGTAAACCTGCTGGTCGACGCCGTCGGACACGACGTAATGCATATGCTGCAGATAGGCGACGTCGAGCACAATGGCGGCGAGCCACGGCCGTTCGCCATCCAGCTGTTCTGGGACGAGATGGGCCGCGGCCAGCGCACGCTCGTAATCGGCGCGCACTTTCGGCGGCAGGATCGAGCGCAGCGTCGTGCCAGCTGGCATCGCGCCATGCGTGCGCACGAATTCGGCGACCTGCGCCTTGCCCGCCGCATCGAGCGGGGCCTCGAACATGAAGGTCGAGGCACTGTCCATGGCGCGATCGATCTCCGGCGTGTGCCAGTCCACGTTTGCAGGCAGGAGATGGATCGAACCCAGGAGATAAACCGTCGCCGTCTTCGAATGCACGGTCCACAAGGCCGGATGCGCGGCGATCTTGGCGATGCGGACTTGTGCGTGTGCGTTGAGGGCGGAGCCCGGGACGATGAAAACGGCGATTGCGAAGGTGAGCAATAGATGGTGAATGGCGGATGGGATTCGGCGCCGGCGGCCGCGAGCGCGTTCTCCGCTCACCATTCGCCACTCACTACTCGCCATTTTCAGTCCTCCCCGAACTTCGCATCGATGAGCGCGAGGATCGCCGTCATCGCTTCGTCGGCGTCTTCGCCTTCCGCCACGACGGTAATCTCGCTGCCGAGACCGGCGGCCAGCATCATCAGCCCCATGATCGAGCGCGCGTCGACGACCTGATCGTCTTTCGCGACGCTGATGTGCGAGGTGAACCGCGCCGCCGCTTCGACAAGCTTTGCCGATGCCCGAGCGTGCAGGCCCTTCTTGTTGATGATCTTTGCGGTGGCCTCCCGCCGGACCGCCATGACCGTCAGGACCCGCCGACGAGATCGGCCGAGCCGGCGCGCATATATTTGCGGCCGGCGTCGATCGCCTCTTTCACCGCCTGCTCGAGCGGAAATTTGGAACGGATGTCGACGAGCTTGATGAGGCTCGGGAGATTGGCGCCGGCGAGCACTTCCACCTTGCCGCGTTCGAGCAGCGTGAGTGCGAGGTTGCACGGCGTGCCGCCATACATGTCGGTGACGATCACGACACCGTTGCCGAGATCGACCGATTTGACCGCGGCGGCGATTTCGCGCTGTCGTCGTTCGATGTCGTCTTCCGGTCCGATGCACACGGCGCGCAGATGCGTCTGC
>DATKON010000031.1:0-5709 GCA_035524575.1 Rhizomicrobium sp.
CGCGGCGAAGACACGTTCGAAGCCGGTATCCCGGAAAGCTTCAACGTGCTCGTCAAGGAAATGCGTTCGCTGGGGCTGAATGTGGAGTTGGTGAACGGATAGCCCTTCGAGGCGTCGCGCGTGTCCCGCGCGCGACGCTCCTCAGGGTCATGCCGAATTGAAATTGTAACTTCTCTCTCGGAGAGGACCGTATGAATCAAGAACTCTTGAACGTCTTCCAGACCGGCAAGGAAACCCCGGCCTTCGATCGCATCAAAATCTCGCTCGCGAGCCCGGACCAGATCCTGCGCTGGAGCCACGGCGAGATCAAAAAGCCTGAAACGATCAACTACCGCACCTTCAAACCGGAGCGCGACGGGCTCTTCTGCGCCCGCATCTTCGGCCCGGTGAAGGACTACGAGTGCTTGTGCGGCAAGTACAAGCGCATGAAGTACAAGGGCATCGTCTGCGAAAAGTGCGGCGTCGAAGTGACGGTGCAGAAGGTGCGCCGCGACCGCATGGGCCATATCGAGCTGGCGTCGCCCGTCGCGCATATCTGGTTCCTGAAGTCGCTGCCGTCGCGCATCGGCCTCATGCTCGACATGACACTGAAGGATCTCGAGCGCGTCCTCTATTTCGAGAACTACGTCGTCATCGAGCCGGGCCTGACGCCGCTGAAAGAGCGTCAGCTCCTGACGGAAGACGAGTTCTATCGCGCCCAGGACGACTACGGCGAGGACAGCTTCACCGCCATGATCGGCGCGGAAGCCATCCGCATTCTCCTGCAGGCGATCGACCTCGAGAAGCTGCGCGACACGCTGCGTGCGGAGATCGCGGCGTCGAACGGCGGCGAGAAGCCGAAGAAGCTCGTCAAACGCCTCAAGGTCGTCGAGGCCTTCATCGATTCCGGCAACCGTCCGGAATGGATGATCCTGACCGTCATTCCGGTGATCCCGCCGGAGCTGCGTCCGCTCGTCCCGCTGGATGGCGGCCGCTTCGCGACGTCGGACCTCAACGATCTCTATCGCCGCGTCATCAACCGCAACAACCGTCTGAAGCGGCTGATCGAGCTGAAGGCGCCCGACATCATCGTGCGCAACGAAAAGCGCATGCTGCAGGAGTCGGTCGACGCCCTGTTCGACAACGGCCGTAGAGGCCGCGTCATCACGGGCGCAAACAAGCGTCCGTTGAAGTCGCTCGCCGACATGCTGAAAGGCAAGCAGGGCCGCTTCCGCCAGAACCTCCTCGGCAAGCGCGTCGATTATTCGGGCCGCTCGGTGATCGTGGTCGGTCCCGAGCTCAAGCTGCACCAGTGCGGACTTCCGAAGAAGATGGCACTCGAGCTCTTCAAGCCGTTCATCTATTCGCGGCTCGAGGCGAAGGGCTTCTCGCAGACGGTCAAGCAGTCGAAGAAGCT
Source organism: Rhizomicrobium sp. (assembly GCA_035524575.1). Lineage (GTDB taxonomy): Bacteria > Pseudomonadota > Alphaproteobacteria > Micropepsales > Micropepsaceae > Rhizomicrobium. Next base: position 1,397 of record DATKON010000031.1, read on the forward strand.
GGTCGAGAAGGAAAAGCCCGAGGTTTGGGATATCCTCGAAGAGGTCATCCGCGAGCATCCGGTGCTGCTCAATCGCGCCCCGACGCTCCACCGCCTCGGCATCCAGGCGTTCGAGCCCGTGCTGATCGAAGGCAAGGCGATCCAGCTGCATCCGCTCGTCTGCACGGCGTTCAACGCCGACTTCGACGGCGACCAGATGGCCGTGCACGTCCCGCTGTCGCTCGAAGCGCAGCTGGAAGCACGCGTCCTGATGATGTCGACCAACAACATCCTGTCGCCCGCCAACGGCAAGCCGATCATCGTGCCGACGCAGGACATCGTCCTCGGCCTCTATTACCTGTCGCAGGAGCGCGACAAGGAGCCCGGCGAAGGCATGGTGTTCAACGACATCGGCGAGATCGAGCACGCGCTCTTCTCGGGCTCGGTGACGCTGCACGCCAAGATCAAGGCGCGCTACAAGACGGTCGATAGCGAAGGCAAGCCCATCACGCGCCGCGTCGATTCGACGCCAGGGCGCATGATGATCGCCGAGATCCTGCCGCGCTCGCCGAAGATTCCGTTCGAGCTGGTCAACCGCCTGCTGCGCAAGCAGGAGATCAGCCAGCTGATCGACGAGGTCTATCGTCATTGCGGCCAGAAGGAGACGGTGCTCTTCGCCGACGCACTGATGTCGCTGGGTTTCCGCGAAGCGTGCAAGGCCGGCATCTCGTTCGGCAAGGACGACATGGTCGTGCCGGCGACGAAGGAGAAGCTGATCGACGAGACGCGTCATCGCGTCCGCGAGTACGAGCAGCAGTACCAGGACGGTCTGACGACCGACAAGGAGAAGTACAACCTTGTCGTCGACATCTGGTCGAAATGCACCGATCAGGTGGCCGCGGAAATGATGAAGGAAATCTCCGAGCCGAAGATCGACCCGGATTCGGGCCGCATCAAGGAGATGAACTCCATCTACATGATGAGCCATTCCGGTGCGCGCGGTTCGCCGCAGCAGATGAAGCAGCTTGCCGGCATGCGCGGCCTGATGGCGAAGCCGTCGGGTGAAATCATCGAGACGCCGATCCTGTCGAACTTCAAGGAAGGCCTCTCCGTGATGGAGTACTTCAACTCCACGCACGGCGCGCGCAAGGGCCTGGCCGACACCGCGCTCAAGACGGCGAACTCGGGCTATCTGACCCGCCGCCTCGTCGACGTGGCGAACGACTGCATCATCACGACGGAAGATTGCGGCACCAAGCACGGCATCACCGTGCAGGCCGAAATCGACGGCGGCCAGGTGGTGTCGTCGCTGGCCGAGCGCGTCCTGGGCCGTACCACGGCGGAAGACGTGAAGCATCCGGACTCGGGTGATGTCATCATCAAGCGGGGCAAGGAGATCACGGAAGACATCGCGGAGAAGATCGAAGCGGCGCACGTCCAGAAGGTGCGCGTCCGTTCGGTGCTCTCCTGCGAGCTGACGGACGGCGTCTGCGGCAAGTGCTATGGGCGCGATCTCGCCCGCGGCACGAGCGTCAATATCGGCGAAGCGGTGGGCGTCATTGCCGCGCAGTCGATCGGCGAGCCGGGCACACAGCTGACGATGCGTACGTTCCACATCGGCGGTGCGGCGCAGATTGCGGGTCAGTCCAAGATCGAGGCGAGCTACGACGGCAAGGTCAAGATCGTCAATCGGAACATCGTCAAGAATTCCGACGGAGAGCTGATTGCGATGGGTCGCAACATGCAGATCGCCATTGTCGATCCTAAGGGCCAGGACCGCGCCTCCTATCGCATCACCTATGGTGCGAAGCTGAAGGTCGACGAAGGCCAGATGGTGAAGCGCGGCGATCGCCTCGCCGAGTGGAATCCGAACAGCCTTCCGGTCCTCACCGATACGGACGGCACAGTCCGCTATGAGGAGCTCGTTTCGGGCGTGACGCTGAAGGACGTGTCGGACGAAAAGACCGGTGTGTCCAACAAGGTGGTCATCGACTCGCGCACGAGCTCGAAGCAGCCGGAACTGCGGCCGGCGATCTCCGTCGTCGACAAGAAGGGCAAACCCGTGCAACTCGCCACCGGCGAAGCACGCTACGCGCTTCCCATCGACGCGATCATCTCGGTCGAAGACGGTGCATCGGTTCATGCCGGCGACGTGCTCGCCCGCATTCCAACGGAAGGCGCCAAGACGCGCGACATCACGGGCGGCCTGCCGCGCGTGGCGGAGCTCTTCGAAGCGCGCAAGCCGAAGGAGTGCGCGGTGCTCGCGGAAGTCGACGGCTTCATCGAATTCGGCAAGGACTACAAGAACAAGCGTCGCGTCATCGTGAAGCCCAAGAACGACAAGGTCGACCCTGTCGAATATCTGATCCCCAAGGGCAAGCACATCAGCGTGCGCGAGGGCGATTATGTGGAGAAGGGCGACTATATCGTCGAAGGCAACCCGTCGCCGCACGATATCCTGCGCATCAAGGGCGTGGAGGAACTGGCGATCTACCTCGTCAAGGAAATCCAGGACGTCTATCGCCTGCAGGGTGTGAAGATCAACGACAAGCACATTGAAGTGATCGTCCGCCAGATGATGCAGAAGATGGAGATCATCGACGGCGGCGACACGACGCTGCTGAACGGCGAGCAGGTCGACCTGATCGAAATGGACGAGGCGAACAAGAAGGCAGCGGAGCACGGCGGCAAGCCGGCCACCGGCCGTCCGGTCCTCCTCGGCATCACCAAGGCGTCGTTGCAGACCCGTTCGGTGTTCTCGGCCGCCTCCTTCCAGGAGACGACGCGGGTCCTCACCGACGCGGCCGTCAACGGCAAGGTCGATACGCTCGAAGGCCTGAAAGAGAACGTGATCGTGGGCCGGCTCATCCCGGCGGGCACGGGCGGCGCCATCGCGAGGCTCCGCCACATCGCCACGGAACGCGATCGGGTCATCCAGGAAGAGCAGCAGAAGTCGCAGCCGGCCCAGATCGAGGGCCCGCAAGTCGCGGCGGAGTAAGTCCGCTTCGGACCGCAATCAGGACGCCGCCGGAGCCCTATTCCGGCGGCGTTTTTCTTTTCGCAGGCGCCGCTGCACATGAAAGGGTCAAATCCTCGCGCGCGGCCCGCCGATCCGTACCAAAAGGGGAATCAAGCTCCCTTCAAGGTCCCACCTCGCGCATGGAACGACCGAGTCGGCCTCGGCGACGGTTCTCGATGTATGATAGGATTCTCCCCGGGGAGCCCTAACGCACAAAAAATGACGAGGGCATTTCATGAGCACGGTTCTGGTTACGGGAGGTTCGGGATTTATCGGCGGCCACTGCATTCTTCAGCTTCTGGCGGCTGGCCATCAGGTGAAAACCACAGTGCGCAATCTCAAGCGCGAAGCCGATGTGCGCGCGACGCTGAAGGCCAACGGCGCCGACGCGGGCGATCGCCTGTCGTTCTTTGCGGCCGACCTCGACGACGACGCAGGTTGGAAAAATGCCGTCCAGGGCTGCGATTACGTTCTCCACGTCGCTTCGCCCATCCCGCCCGGCGTTCCCAGGCATGAAGACGAGCTGATCATCCCGGCGCGCGACGGCGCGCTGCGCGTGTTGAAGGCGGCACGGGAAGCGGGCGCCAAACGCGTGGTGCTGACGTCTTCCATGGCCGCCATCGCGTACGGCCACAAGCCGCGGAAGGAGCCGTACACCGAGAAGGACTGGACGGATCTCAATGGTCGCGCCGTGGCGGCATATCCGAAGTCGAAGACTATCGCCGAACGCGCCGCCTGGGATTTCGTCGCCAAGGAGGGCGGTGGTCTCGAACTGTCGGTGGTCAATCCGGTGTTCGTGCTGGGGCCCGTGCTGGGCGCGGATTATTCGCCGTCCATCATGGTCGTCCAGCGCCTGATGGACGGAGCAATGCCCGGATGTCCGAAACTCTATTTCGCGATCGTCGATGTGCGCGACGTGGCCGACCTGCACATCCGGGCCATGACCGATCCTGCCGCCAAAGGCGAGCGCTTTGTGGCCGCTGCCGGCGTCACCATGTCGATGCTTGAGCTCGCGAAAGTGCTGAAGGCGAAGCTCGGCGCAGCGGCGAGCCGCGTTCCGACCCGCGAGATTCCGAACTGGGTCGTCCGCCTCGTCGCCATGCGCGACACGGCCGTCAAAGCGATCCTGCCGGAACTAGGCCAGATCAAGAGTGTCAGCAACGAGAAGGCCAAACGCCTTCTGCGATGGCGTCCCCGCTCGAACGAGGAGGCGATCGTCGCGAGCGCGGAAAGCCTCATGCGGCTTGGCCTTCTGAAGGACAGCGGGAAAAAGGCGGCGTAACAGCCTGCTGACACCAGGCTGTCAGCAGCATCG
>DATKON010000032.1:0-9613 GCA_035524575.1 Rhizomicrobium sp.
ACTGACAATTGTTCGCTGCGGCGTTCCCCGCCCGTTCGGTGGTGACGCCGCCATCCGGCTTGTGTAGAAGGCGCCCATGACCAAGACAGTCCTCGGCATCATCGGCGGCAGCGGTGTTTATGACATCGCGGGTCTTGAAGACCGGCGCTGGGAAACCGTGCCGTCGCCCTGGGGGACGCCCTCGGACGATCTCCTGTTCGGCCGCTTCGCCGGCGTCGATCTTGTCTTCCTGCCGCGTCACGGCCGCGGCCATATCCAGTCGCCGACATCGATCAACTACCGCGCCAATATCGACGCGCTGAAACGCGCCGGCGTCACCGATGTGATCTCGATCTCCGCCTGCGGCTCGCTGCGCGAGGATCTGCCGCCCGGCACGTTCGTGGTCGTGGACCAGTTCATCGACCGCACCTTTGCACGCGAGAAGAGCTTCTTCGGTCCGGGATTCGTCGCGCATGTCTCCATGGCGCATCCCATCTGTCCGAAGCTCGCCGATGCGCTCGATGCAGCCTGCAAAGAGGAAGATATTCCGCACGCGCGCGGCGGCACCTATCTCGCGATGGAAGGGCCGCAATTCTCGACTCTCGCGGAGTCCAATCTCTATCGCTCCTGGGGCTGCGCGGTGATCGGCATGACGGCGATGCCGGAAGCCAAGCTCGCGCGCGAGGCGGAGCTTCCTTATGGCCTCGTCGCGATGGTCACCGATTACGACTGCTGGCATCCGGATCACGACCACGTCACGGTCGACCAGGTCATCAAGGTGCTCGGCGACAACGCCGAGAAGGCACGCCGCCTGGTCATGCGCGTGGCGCCGAAGCTCGGACCCGAACGCCGGCCGTCGCCGGGGATCGACAACGTTCTCGACACCGCCTTCATCACCGCGCCGGAGAAACGCGACCCGAAACTGTTCGCGAAACTCGATGCGGTGGCGGGACGGGTTTTGAAGAAATCCTGAGGGGATTAGGAATGAATTTCGCCGACGTCATCCGCACGATTCCGGACTATCCCAAGAAAGGGATCATGTTCCGCGATATCACGACGCTGCTCGGCCATGCGCGGGCCTTTCGCAGCGCGGTCGACGCGCTGGTGCAGCCTTATGCGGGCGTGCGCATCGACAAGGTTGTCGGCATCGAGGCGCGCGGATTCATTCTGGGCGGCGCGGTCGCGCATCAGCTTTCGGTCGGCTTCGTCCCTGTGCGCAAGAAGGGAAAGCTCCCCTGGACCGTGATCGGCGAGGAATACGATCTTGAATACGGCCGCGACCGCGTCGAGATCCACACCGATGCCGTCAACAAGGGCGACAATGTCGTCATCGTCGATGATCTGATTGCGACCGGCGGCACCGCCTTTGCGGCGATCAAGCTGCTCGAACGCGCCGGCGCGAAAGTCGTCGGCTGCCTCTTCGTCATCGACCTTCCGGAACTCGGCGGCGCCGCGAAAATCCGCGCGCTGGGCAAGGAAGTGACGACGCTCGTCACCTTCGAAGGCCACTGATCGTCGGCGCCCCGAGTCCGTGACCAGCAATTTTAGCGCGGTGAACGCGGTGGTTGCGCAGTGGGCGCTGTGAAGCGCGGCCTATCCGGGTGCGTCGCGCGAAGCGCAGAAATAAGATTCACAGGCGACGGTGAGGCGGAGAGGAATGGCGTCTCTCACCGCCTCACTGTCTGTTGTGAAATTTTTTTGTTGCGCTGCGCGCGGTGTTAACGGCATAGCCGCAGTACCTCGGCGGCCACTGCGCAACCACCGCGTCCACTGCGCTAAATATCGAAACCGCCTATTTGCCGAACGGCACGACCTTGTTGTCGATGTCGTGGCCGATATCGGCGCGGCCGAGATAGGGAATGCCCGCAACGAGGCACCAGTGCTTGGCGACGTCTTCTTCACTCTTGCCGAATTCCGGTTCGTTCGGCAGCACGTCGCTGATGCGACCGAGCCGTAGGCCTGCAATCTTTCGGATCGCCGTGTTGCTCGTCACATGAAACAGCGCACGATCGATGCGGTACATGTGCTCCGACACGTCCTCGAGCATCAGCACGTGATCGGTAAGGTCAGGCTGCCAGGGCGTGCCGATCAGATGGCTGAGGATTGTCAGATTGAATGCGGCATGAAGCGCCCGCGGCGACACGGAGGGCTCCACCGCACTGCCGCTCCGGTCGAGGAGCCAGGACAGCCCGCGCGCCACCGCCGCATCGCCGCCATGGCGCAGGATGTCGGCCGGCATGGGGCCGTGCGCGAGATGCGGGAATTTGAGACCATAAAGCCCCGCGAGCAACGAGCCCATGTCGCTGTAGCCGAGATAGATCTTGTCGCGCGCCGCTTGCTCAAGTCGCGGCAGCGCCAGCGGCAGGATGCGTCCCGAACCGTAGCCGCCGCGCGCGAACCAGACGGCATCGTACGAAGGATCGTTTGCAACCTCCACGAAAGCGTCGGCGCGAGCCTGGTCGGCACCCGCGAAATGGCCGTCCTTCAGGAAGCATTGCGGGTGGAAGACGAGGCGCGCGCGCTCGCCATATTGCGCCCGGGCAATGGCGCTGACACGCTCCGCCAGATCGGGTTCAAGACGCGACGCCGGCGCGACGATGCCGATCTTCACGCTGCAGAGCCCCTTTTGTTGTTTCCGTAACCGTTGGCTGCTTATAGCTTCGCACAATGACCCTAAACAGACCCTATTTCTTCTGCGGCATCGGCGGCTCGGGAATGCTGCCCCTGGCTCTCATTCTGCGCGGCGAGGGCGCCGAGGTCGCGGGCTCCGACCGTTCGCTCGACCAGGGCAGGACGCCGGAGAAATTCGCGTTTCTGCGCAAGCAGGGCGTTGCGCTCTTTCCGCAGGACGGCACCGGGGTTACGCGCAGCGAGCAGATCGTCGTGGCCTCGGCGGCGGTGGAAGACACGGTGCCGGATGTGGCGTCCGCGAAGCGGGTCGGCGCCAAGCTGGTCACGCGCGCGGAGCTTCTGGCCGAGCTGTTCAACGGGGCGAAGACCAGCATCGGCGTCGCCGGCACCAGCGGCAAATCGACGACCACCGGCATGATCGGCTGGGTCCTGTCGGACGCAAGCCGCGATCCGACGGTCATGAACGGCGCCGTCATGAAGAACTTCATGACGCCCGATATTCCGTTCGCGAGCGCGCTCGTCGGCCGCGGCGACATCTTCGTCAGCGAAGTCGACGAAAGCGACGGCTCGATCGCGCGCTACAATCCGAAGATCGCCGTCGTCAACAACATCTCGCTCGACCACAAGACGATGGACGAGCTGCGATCATTGTTCGGCGATTTTGTCCGTCGCGCCGAAGTCGCAATCCTCAATCTCGACAATGGCGAATCCGCTGCACTCACATCGCACGCGCGCCGCGCGGTCACCTACAGCCTGAGCGATCGCGCCGCCGACATTTCGGCGTCGGACATCGCGCCGGAGCCGGACAGCATCTCGTTCACCGTGCGCGCGGGCAAGGACGACGCACGCATCAGGCTTCCGGCGCCCGGACGGCATAACGTCGCCAATGCGCTGGCGGCGATCGCCGCCACGCGCGAGGCAGGCGTGGCGTTCTCAAAGGCTGCGGAAGCGCTGGCGCGCTTTTCCGGCATCCGGCGGCGCCTCGAGGTCGTGGGCCGCGCCAATAACGTCACGGTCCTCGACGATTTCGCCCACAATCCCGACAAGATTGCCGCCACGCTCGACACGCTGCACGATTTTCCCGGACGGCTGCTCGTTTTTTTCCAGCCGCACGGTTACAGCCCGCTGCTCAAGATGAAGAGCGAGTTCATCGCCGGCTTTGCGGAGAAACTCGGCGCCGATGACGTCCTGATCGTTTCGGAGCCCGCCTATTTCGGCGGCACCACCGACAAGAGCGTGACGAGCGCCGACATCGTGCAGGGTATCGTCGCGCGCGGCCGCAAGGCGCTGGCGCCGGGCGATCGCGCCACCAGCGGTGCGGAACTTCTGCGTCTTGCGCGCTCCGGCGACCGCATCGTCATCATGGGCGCACGCGACGATACGCTGTCGAGCTTTGCGCGCGAGATACTGGCGGAGCTCGCCTGATTACTGGTTCGGCTGGAGCTTGAACTGCAGCACGACCCGCTTCTGGCCGTGTGCGGGCGGCGAGAAGGCCGCGCTCGTGACGCCGCCGCCCTGATTGTTGAGCAGCGAGGCTTCGACGCGATATTCGCCCGGCGGAAGCTTGAACAACACCCAAGAACCGGCGCAGTCGAGCGCGGCCAATGTCTTGCCGCCTTGCGTCAATGAGACGTGCGCGCCCGAAAGATATTGCGCGCCGCCATTCGAGAATTCGACGCGGATAGGATAGGCGGCCCAGCGCGGATCGTGCTGGGCTTCATCCCCGATGCCGGTGCAGACCGTGTCGATGCCGTTGACCATGATGGGATTGTCCATCGATACATAATTTTGGGCCCGGGCCGGCCAAACGAATCCCGCCACCGCCCCTGCCACCATGGCGATGACAGCCCAGTACACGAACTTCATACGCATCTCCCTGATCTGCCCGGACTCCGACACCGCACCTGACGCTGCGCGGACACTGTGGCAACGCTGTGGCGGCGGGTTTTGTGCCGGCACAATTTCTCCGGATGTCGCTTCCACGCCGCAGCGGTGCAGGACCGCTACATCGAGCCTGCATGACTCGCACGCTGGGGAATCGGGCATCGTGGGCGATGGGCTCAGAGGGCGCGCGCCATGCCGGTTCTTCACCAGATGCAGATGTCGGGCAATTGCTACAAGATCCGGCTCTTGTCGCGGCAATTGGGCCTCGATCTGAAGCTGCGCGATTATCCGCTGCATGGCGGGCTCACCCGGCGCCCCGAATTCCTCGCCAGGAATCCCAATGGACGCGTGCCGCTGCTCGAGCTGGACGACGGCCGCCATCTGCCGGAGTCGGGCGCCATCCTCTGGTATCTGTCCGCCGGAACGCCATACCAGCCGGCCGACGACTGGGCCCGGGCGGAGGCGCTGTCCTGGATGTTCTTCGAACAATACAGCCACGAGCCCTACGTTGCCGTCGCCCGTTTCTGGCTGAGCTACTCGGCGCCGGAAGACCGCGCGGCCAAGAAGGCGCTGATCCCGGATTGGCACGCCAAGGGCAACGCCGCGCTTGCCGTCATGGAAAACCATCTAAAGACCCGCGACTGGTTCGCGGGAGGCCGCTACTCGATCGCCGATATCGCGCTCTACGGCTACACCCACTGCGCGGACGAAGGCGGCTTCGAGCTCTCGGCCTTTCCCGCGCTGAACCGGTGGCTGGCCCGCGTCAGCGAACAGCCGGGTTACATACCGCTCTCGGAGCACTGGCAGCCCATTGCCTTGCCATTTTTGGGGGTTGGGACTATATCGGCCGCAGTTGAGGCCGCGCGAGCCGGAGAAAAGTTTCATACGCGCCATGCCGATGCCCCCAAAGGGGTGCCGAGGCCTTGGAGTGACGACGACGCTTTCCCTGAAACATGACCGCGACTTTGACAACGCTCGGAACGTGGTGTTCCCGGCGTACTTAAATGCTTTCAGGAGAAAGCCGTAATGACGACCGGACAGGTCAAATTCTTCAACACAACCAAGGGCTTCGGATTCATCGCGCCGGAAGGCGGCGGCAAGGACGTATTCGTCCATGTCACAGCCGTCCAGGCAGCGGGCCTCCGCGGTCTTAACGAGGGCCAGCGGGTCAGCTTCGACATCGAAGCGGACAAGCGCGGTCCGAAGGCGGTCAATCTGAAGCTCATCTAAGCGAGCTTCCGTACTGACTTGGAAACGGCGCGGGTCAGCCCGCGCCGTTTTCGTTTGCGGCGCTTCAATTGTTTCGAAGGCGCGCGTATCCGTTGACCCTTCGTCCACCTTGATCGGCAGAGTTGCATAGGCTGTTAGTGCGCCCGTCTGGGAGGCCCACATGACGCGCAGGCTGGTTGCGGAATTCATCGGCACGTTCTGGTTGGTGCTTGGCGGCTGCGGCGCGGCCGTGCTGGCGGCCAAGGTGCCGGAGGTCGGGATCGGCTATCTGGGCGTTGCCTTTGCCTTCGGGCTGACGGTCGTAACCGCCGCCTACGCCTTCGCACACAATTCCGGCGCCCACTTCAATCCCGCCATCACGCTCGGACTGTGGGCCGGCGGACGCATTCCGGCGAGCGACGTCATTCCCTACTGGATCGCACAAGTTGCGGGCGGGCTTGCGGCCGGCGCGGTGCTGTTTGCGATCGCCAGCGGCGCGGCGGGCTTCGACGCCAGCGCGGGCTTCGCCTCGAACGGCTATGGCGAACATTCGCCGGGAGGTTATTCGCTGCTGTCCTGCCTCGTCTGCGAGATCGTGATGACCTTCATGTTCGTCATCATCGTCCTTAACGTGACCTCGCCGAAAGCGCCGCCCGGATTTGGTCCTCTCGCCATCGGCCTCGCGCTGACGCTCATCCATCTGATCTCCATTCCCGTCACCAACACCTCCGTGAACCCGGCCCGCTCGACAGGCGTCGCGGTCTTCCAGGGAAGCTGGGCGCTCAGCCAGCTCTGGGCCTTCTGGGTGGCGCCGCTTCTGGGCGGATATCTGGCCGGCTTCGCCAATCGCTGGTTCGCCGCGGAGTAGCTTGCCTTTAACCCCGCCCCGGCCCTCTTATGGGCAGCTTCCGCTGAAGGATTGCGCGTGGGCTACGAGGCGCACGAAAGACTGAGCCTGCTCGACGGCGACGCGCTCCGGCGCGATCTGACGGCCTTGGCGCGCGCGGAATCCGACACGACCAAACTCCGCAAGGCGGCGCTCGAGCATATCAAAGACGCTTCGCTGGCCGCCCGGGCGCGCATCAAGACACGGGTCGAGAACGGCACGCTGGCGGGCCTCATCGCCGCGCGCGCGCTGTCGGACGTGCAGGACACGCTGATCCAGGTTCTCTACGACTTCGCGACCAAGCATTTCTACTACGCCCAGAACCCGACCGAATCCGAACGCCTCTGCGTCGTCGCGACGGGCGGCTACGGCCGCGGCCAGCTGGCGCCGGGCTCCGACATCGATCTTCTGTTCGTGCGCCCGTTCAAGCAGACGGCCTGGGGCGAAAGCGTCATCGAGTTCATCCTGCACATGCTGTGGGATCTGGGGCTGAAAGTCGGCCACGCGACGCGCTCGCTCGGCGAATGCGTGCGGCTTGCAAAGCAGGACATCACCATCCGCACCGCTCTTCTCGAGGCGCGCTTCCTCTGGGGCGACAAAGATATCTACGATGAGCTGCGCAAGAAATTCTGGTCGGACGTCGCCGCCGGCACCGGCCAGGATTTCGTCGCGGCGAAGCTCGCCGAGCGCGATCAGCGCCATCATCGCCAGGGCGAAAGCCGCTATCTCGTCGAGCCGAACATCAAGGAAGGCAAGGGCGGCCTGCGCGATCTGCAGACGCTCTACTGGATCGGCAAATATCTCTATCACGTCGACGACACGGCGGATCTTGTCGACCACAACGTCTTCAGCCGCGAGGAATACAAGACGTTCCAGAAGGCGGAAGCCTTCCTGTGGGACGTGCGCTGCCAGCTCCACTATGCGACCGGCCGCGCCGAAGAGCGGATGGGTTTCGACGTGCAGCCGGAACTTGCGAAGCGGATGGGATTTCTCGACGAGAATCCGCGCAGAGCCGTCGAACATTTCATGCGCGCCTACTTCCTCGTGGCGAAGGATGTCGGCGATCTGACGCGCATATTCTGCGCCGCGCTCGAAGAGCAGAACCGCAAGGACAAGCCGAAGCTGTCGCGGCTGTTGCCGGGTTTCCTGAAGCCGCGCGGCGGCAACGAGGAATTTTTTGTCGAGAACGGCCGCCTCGACGCGAAGCCCGACGCGTTCCGGAAGGATCCCGTCAACCTGATCCGCATCTTCCATGTTGCCGAGACGAAAGGCGTCGAAGTCCATCCCTCGGCGCTGCGCACCATCACGCGCTCGCTCGATCTCATCACCGACGATGTGCGCGAGGACGCGAAAGCGAACCGCCTGTTCCTCGAGATCCTGACATCGAAGCGCGATCCGGAACGCGCGCTGCGTCATCTCAACGAGGCGGGCGTCCTGGGCCGCTTCGTGCCGCCTTTCGCCCATGCCGTGGCGCTGATGCAGTTCAACATGTACCACCACTATACGGTGGACGAGCATCTGATCCGCGCCGTCGGCATCGTCGCCGCCATTGAGCGCGGCGATCTGAAAGAGGAACATCCGCTCTCGACCGATCTCATCAAGCGCATCAAGTCGCGCGACGTGCTCTATTGCGCCATTCTCCTGCACGACATGGCCAAGGGCCTTCCCGGCAATCACTCCATCGTCGGCGCCGAGATCGCGGAGCAGCTGTGCCCGCGTCTTGGCCTCTCTCCGGAAGATACAGCCGCCGTCGCCTGGCTGGTGAAGAACCATCTCGTCATGAGCGACACCGCGCAGCGCCGCGACATCACCGATCCCAAGACGGTGCGCGATTTCGTGGAAGCCGTGCAGTCGCCCGAGATGCTGAGGATGCTCGTGATCCTGACGGTCGCCGATATCCGCGCGGTGGGTCCCGGGGTGTGGAACGGCTGGAAGGGCCAGCTGTTGCGCGAGCTCTATTACGAAGCCGAAGCGCTCATCTCCGGCGGCGATGCCGGGCCGGCGCGCGCGGCGCGCATCCAGATCGCGAAGGATGCGCTGGCGCAACGTCTCGCCGACCTGCCGCCGGCGGTGCGCGAGCATGCGCTGACGCGTCACTACGACAGCTACTGGCTCGCTTTCGACGCACCGACGCATGAACGGCTGGCGCGCTTCATGGAGGTCGAGGCGAAAGGCGAGCTGTTCGCGTTCTCCGCCGCCAGCAACGATTTCCGTGCGGTGACGGAAGTCGTCGTCTATACGCCCGACCATGCCGGACTGTTCTCGCAGCTCGCCGGCGCCATCGCCGCGTCGGGCGGCTCGATCGTCGACGCCAAGGCTTTCACGACGGTCGACGGGTTCGCGCTCGACGTCTTTTCCGTGCAGGACACGGACGGCGGCGTGTTCGGCGATCAGGCGCGGCTGGAACGCCTGCGCAACACCATCGCGCGAACGCTCGCCGGCCAGCTGATCCCGCGCACGGTGATCTCGAAGCGCACCGTCGCGCGACGCGCGACGGCCTTCCACATCCGTCCGCAGGTCGATTTCGACAACGAAGCCTCGGCAGTCTCGACGTTGATCGAAGTGCAGGGCACCGACCGGCCGGGCCTGCTTTACGATGTCGCCCGCGCGATTTTCGAATCCGGCTTGTCGATTTCGTCATCCATCGTGGCGACCTATGGCGAGCGCGCGGTCGACGTCTTCTATGTCCGCGACGGCTATGGCCACAAGATCATCCATCCCGACCGCCAGGCCAGCGTCCGCGCCCGCATCGTCAGGGCGATCGAGGGCGAGGTCGGCTGAACCACCTCCCCCTTGTGGGAAGGTCGACGCAACGAGCGCAGCGAATTGCGTCGGGTGGGGGGAGTGCGCTATGCCCCCACCCGAAATCGCTTGCGCGATTTCGACCTCCCCACGAGGGGGAGGTGGGCTCATCGCAAGTGAAATCGAAACATGACCGCGCACCCCAATCTCGTCCTTTCCGGCATGCAGCCCACCAACACGCTGCACCTCGGCAATTATCTGGGCGCGCTGAAGAACTGGGTG
>DATKON010000033.1:0-2622 GCA_035524575.1 Rhizomicrobium sp.
CAGTAAATTTATATGACCTCAATCCTAATCACGATCGATACCGAGCTATCGGCGGGACTGCACGGCCGCGGCGCCAGCGTAGAGGAGAATTTTTCCCAAACCATTCTCGGCCGGGTGCCGGGCGGCGAGCGCGGCATCGCCTATCAGATCGCCGAATTCGCGGCCCACAAGCTGAAGGCCGTGTTCTTCGTCGAGGCGTTGAGCGCCGGCGCGGTGGGGATCGACATGCTCAAACGCACGATCGATCCCATTCTCTCGTCGGGCCACGAGGTCCAGCTTCACGCGCATACCGAATGGCTGCGCTGGCTTGCCAGCGATCCTGTCGATGGGCGCCGCGGCGCGTGCATGGCCGACTTCTCGCTCGCCGACCAACGCCGCCTCCTCGAACTCGGTATCGAAAATTTGGCAAAGGCCGGTGCGCCGCGGCCGATTGCATTCAGAGCCGGCAATTACGGCGCGAACAACGACACGCTTCGCGCGCTGGCGAGCCTCGGCGTTGTCTACGACACGAGTTACAACTTTTCCTATCTCGGTGACCCCTGCGCGATCCTCGCCGACCGGCACTTGCAGGCGCCGGTCCGGCTCGACGGCGTGATCGAGGTCCCGATAACCGACTTCATCGACCGGCCCGACCACTTTCGGCCCGCCCAACTGTGCGCGATTTCGAAGCGCGAAATGCAACACGTGATCGACTGCGCGATCGCGCAGCGCCGCCAGACCGCCGTCGTCGTCAGTCACAGTTTCGAGCTGATCAACCGCGCGCGCACGCGTGCCAATCGCATCGTGGTCGACCGGTTCCACCAGTTCTGCGAAAGTGTCGGCGAGATGAGCGGACGGGCGAAAACATGCGGTTTTGCAGGACTCGACCCGGCATCGCTGACGTCGCAGCGCGCCGAGCCCGCGCCGCTGCAGTCCGGCATGGCAAGAACGCTCGCCCGGATGGCGGAACAGGCGATCGGAACGGTAATCTACGGCTGAGCGCCGCCTTCGCGTCGCAACCCTGACCGCGCCGAGGCGGCATGCAACGCACATTTAGCATATCGTAGTATTCTTATGGTTGGCTCGCCGGCGCGCTGATAAGGCACCGCGCGAGCCGCCCGGCCGCGCATAGAGACTCAATTCTTGATGAAGAAGATTCTAACCGTCGTCGGCACACGACCCGAAGCCATCAAGATGGCGCCGCTGATCAAGCGTCTCCAGGCGACGCCGGGCGTGTCCGTGATCGTGTGCTCCACGGGTCAGCACCGCGAAATGATCAAGCAGGTATTCGACCTGTTCGCGATCGCGCCGGACATCGATCTGGACGTCATGCAGCCCGATCAGAAACTCAGCGAGCTCACCGCGCGCGTGCTGGTCGGGACCGAGAAGATCATCGTCGAAAACCAGCCCGATCGCGTGCTGGTCCATGGCGACACGACGACGACCATGGCGGCCACGCTTGCGGCCTACTATCAGAGAATCCCAGTCGGGCATGTCGAGGCCGGACTGCGAACGCGCAACATCTACGCACCGTGGCCCGAAGAGGTGAACCGGCGCGTGACCGATGCGATCGCCGACCGTCTATACGCGCCCACGCCATCCTCCCGCGACAATCTCCTCGCCGAGGGCGTGCCGCCCCGCAACATCGTCGTCACCGGCAACACGGTGATCGATGCGCTGCTCGACATCGTCAACGGACCGCTCGCGCAAAACACGGTGCGGCAAGATCTCGAGCGGCGACTGCCGATCTTCTCGAACGGCAAGAAGACGATTTTGGTGACGTGCCATCGGCGCGAAAGCTATGGCGAAGGATTCCGCGACGCCTGCGCGGCGTTGCTCGAGCTCGCCTCGCGACCCGATGTCCAGATCGTCTTTCCGATCCATCGCAATCCCAATGTGCGCACCGCGTTCGCCCTGCTCGAAGCCAATCCGAATGTGACGCTGATCGAACCGCTCGACTATCTCGATTTCGTCTACGCCCAGTCCATGAGCTACTTCATCCTGACGGACAGCGGCGGCGTGCAGGAGGAAGCTCCTTCGCTCGGCAAGCCCGTTCTCGTCATGCGCGAGGTGACGGAGCGGCCCGAAGCCGTTCTCGCCGGTACGGTCAAGCTTGTCGGAACAGACACGCGCGTCATCGTCTCGACGGCAGCCACGCTGCTCGACGACGCTTCGGCGTATGCGGCAATGAGCGCCATCCACAATCCCTATGGCGACGGCAAGGCTTGTGAACGGATCATCGCTTCTCTCGTTGAGGACTTCGACAATGCCGGACGCTGACGACAGACTTCATGCGACGTTCGAACAGCCCGCGACGAAGCGCATCGCCGTGTTCGGACTCGGTTATGTCGGACTGCCCGTCGCCGGCGCGCTCGCCAGCCGCGGCTTCGAGGTCATCGGCGTCGACGTCACGCCTAGGATCGTCGAGGTCATCAACACGGGCAAGATCCACATCGTCGAGCCTGATCTCGACATGGTCGTGCAGGCGGCGGTGTCGGCCGGAAAGCTGCGCGCCACGCTGAAGCCGGAGCCCGCCGACGCCTTCATCATCGCGGTTCCGACGCCGTTCACGGACAATCACCGGCCCGACGTCTCCTACGTGCACGCCGCGACGAAGGCCATCGCGCCGCTGCTGCGCAAGGG
>DATKON010000034.1:0-19553 GCA_035524575.1 Rhizomicrobium sp.
TGCGCGATGAATCGCGGCATGTCTCATTCGGCCACGCCTATCTTGGACCGGTGATCGCAAAGCTTCCCGAAGCGGAGCGCGAAGAACTGGCGGAATTCGCCTTCAACGCCATTAACATCATCGTGCAAGCGATGAAGATGAGTGACGGCCAAAGCCTGGCGAGCCGGCTTGACCCGGGGTTCCTGGAGGTCCTTGCGAACTGCAGTATCGATGCAGACGATTTCTTCAAGGGCCTGGAAGAAGCGACCGAACAGGGCCTCACACAGGAGCTTCCTCCCGGCCAGATTCACTCACTGAAAGATCTTATGCTGCCGGCGATAGCGCGTGTCGGTCTCATTACGCCAACCGTGCGCAAGAAATACGAGGAGGTCGGCATTCCGATCTCCGAAGATGCGCACATCCTGAACGCCATGGAGGGCGGCAATCCGCAATCCCTGGCCGCATAGATAGGCGCGACCCCTTGCCTCATAAAGCGCCTATATCGGCTCCCGGCCAGCTCCAGCGGCCGGGAGCTTTCTTTTCCCGACGCAGAACCTTGCGTCAGCGCAATGCGCCGCCTCGCGGCCTTTCCAGAGTAGCGACATGTCGATGATCGCCGAGCTCTTTGCAGCCCGCATTCCGCGTTATACGAGCTATCCGACCGCTCCGCATTTTCACGCGGGTGTGACGGCAGACACCTACCGCTTCTGGCTCGACGCGCTCGACCCGGCAATACCGCTGTCGCTCTATTTCCATATTCCTTTCTGCGACACGCTCTGCTGGTTCTGCGGCTGCCACACGACGGTCGTCAATCGTTATGCGCCCATCACGGCTTATCTCGAAATGCTGCTGCGGGAGATCGATCTCGTTGCAGGGATCGTCGGCACCGGACGCACGGTCCGTCACATCCATTGGGGCGGCGGTTCGCCGACCTTGCTGCAGCCAGAGGATATGGAGCGCCTGGCCTCGGCATTGCGGTCGCGATTCCGAATCGCTGCGGATGCCGAGTTCGGTATCGAAATCGATCCGCGAGGCTTTGACCTGCGGCTCGCCGAAACGTTGTCCGAGATCGGTGTGACGCGCGCCAGCATCGGCGTGCAGGATTTCGATGACGTCGTCCAGCGGAGAATCAACCGTGTCCAGTCGTTCGAGACGACCGCCGCCTGCGCGTCGCGGCTGCGCAATGCCGGTATCACCAGTCTCAATATCGATCTGCTCTACGGGCTGCCCTTCCAAACCGTCGGCGGCATCGAAAGCACTATTGAACAAGTCCTGACGCTCGATCCGGACCGGCTCGCCATATTCGGTTACGCGCATGTGCCGCATTTCAAGAAGCACCAGAACCTCATTCCCGAGGCCATGCTTCCGAATATCGAAGAGCGCTTCGCGCAAGCCGAGGCCGCGCGCGCGATACTCTGCCGAGCCGGCTATCTGCCGATCGGAATCGACCATTTCTCAAAGCCTGACGATCCGATGGCTGTCGCCCAGCGGGAAGGTCGGCTGGCGCGAAATTTTCAGGGCTACACCACCGACGCGTCTGCGGCTCTCCTCGGCTTTGGCCCGTCCTCCATTGGCGCATTGCCGTTTGGCTATGCGCAGAACCACGCCGACGTGCCGACATGGCGCGCTGCGCTGACCGCCGGCCGCTTGCCGGTCGCGCGCGGCATCGCGCTGAACAATGACGACCGCGCGCGCCGCGCCATCATAGAGCGGCTCATGTGCGATCTGCGCGTAGACATCGATTCCATAGCCGCAAATTACGGACTGACGCGCAACACATTTTCCGATGCCATTCGTTCGCTTGACGGACTGAGGGATCTGGGCGTGATTACAATCGACGGCGGCGCAATCGCCGTCGCCGAACCTTGGCGGGCTGCCACCCGGCTCGTCTGTTCCGCGTTCGACGATTATCTCTCCGCGGGTATCGGCCGCCATACCGTTGCCGTTTAACCACGCAGGCTGCCGCACGGCGAGGCGCAACACTTTGACGGAATCTGCCCATCGGTTCGCGTGGGAATCCTATCCGCGCACTTGAACTAAACCCCCGGCGCAGCGACTCACAGCGATCCGGCTTTTCGTACGCTTTTGTCCGCATCGAAAACTCCAATTATTTGATAGCGTTCGCAAATCGTGTGATCGCTGGCGGATTTCGCCGTCCGCTTGCACGACAGGGGGCTGGGACATGAACGCGGAGCCATTGCAGCTCGTTGGGGCTGTTTCGATTGCTGCACTTGTTCTTGTTCTCGCCGAGACCGCGCGGGCCGACAACATGTCGGACTTCTACGGCAACACGGTTGTCTGCACCTATCCCAACGGAGAGGTGACAAAGGTCTATGTCGAGTCGGGCGGTCGGTTCACCGTCGTGCGCGGCGGCCAGACCATCGCCGGCACATGGTCCGATGACGGCGCCAATGTCTGTTACACCGAAACCAATCCAGCGCCACCCGCGGGATCGAAGCCCATCTGCCTCGCCTCGAAAGCGTGGAAGGTCGGCGACGGCTGGCAGGTGACCAATCCGAAAGGCGATACCTGCAACGCCGTTCTGACGGCGGGACATCAGTAAGGAGAGAATCGCCCAACGACGACGCATCGCGGACCAACCGCGATCACCGGGGACGACCACATTATTGCGGGAGGGTATTGTGATGAGTCCGTATTCGAAGAAGCTTCGTTCTGTTCTGTTGCATTCGGTCGTGCCGGGTGTGTTGTTGAGCCTGGGTGTGGGAAGCGCAGCGCAAGCCCAGATCGAGACTGTCGTTGTTACGGCGGAAAAGCGCGCGGAAAACATCCAGTCCGTGCCGATTGCCATTACGGCTTTCACGGGCGCCACGCTCCAGGACAAGAACATCACCAATCTTCAGGAGCTCAGCAATCTGACGCCGAACGTCAATCTCGACGCGGGATCGCCATTCTCCGGCGACACATCGGTGCTGTCGGCATCGATCCGCGGCATCGGCCAGGACGACTTCGCCTTCAACCTCGATCCCGGCGTCGGCGTCTATGTCGACGGCGTCTATCTTGCGCGCACCATTGGAGCGAATGTCGATCTTCTCGACGTCTCACGCATAGAAGTCCTGAAAGGCCCGCAAGGCACGCTGTTCGGCCGCAACACAATCGGCGGCGCGATCAACATCGTGACACGCGATCCAGGCGACGTGTTCATGCTGGAAGGCGAGGTGACGACAGGCTCGTTCAATCGCCGCGACATCAATGCGACGGCCGACATCCCGCTGGCGCAAAACCTGCTGACATCGCTCACGGTTTCGTCCGTCGAGCAAGACGGCTATCAGCATCAGATCAACTTCAACAACACCGGAGGGTGGGTCGTCGATCCACCGACGCCGCACAACGGTGGAATGACAGGCGGCAACACCTATGGCGGCCTCAATCACTTCGCACTGCGCGGCAAGGCCGTCTGGACGCTCGATCAGAATTTCAATGTCGTGTTCGAGGCCGACTGGACGCATCAGGACCAGGAATCGATCCCGAACACGGTCCTGCAGTCCTACCCGAACACGCCCGGCGCAGGCGGCAGCATCGCAGCGCTTTATTCGGCTTGTCTGGGCATTGCTTCCGCTATTGCCCACGGTGCGCCCATCACCTATCCCCCTGCAGGTCCGACCGCGGCGCTTTGCACGCAGCCTCGTGCTCAGGGATGGCCTCCGAATATCGCGGGGCTTCCTCCGCTCAGCAGCGAAACGAACCTGTTGCCGATCGAACCCTACACGACGATGACAGGCAACATCGACACGACCTACGCGAACGGGCCGGATTTTGCGAAGAACGATGTTGAAGGCGCGGCAGTCACCGCCACCTGGACGCTCAACGACTCAATGACTTTGAAATCGATCACCGGCTTCCGCCATATCACGTGGAACATCGGTATCGACCTCGACGGCTCGATCGACAATGGCGAGTTCCTGAGCGTCACCGACAAGCAGCAGCAGACGCAATGGACGCAGGAGTTCCAGCTCCTCGGTACCGCCTTCGGCGCGCGGCTGAATTACGTCGCGGGCATCTACTTCTTTCACGAGGATGGCTTTGTGCATGACTGGGTGCCGTTCGACGGCAGCCTTCTGGCGGTCGACGACGGCAATCTCAATCTGCTTAACACCAACAGCTATGCGGGTTACGTACACGCCGATTACAAGGTCACCGATCAGCTCGGCATCACGCTCGGCGGCCGCTACTCTGTCGACGTGAAGTCGTTCTACGGCGGCCAGATGGACGACAATGGTCTTTCCTACAAGGCGTCGGGATGTAATCCGCCGACGGCCTCGGGCGCGTTGATTGGCGCGCCGGCTTTCCTGACCTGCCAGCAGGTGCTGGGCTTCCCCGTCGCAGGAGCTCCGTACACCTATTTCCCGGCCGGCTGGAACACGCGCGACTTTTACGAGTTCACGCCGACCGTCAGCGCCCAGTATCACGTGACCGACGACGCCATGGTCTATGCATCCTGGTCCAAGGGCTTCAAATCGGGTGGCTGGACGACACGCCTGTCGGCGCCGATCTCTAGCGCCACCCAGGCCCAATACGATCCGGAAAAAGCAACCACGACGGAAGTGGGCCTGAAGTCGACCTGGTTCGACAATAACCTGCTGCTCAACGTGGCGGGCTTCTATACCGACTATCGCAGCATCCAGCTTTACGAGCAGGAAGGCGCCTCACCGGTTCTCGCCAACCTGGGCAACGCCAACATCTTCGGCGCCGAGGTCGAAAGCACGGCAGTCCTCGGCGAAGGTTTCATGGTCCACGGCAATATAGGCTATCTCGACGCCTATTATACGCAGCTGCTTCCGGCCGCTGCCGGCGCCGTGACGCTGCAGTCGCATCTGCCGAAGACGCCGAAATGGAAGGTCAACCTCAATCCTGAATACACGCGGGATATGGGCAACGGCCAGGCGTTCGAAGCGCAGCTCTCCTATACGCATGTTTCGTCGCTGTATAACGACAGCCTGAACACGCCGCTGCTGGAACGGCCGTCGCTCGATCTGCTCGACATGTCGGTGCAGTACTCGTTCGCCAACGGCAAGTATGTCGTCCAGATCGGTGGGACGAACATCACCGACAAGCGTTACATCACCACGGGCAGCGTCAACTATGCCGCGGGGTTCGTCGACGGAACGTACAATCCGCCCGCGGAGTGGTACGCGACATTCCGGGTCAAGCTGTAGGTTCTGCAGCTCGGGCGGTCAGCCGATCGTCGCGAGCAGCGCGCCGACATTATCAAGGACGCGATGGGGCCGCCGGCCAGGAGGTTGGGCGGCCCAGTCCTTCGCGGTCGTGAAGCCGGTCGTCACGCCGAAGCCGACGGCGCCGCCGCGGCGCGCCATGACCATCTCCACCAGCGGATCATCGCCCACCACGGCGATCCTGCGCATAGGTTTTCCGAGCTTTTTCGCCACATAACGCAACGCGTGGAGCGACGGCTTGCCGGTCAGGATCATTGGCGCCTTCGTGAGCTTGCGCACGGCGGCGGCGATGGCGTGCGAATAGCCGAGCGTTTTTCCGGCGGAGGAGGCGAAAAACGGCACGTCGGAGGCGACGTAGAGCGCCGCACCATTCCAGATCGCCTTGCAGGCGGCCTCGATGTCATTCATGCCGCAATCCGGATGCCAGCCGATATAGACGGCGTCGACTTGGTCCGCCTGCGGCTCGCCGGTGAAGACCATCTCGATGCCGGCTTCGGCCAGTGCATGGCCGACGCCCCTGGTCCCCAAGATGAGCGCGCGCTTCACGCCGCGCCGGGGCATCAGATCGGCGGCGACGCTTGACGGCGTGATGAGCTCATCATCGGCAATCGGCAGGCCCACCGCGCGCAATTTCGGTCCCTGCTCGCCGGCGGGATAGGCGCTGCCATTGGTGAGCACGACGAAGGGAATGGTGCGCGCCTGCAGCGTCTCGAGCACCTTGATGGCGCCCGGCAGCACTTTG
Organism: Rhizomicrobium sp.; assembly: GCA_035524575.1. Lineage (GTDB taxonomy): Bacteria > Pseudomonadota > Alphaproteobacteria > Micropepsales > Micropepsaceae > Rhizomicrobium. The sequence continues at coordinate 5,914 of DATKON010000034.1, forward strand.
TAGCCGCCCAGTGAGCGGTCGCTCAATATCAGCGTGCCGTCGAGATCGAACATGTAGCCTTCGACCGGCGGCAACGCCTCGTCCCAGGCATGAAGCGGCGCGTTCAAATTGCTGCCTCCCGGCTGAGCTCGAGCCGGAAGCCGTGTTTCTCGACGAGGATCTGGTTGAGATCGCGGCGCGCGCAGAGCTTTCTGATCAGCGCCTTTACGGGCACGAGATCGGGATCGTAGTGACGCGGCGCCGGACCGGCGGCCTTCATCGCGTCTACCTGGCTCTCCGGCATGGTGGCGCGCAGCAGAAATTCTTCGTCGGACAGCGACCGGCTGAACCGCTTGCGCAGTTCCGCGAGCGGCGGCATGCCTGGCTCGGCGCGCAGCTCGCGCGTGCGCGGCAATGACTCGATCCTGTCCATCACCTCGGGTGCGATGGGCACATTGGGTTTGCCGAAGCGGCCCAACGCATAGCGGATGCCTTCGTCGGGCACCACAGCGTAGCGCTCCTTGCCGGTCACGTTCATAACGGCCTGCGTCAGCAGGATCTGCGAAAACGGCGTCATGACGATCGGCCAGCCCAACTCCTCGCGTACGCGGCCAAGCTCCTCGATCACGGCGCCTTCGAGATGCGACACGCGCGCTTCCGACAGATGCCGGCGCATCGTGCCGACCATGCCGCCCGGCAGTTGGTGGCGCAGATATTGGGCATCGAAACCTTGCGGCGCGCCGGCGGGCAGGCCCTCGGCTTCCGCGAGGCGCGTAAAATAGCGGCCGACTTCGGCCAGCGCTTCGTCGTCGATGTCGACGCGATGGCCGAGCGCGCGCAAGTTGGCGACAACGCGCTCCGACGGCGGGTTGGAGATGCCGTCACTGGCGGCCCCCGAGGCGCATTGCACGACGGACACGCCCCAGTTCGGCGCATCCATATAGACGAGCTCGGCCAGCCCAATGGTGCAATGCGCATGCAGCTCGAGCGGCTTGTCGCCCACGGCGGCAGCAACGGCCGGAATCAGCGTACGCGCGCGCAACGGCGTGAGAAGGCCACCCGGATCCTTGATGTAGATCGCATCGATATCGGAGCTCTGCGCCATGATGCGCGCGCAGCGCACATAATGCGCGTCGTCGTGAATGGGGCTCAGCGTGAAGACCAGCGCACCAATGACATATTCGCCGCCTGCTTTCTTGACCATGCGCGCGCAGGTCACGTTCGACTCGGCGTCGTTCATCGGGTCCGCCAGTGCAAAACGGCGCATACCGTTGTTGGCGAGAGACTTGAAGGCCAGCGCCATGAATTCCGGGCTCGCCGTTTCCCAAGCGATGAAGCGGAATCCGGTCGACAGGAACTGCAGCGGCGTGTTGGGTGTCGCTTTCGCCATGAGGCGGATGCGTTCCCAGGGATCTTCCTTCTTGTAGCGAACCGCCACGCCCATATGGGTCGACGTCGTGAAGTCGATGGCCTTGAAGCCGACGCGCTCCATGACGGGCGCGATCGTGAGCGTCTTAGCCGTGTCGATGCCGAGCGCGCCCCACAGGCTCTGGTTGCCGTCACGCAGCGAAGTTTCGACGAGTTGGATATCAGCCATGGCTCATCTCTCTTGGGCGCGCGAGAAAGCGCGGTACGAAATTCGTTTCGACGGCGCCTTTCGTGAATTCCGGGTCGCCCAGTACGCCGGCATGGAAGCTCAGATTCGTCGCAACGCCGTCGATCCGCGTATCCGCGATGGCCTTCCGCAGCTTTTCGATCGCGTCGCGTCGCGTCGGCGCGTGCGCGATGATCTTGGCCATCAACGAATCGTAGAAAGGGGGGACATGCGCGCCGGAAGTTATATGTGTATCCACGCGGATGCCGTCGCCGGATGGCCACACGGCGTTCCGCACGAGGCCGGGGTTGGGAAGGAAATCGCGGGCTGCATCTTCTGCATTGATGCGGCATTCGACGGCGTGGCCGATGAAACCGATGTCCTCCTGCCGGAGATTGAGGCCGCGGCCATCGGCGATGGCGATCTGTTCGGCGACGATATCGATGCCGGTGACGGCCTCTGTAACGGGATGCTCGACCTGAATGCGCGCGTTCATTTCGAGAAAATAGAAATCGTCGCGCTGGACATCAACCAGGAATTCGACGGTCCCGGCGCCGCGATAGGACAGGCGCGTCGCGAAGGCTGCGCCCGCCTCGTGGAGGCGAGCTCGGAGTGCGTTTCCGAGCCCCGGCGCCGGCGTTTCCTCGATCAGTTTCTGATAGCGCCGCTGCACCGAACAGTCGCGTTCGCCGAGATGAACAACGCGGCCTTGCCCGTCGCCGAGAACCTGCACTTCGACATGCCGGCCGCGCGCGACAAAGCGCTCGAGATAGATTCGTCCATCACCGAAGGCGGCTTCCGCTTCCGCCGCGGCCTGGTTGATTGCGTCGGCGAGGTCTTCGAGGCGATCCACGCGGCGCATGCCGCGACCGCCGCCGCCGGCAACGGCTTTGACCAGCAATGGCGCGCCGATGTCGTGCCCGAGCTTGAGCGCATCGCTCACGGTTCTAGCCGGTCCGCCCGGCAAGACGGGCACGCCCGCCGCCTCTGCTTCTTTGCGAGCGCCCAGCTTGTCGCCCACCGCCTCGATCTGTTCCGCCGTCGGGCCTATGAAGATGACGCCTTTTTTTTCGCAGAGCCCGGCAAGTGCGGCGCGTTCGGAGAGAAAGCCGTAACCTGGATGGATCGCATCCGCCTTCGTACCAAGCGCCGCCTGCACGATGGTCTCGACCTTCAGATAGCTTTCGCTCGAACGCGCAGGTCCGATGCAAAGCGTGCGGTCGGCGAAGCGGGCAGGAAGGGATTCGAGATCGGCTTCGGAGGCCGCCAGCACAGTTTCGAGTCCGAGCCGCCTGCAGGTGCGCAGGATGCGCAAAGCGATCTCACCGCGATTGGCGATGAGGATTCGCCGGATGCTCACGGGCGCACGCGCAGCAGCACTTCGCCATATTCGACGAGCGCGCCGTTCTCGCCGAAAATGTCGACCACTTCGCCTTTGACACCGGCCCTGACAGTGTTCATCAGTTTCATCACTTCAACGATGGCGATGACCGTATCGGGCTCGACTTTCGAACCGATCTCGACAAAGGGCTCCGCCCCGGGCCGCGGCGCGCGATAGAACGTGCCGAGCAGCGGCGAGACAACTTCGAGCAGGCCGGGTTCGGATGGCGGCCTGGCGGGATGACGGGAAGGCGAGGCTTTGGCTGCCGGTGCGATCGGCGATGAGGGGGACTGCAAACACTCCGGCCTTGTGGCAGCCGCCCCGCGCCTGAGGCTCAGCTTCATTCCGTCGATCTCAAGCGACAGGGAATCGAAGCTCGAATCTTCGAGTAGCTTCATGATCTCATCGACATCCTTGGCTGTGAGGTTCAACGCCGGCCTCCGAAAATCGTCATGACGTGATGCAAGGGGTCGTCCTTTGGCTTCGCCACCGGCTTGCGTTCCTTCGCTGACCATACGGTCTCGGGCCGGCTCTGCAGGATCAGGATTGCACCCGATTGATCGATCGCCCATTCGATGTCCTGAGGCCGGCCATAGTGCCGTTCGATCCGGCGGCCGATCTCGCGCAGGCGCTGCAGCTCGTCATCAGACAGGCAGGGCAGCTTGCGCCGTGCATTGTCAACTGAAAGCTCGCATACGCCGCCCGCCTTCGCCGGGCGATGCTCGATATGCTTGTCGGAGATGTCGCGCGTGGAGATGTCGCCCGTGATCTTGCCGATGACGAAGCGGTCCGGCGTGACTTCGCCGCCGACCACAGACGAGCCGAGACCCCAGGCGCCTTCGACGGTGATGACAGACTTGTCGCCGGTCAGGGGACTGCGCGTGAACATCACGCCGGAGGTTCGCGCATCCACCATCTTCTGCACCACCACGGCCATTGCCACGCCGTCCTCAGGCAGCCCGTGCTTGCGCCGATAGGCGATCGACGTCACCGAATAAAGGCTCGCCCAGCAGGCGCGCACGTGATGCAGCACCGCTTCCGCGCCCATGACCCAGAGATAGGTGTCCTGGAGGCCCGCGAAGCTTGCATCTTCGGCGTCTTCGGTCGTGGCGGAGGAGCGTACGGCGACGGGTGCATCGCCGCAAAGCGCGCCATGGGCGCCGAGGATTTCGCGTTCGACGGCCCTCGGCAGCGGCGCATTCTGGACACGCATCTTGAGCGTGTTCGATACCGCGGTGATGCCGCCGAGATCGTCTGCGTTCAGCGCTTCCACCAGGCTGCGTACCGGTGCCTCCCTTTCAAGTGCTTCCACAACGTGGTGAAACGCCTTGGTTCGCACGACAAAGCCTGGCGGTACGGCGATCGCCGCACGCGTCAGTTCTCCGAGCGAACCTGCCTTGCCGCCGACGCTTGCGCGATCGGCAAGCCCGATATCGGCAAACCATCCGATGTGTTCCGTCGAGTTCATGCGGACAGGATCGTCACAACGCCGCGGCCGCCGTCGACGCGGATGCGTTGGCCGTCCTTGATGCGCTGCGTTGCCGTGCCGGTGCCGACGACGGCGGGGAGGCCATATTCGCGCGCCACGATTGCGGCATGACTCATCGAACCGCCGATATCGGAAACCGCTGCGGAGATTTTCTGGAAGATCGGCGCCCAGGTGGGATTTGTGACCTGACAGACGAGGATGTCGCCTTGCTTGAGGCGACTGATCTCGTCGACGGATTTGACGACGCGCGCCGTGCCTTCCGCCACGCCGCTCGACGCCGCAAATCCCTTGATGTCGCGCGAATCCGCGGTGTCGCCGGCGGTGAGCCACGCATCCAGGCTTTCGCGCGTAATCCCCCACAGCATGACGATGGCGGGATCGTCGATCACATCGGGGACGGGACCGAGGGCGGGCGGTGTTTCCGTCGTCGCCCATTTCGCGATCGCGGCGCGGCGTTCCTTCACGATGGCTGGCCAATAAGACGGCCCGCGTGGCGGTGAGCCCGTCGACCACGACGTCATCAGATCGATGATCGCCTGCTCGAGCTCGAAATGCGTCAGCTGGAAGACATCTTCGGTATCGGAGAAAAAGCCATGCGCCCCGAGGAGCGCGCCGAATTCGCGAATCTTGTTGAAGAAGAGGTTGGTGTACCAGTGCTCGCAATAGAATTTGTGACCCTCGACATACGGGAACACGCGGTGCGCCAGATGGATCATCTGGTCGTATGCCGCGCGTTCTTCGTCGGTATCGAGAAGCTCGCGATAATCGGCAATCAGTTGCTTGCGCTCGTCCATCAGCTTTTCGATGGGCCGTTCGAGCGTCTCGCCGGCCTTGATCTTCTCGATATATCCGGGGATCGCCGCAAAGGGCATCGACAGATCGTCGTTCCACGAGCGGTGATAATGATAGAAGCCGTCGCCGACATTGATGTTGAACCAGGGATGGCGTGATGTCTCGAGCTCCTTGAGCCACTCTTGCCCGGGCGGGCCCATCTGTTCGAGCGATTTCAGGACGTCGTCGACCTTGGCCGCATCGGCGAACTTGCCTTCCAGCCCAAGCTCTACCGCGCGGCGGGCCAGGCGCTTCACCTCGTCGTCGGGCCGGAAGATTTCCGCCTCCATGCCGGCCACCATGCGCGCGACGGTCTGATCCGGAATCTCGGGGAACGCCTTCTTGCAGAAATCGAAAAAGGTCATGTAGGCGCCGTAGCCGAGCAGAAGGAACTCGAAATGGTAATGCCACATGCGAAAATAGCCATCGAGCGTCTTCTGATAGATCTCGAGGAGTTTGTGGTTCGAAGCGATGCCTTTTCCCGCCTGCACATTCTCAAGAGGTTCGAGCGCAGGCAGCGCCGGCACCGGCAATGCGTTCGCTTCGGCGATCAGCGCGCGCATCTTGTCTTTCCACTGCGCGTAAAGCTTTTCCCAATTGGCGTAGTAGTAAAACGCTCGCTTATGAAACTCTTCGGTGCGCTCGGCAATCTCCCTGGGATCGGTGACTGCGACGCCGCCGATGTAAACGCGGCCGTTGATGATGCGATAGTCGATACCTTTGGTCGTCGGCAGGCAGTGTACGCGCGTGTTGGAGGCGCCGAGCGCGCAATAGGCGGCTTCCGCCGTCACCATGTCGAAAGCGCACATGGGCTCGGGGAAGTGCATCGAATTGTAAAACCAGAAGCGCTCGTCGTCGGCCTTGGCGAATTGCATGTAATAGGGATAGGCCGCCTGCGCCCGCTCGGTGCCTGGCGTCACGGACAGCGAGCTCGGCAGCGGGAAGCCCGCGCGCGCCTTGGTTTCGTTCGATTTTTTGCGCTCCATCGGGCTCTCCCACTTATGTCCCGCCATAGACGGGCGTTGTTTGTCTGCTCATGCGCCGAATGCTATATTTTTGCGAATGCCCGACGAAAAAGAGGCGAGGTTCTGGGAGGAGTTGGATGTTGCACCATCGGGGGGCGGGTGGCGGCGACGGCCGTTGGTCTTCGCATGGACTGCCGCCTGGAGAGGCGCTCAGGCGATGGAAGAACTGGGCGTCGAGCACGCTCGCGCCGATGCATATCGAAGTCCCCGACGAAAAGAATTTTGCGGCGCGCTGGACGACCCGTGCCGTGGGCCCCCTCCAGATGATTGCGCTCGAAGCCACGGAGCAGCGCATCGTTCATATGAGCGACGAGCGCAACGCGGCGGACGAGCCGATGTTCCAGCTTCTCTATTGCACGAGGGCGCCGATCGAGGCGCGCATCGGTGCCAGGCACTTCGTCGTCGATCAAGGCGAATTCACCCTCGTCGACAATACGCATTCTTATGACATGCGCATGGGCGCGCATAAGGCGATCGATCTCGTCATTCCGCGCCGCTTGATGCATCGCTGGCTGCCGGATCCCGAGCAATATGTGGCGAAGCCCTTTTCGGCTTCGAAGCATTGGGGCATTCCCCTCGGAAGCTTTCTCTCCACAATGGCGCGGGAGATCGACACGGCCGTATTGCCCGCCAGCGTGATCGCCGACCAGGTCGGCACATTGCTCGCGCTGGCGGTCGGATACCAGGAAACGCCCTGCACGAAGCATAAGGCGGCGCTGCTCCAACGCGCGCTGCGCTTGCTCAACGAGCGGCATGGCGATCCGGAGTTGCATCCGAACACGATCGCGTCCGAACTCGGCATCTCCAAACGCTATCTGCAGGCGCTGCTGGCGGAGGCGGGCATGACCTTTGTCGGATACTTGAGCGCGGCCCGCCTCGACAAGGCAAGCGAACTTCTGAGCGACCGGCGAGCCTCCCAGCTCCAAATTTCCGACATCTCGCTGCAATGCGGCTACCTCGATCCCAGCTATTTCGCGCGCGCCTTCCGCCGCCGCTTCGGCATGGGCCCACGCGAATGGCGCAGCACCCGCCGGCTCTGACGCCCGGCCGGGGCACTCGTTTTCCGGCAAACTATACGCGCGGCTGGCCCCTCGGCTTGCGGACGGGCGCGCACAAAAATCGGGAGAAAGACGAGCGGCTTAGGCGAATGGGCGGACCGGATCGGCGCCGTCCCAGGTTAGCGCCGCGGCGTAAAACTTGCCGAAAGCTCGTTCCATGCCGGGACCGGTCTCGATGAGTTCCACGAAGCCGGGCAGGGCGCCATGGGCGTCGAGATAGGCGACTTCGCCGCCGGTCGGAACGCCGAGGCGGAAGGCGACCTCCATGCCTTTGGCTTCGTAACGCTTCAAGTCGTTCGTGAACTCGGCGGTTGCGACGCCCCAGTGATGAAAGCCGTAGCCGCGTCTCTCGATGATTTCGCGGTAGACGGAGGGATGGTCGTCGTTAGGCTGGATCAGCTCGATGTTCATATGGCCCGCAAACGACATGGCGAGCGTGATGTCGGCGCGCGATTTCGCTCCGCGATAGATAGGATCGACGCCCGTGAAGTGGTCGAGCACGAACCAGGGCCCGACATTGAGCCTCTCGATCCATTCCTTGATCGCGGCGCGCAGGTCCTTCACGACGTAGGCCATCTGCATCACGCCCTTGTCGGGCTGGCCGAAGCTCAGAAGCGGCATGACGTTCTCCGATTGTGGTGGACGTTCACGGCCGCACCATGACCTTGCACTGGTGAGTCCGCCGGCGCAGCGCTTCGAAGGCATCCGGCATTGCGGGAAGCGAGACGGTGTCCGTGACCATCGCCCGCGGCCCCTGCTCTCGCTCGAACATGTCGAGCACCGCCTGGAACTCGCGCAGGGTGAAGAAAGCGGAGGTCTGGAAGCGCACCTCCTTCTGCACGGCCGCGAAGGGAATGAAGCTGTCCGGCGACGTGCAGAGGCCGAGCATGACGATGGTGCCGCGCGGCGCGACATGCTCAAGCGTCTGCGCCAGAATGCCCGCGGCGCCGACGCATTCGAACACGATCTCGGGCGGGCCGCCCAGCGCTTCGCGCACGTTCTCGACGGCATCGCCGTTGACTTTCACGAAATGCGCGCCGACTTCGCGCGCAAGCGCCGAATGAGCATCGTGAAGATCACTCAGCACGACCCGACCCGCGCCGAGACGGCGGGCCCAGAACGCGACGCCGATTCCGATCGGCCCCGCGCCCATCACCAGTACGCGTGCACCGGCTTTGAGGCCCGACAGCGCCACCCCGTGCAGCGCCACCGCCAGCGGCTCGACCAGCGCACCATCCGCCAGAGAAACCGAGTCCGGAAATTTGCGGCACTGCCGCTCTGTTGCAGCCGCATATTCCGCATAGCCGCCGCCCTGCAGCGTCATGCGGCTGCACCAGGAAGGCTCGCCTGCAAGGCAGGACGCACAATGTCCGCAACCGCGCAAAGGCGCAACCGCCACACGGTCGCCAACCTTCAGCCTCTCGACATTCTTTCCGATCTCGATGATCTCGCCGGCAAATTCATGACCGAGGACAGCACCGGGCTGAAGCCCGAAGATCGGCTCGCGCGTCATGTGGAGATCGCTGCCGCAGATGCCGCAGCGGCCGACCTTCACCACGATCTCGTCGGCTCGGGGTTTCGGATCGACGATGTTTTCGATCGAAAGCGGGCGGTCGAGTGCACGAAAGACGGCGGCCTTCATTGCGTCCCCCAAGAGCCTAATGCAATTGCGGCAGCGCTTTTCGCACCGTATCCAGCAATGCGATATTTGGCCGTTCGGAAAGCTCGAGAAGCCGTGCCCGCATCGTCGGATCCCAGAAGCGTTGCAAATGATCGGCGACGCCGGCAATCGCACGTGTCTCGCCCTGCGCGGCGAAAAATTTCGCAATCTGGTTCGCCGAATATACGAGCTTCTCGTCGGGCGACATGGTTTGCGATCTCTATTCGGCCGCGCCGGCCGGCTCGGCGATCCGGCGCGTCCTGGCACTGAGCTGCTGATAGGCCGTCTGCCACTCTGTCGGGCCGTTCGAGGCAGAAACCTCGACCGCCGTCACCTTGTATTCCGGGCAGCTTGTGGCCCAATCGGAATAGTCGGTGGTGACGACATTGGTCTGCGTGTCGGGATGATGAAAGGTCGTGTAGACAACACCAGGCGCGACCCGATCGGTGACGAGAGCGCGCAAGGATGTGGCGCCCGAACGGCTGGCAAGCTTCACCCAATCGCCGTCGCGAATGCCGCGCTGTTCCGCATCATGCGGATGGATTTCAAGACGGTCCTCGTGATGCCAGAGGACATTCGGCGTGCGACGCGTCTGCGCGCCAACATTGTATTGGGAAAGGATACGTCCCGTGGTCAGCAGCAGCGGGTAGCGCGGACCCGTCTTCTCATCGGTCGGAATATATTCGGTCAGCACGAAATGTCCCTTGCCGCGCACGAAGCTGCCGATATGCATGACTGGCGTACCTTCTGGCGCTTTCTCGTTGCAAGGCCACTGGATCGAACCCAACGCATCGATCTTGTCAAAGCTGACGCCCGCGAAGGACGGCGTCAGCGCCGCGATCTCATCCATCACTTCGGATGGATGGTTATACGGCATCGGGATGCCTATGGCCTCGGCGAGCATGAGCGTTACTTCCCAGTCGGCAAGTCCTGCCTTCGGCGCCATGACTTTCCGAACGCGTTGGATGCGGCGCTCCGCATTGGTGAAGGTGCCGTCTTTCTCGAGGAAGGTCGAGCCCGGCAAAAAGACATGTGCGTAGTCGGCAGTCTCGTTCAGGAAGAGGTCGTGCACGACGACGCATTCCATGGCGGCGAGGCCGGCGGATACGTGCTGCGTGTTCGGATCGGATTGGAGAATGTCCTCACCCTGGATGTAGATGCCTTTGAACCTGCCCGACACCGCGGCATCGAGCATGTTGGGGATGCGAAATCCGGGCTCGGGGTCGAGCGCCTTGCCCCACACGGATTCATACAAGCTCCGAACCTTCGCGTCTGAAATGTGCTGATAGCCGGTGAGCTCGTGTGGAAACGAACCCATGTCGCAGGAGCCCTGCACATTGTTCTGTCCGCGCAACGGATTCACGCCGACGCCCGGCCGACCGAGATTGCCGGTCGCCATGGCAAGATTGGCGATGGCCATGACAGCCGTCGTGCCCTGGCTGTGCTCCGTGACGCCGAGACCGTAATAGACCGCAGAGTTCGGCCCCTTTGCATAAAGCCGGGCCGCGTTGCGCACGATTTCTGCCGGAACGCCGGTGAGCTCCTCTGTCGCTTCGGGGCTGCGTGAGGGAGCGGCGACGAAGGCTGTCCATTCTGCGAAGGAGTCGGGTTCGCAGCGAGCCGACACGAAATCTCCGGCGACGAGATTCTCCGTCACCACAACATGAGCCATCGCGGTCAGAACGGCGACGTTGGTCCCCGGCCGAAGCGGCAGGTGGTACGACGCTTCCACATGCGGCATCCGCACGAGATCGATGCGGCGGGGATCGATGACAATGAGCTTTGCGCCTTCCCGCAGCCGCTTCTTCATGCGCGAGGCGAAGACGGGATGACCGTCCGTCGGGTTGGCGCCGATCACGACGATAACGTCGGCGTCCTCGATGGAATCGAAGTCCTGCGTGCCGGCGGAGGTCCCGAACGTCGATTTGAGGCCGTAGCCGGTCGGCGAATGGCACACGCGGGCGCAGGTATCAACATTGTTGTTGCCGAAGACATGTCGCACCAGCTTCTGGACGAGATAGGTCTCTTCGTTGGTGCAGCGCGAGGAGGTGATGCCGCCGATGGCGCCGCGGCCGTATTTCGCCTGGATGCGTTTGAACTCCGACGCGGTGTAGGCGAAAGCCTCGTCCCAGCTCACTTCCCGCCACGGATCGGTGATCTTGGCGCGGATCATCGGCTTCAGGATGCGGTCCTTGTGCTGCGCATAGCCCCAGGCGAAGCGCCCCTTGACGCAGGAATGGCCGTGGTTCGCCTTGCCGTCCTTGTAAGGCACCATGCGGACGACCTCTTCGCCGCGCATCTCGGCCTTGAAGGAACAGCCGACCCCGCAATAGGCACAGGTCGTGACCTCGGAATGTTCGGGTTGTCCCGCCTCGACAACGGTCTTCTCGATCAGCGTCGCCGTCGGGCAGGCCTGCACGCAGGCGCCGCAGGAAACGCATTCGGAATCGAAGAAGCTTTCATTCACACCGGCCGACACCCGGGATCCAAATGCGCGGCCTGCAATCGTCAACGCAAATGTGCCTTGCACCTCTTCGCAGGCCCGTACGCAACGTGAGCAGACGATGCATTTCGCGGGATCGTAGTCGAAATAGGGATTGGAGCGGTCCTTTACGTCGGCCAGATGGTTCTCGCCTGCATAGCCGTAGCGGACGTCGCGCAGCCCCACCGCACCGGCCATGTCCTGAAGCTCGCAGTCACCATTGGCGGCGCAGGTCAGGCAATCGAGCGGATGGTCGGAGATATAGAGCTCCATGACTCCGCGCCGGAGCTTTTTGAGCCGCTCGGTTTGTGAACGCACGACCATTCCTTCGGCCACCGGTGTCGTGCAGGAGGCGGGTGTGCCGGGACGGCCGTCGATCTCGACCAGACAAAGCCGGCACGATCCGAACGCGTTGACGCTGTCCGTGGCGCAGAGCTTCGGCACATGGATGCCGGCCGTGACGGCGGCGCGCATGATCGAGGTGCCTTCGGGCACGGCAAGTGCGCGGCCGTCGATCGTCAACTGCACGAGACGACCGGACTTTGACGGCGGCGTGCCGTAATCTGTTTCTTCGATCAGGAACATCGCGGTGCGAAGTCCTCCGGAAAATGCTCGAGCGCGCTCAACACCGGAAAGGGCACGAAGCCGCCCAGGGCGCAGAGCGAACCCGACTTCATTATATCGCACAAATCTTTCAGAAGAGAGATCTGCCTGACGTTGTCGCGTTCCTCAAGGATACGGTCGACGATCTCCATCCCGCGGACCGAACCGATGCGGCAGGGCGTGCATTTCCCGCAGGATTCGATGGCGCAGAACTCCATGGCGAACCGTGCCTGATGCGCCATATCGACCGTGTCGTTAAAAACGACAATCCCACCGTGGCCCAAAAGGCCGCCGCGCGCCGCGAATTCTTCATAGTCGAAGCACGTGTCGAACAACGACGGCGGGAAATAGGCGCCTAAGGGGCCTCCCACTTGCACTGCGCGGATGGGACGGCCGCTGCGCGTTCCGCCACCGATCCCACTGACGAGTGTCTCGAGCGTGGGACCGAATGCGGTTTCGAAGAGCCCGCCGAAGCGGACATCGCCCGCCAATTGGATCGGTATAGTGCCGCGCGACCTTCCCCGTCCGAATTCGTGATAGAAGCCGCCGCCCTGCGAAAGAATGGTCGGGAGAGCGGCCAGGGTCAGCACGTTGTTGATGATCGTCGGCTTTCCGAACAGCCCCTGATGCACCGGGAGCGGAGGTTTGGCGCGCACCTGGCCGCGCTTTCCTTCGAGACTTTCCAGCAGCGCCGTTTCTTCGCCGCAAACATAGGAGCCGGCGCCAACGCGAACTTCCATATCGAACGCATGAGCGCTGCCGAGGACCTTTTGGCCGAGCAGACCATGATCGCGTGCAACGTCGATGGTGCGGCGCATCGCGGCGATAGCGTGCGGATATTCGGAGCGGATGTAGACGAAGCCGCGCGTTGCCCCGATGGCGACGCCGGCGATGATCATGCCTTCGATCAAGAGGAAAGGATCGCCCTCCATCAGCATACGATCGGCATAGGTGCCGGAATCGCCTTCGTCGGCATTGCAGACGACATATTTCCGATCGCCCGCAGCCTTTGCCGCGCCCGTCCATTTGATGCCGGCGGGAAACCCCGCGCCGCCGCGCCCGCGCAGCCCGGAACGCATAACCTCTTCGAGGATCGCGGCCGGGCCGGCCTCTATGGCCCGCTTCAATCCGACGAGCCCGCCAGCGCGTTCATAAGCATCAAGAGACGCAGGGTCTATGGTGCCGCATCGCGCGAAGGTCAGGCGGGTCTGCGCCCTGAGGAACGGATGATCGCCGATGTTGCCGAGCGCGAGCGCGTGCGGCGGTCCGGTCTTGAGCGACGCAAGCACGGCGGGAACGTCTTTCGCGGCGACGGGACCGAAGGCCTGCCAGCCGGAGCCTGTTTCGACTTCCAGCAGCGGCTCGAGCCACAACAGGCCGCGCGATCCGACAGTTGTGACGTCCGCGCCTGCGTCGCACAGCGCCGTGAGTACGCCTTTCCCGCCAAGTGCGATCGACGCGGCGTCCTGCGAGAGGCGTGCGCGGATCATTTGGATGCCTCATCGACGGCGACGTGCAGCATGGCGTCATCCAGACGG
>DATKON010000035.1:0-6005 GCA_035524575.1 Rhizomicrobium sp.
CGATCGCCAGACCTATCGTCATAGAGGCTGCCCCAATATCCAGTGGGTGAGCTCCGCGTTGACAATGCCTAAGCCGAATCACTTTATTTTTGGTTAATTGTACCCTGACAACACGCACAACGGGCAGCTGCAATTCCCCGATGGAGGGCTGAATTCGGCCCTTCTGGTGATTCGGGTGTCCGCGCTGCGGCCCGCCCGTCCGATAGCGGTGACGCCAAATACGCCGTATCGTTTGCGGGTCGCGCCAAGGTCCTTGCCGATGAATTTTGCACAAGTGCTCGAGAGCATCGGCAACGCCATCCGGCTGTTCATCGAAACTATCCCGGATGCCTTCTGGTTGACCTATTACTGGGTAAAGGACTGGCAGAGCCTCGTCGGGGCGCTGATTTTGGTGCTGGCGGCACGGATATTCTCGCAAGGCGCGTTGCGGGCTGCGCGCATCCGGGCGACGGGCATGATCCGCGCCGCCCAGATCACCGCCGGGGTTCCGATCCCGCAGGAAGCGCGGCCGGTGCCCGCCGCCGTGCCTGCGCCCAAGCCAGAACCCGTGCGCCCGCCCGTTTCCGCCGAAACCGATCTGATCCAGCGCGTCGAACAGCTGCGCAGCCTCATCCGCTCGGCGATGTCGACGCTGACGGCCGATACGGGCCAGTCCGAAGCCAGCCCGAACTATTTCTGCGGACGCATCGCACAGCTCAACTTCGAGGCGAACACGGTTCCGCCTGACGCGCCGCCACTCGTCCGCGAACCTTATGAGAAGCTTCTTGCCCAGCTTGCCGTCGTGCGCGACGCGACGGAGCGAAAGGCTCCTCACGCGGAAATGTCACAAGCGCTCGTGCAGCTGAACGCGCGGGCCCGCGAATTCGCCGCCGTGCTTGCGCCCTTCGCCTCGCAAGTCTCGGTACGCACGCGCGTCGCGGGCGCCTAGCCCGCTTCGTCCCGCGAGGCGCGGAAATTCAGAATCCACTGACGCTGCGCTTCGGTCTCGGGGACTTCGATGCCGCGCGCATCCGCGATCATGTCCAGCGCGACCTCCGCATGCACGCCGAGCGTCACCAGCACGCAGGCCGCGAGCGTCGTCGATCGGCCGATCCCCGCCCGGCAGTGAATGGCAACGCCGCGACCGTCCGAGACGCGATCGGCAATGTCGCTTGCCAGCGCGACGAAGTCGGCGAGCACCGGCGGCACCGTCTTGTCGCGCAACGGAAACGAGCGAAACTCGATCCCGAATTCCTCGCACAACGCCGCTTCGGCGGCCGAAAGTCCGGGAATTTCGGAGGGCTCGATCAGGCTGACCACGCAATCGACGCCGTCATTCTTCCAGCCGAGGATCTTCTCTTCGAGCGGTTCCCCGGGACGGGGTGCCGCCATGATCGCAAGACTTCCTTCCTGGTACCGATTGATCCAGTAGATCTCTGTGCTCGACTTGCGAATGGCCCCCTCCCGGGCGGGACGAAATTCCGGTCGCGTGGAATCCGATCGCAGCGAGCATAAACGTGCATGGCGGCGAAGCAAAGCAAGGCGCGCGGGCATCGCCCGCAATCAACCAGGAATTCCTTCGCGCTAAATGGTTACGGGCAGCGCGTGCGCCGCGCGGAACAAGTTGACGCGTTTACGATGAAATGACTGCCGGCTTTCAACCGTGTCCGGCGGTGACTAGGAGTGCCCGAGCGTTAAACGGCGGCCTCCATGCACGGACGGAATCGAAATGCGACGGCAGGGCGATGCAGACGCGTCGCCGCCGTCGCGCTGTTTCTGTTCGGCGCCGCGACGTCCGGCGCCGCCGCCGAGGATGTGTGCCCCGACGCCGCGCATTCCGCCGTCACGGGGCGCGACGCCGCGCTGGTCGTCGACGGCCAGTCGGGCCAAATTCTGTACGAGCGGAACGCCACGGCCGAACGGCATCCCGCATCGCTCACCAAGATGATGACGCTCTACCTGCTGTTCGATGCGTTGAAGGCGCACCAGATCGGCCTGCAGACGGAGTTGACGATTTCGCGCCATGCCGCCGCGCAGGCCAAGGTCAATCTCAGTCTGTCGCCCGGGATGACGATGTCGGTCGAGACCGCGATCAAGGCGATCATCGTGCGATCGGCGAACGACGTGGCTGTCGCCGTCGCCGAGGCGATCGGCGGGACCGAGGGGCATTTTGCCGAACTGATGACCGCAAAGGCGCGCGCGCTCGGAATGCACGACACGTTCTATCACAATGCATCGGGGCTTCCCGATCCTTTGCAGATCACGACGGCGAGCGATCTGGCGATTCTGGCGCGCCACCTCGCCTACGATTTCCCTCAATACTATCCCTACTTTGCGACGCCGAGTTTCAGCTATCACGGCGCGAGCTACTACACGCACGACAATCTGCTAGGCCGTTTCCGGGGAACGGACGGCATCAAGACCGGCTACACCAACGCTTCCGGCTTCAACCTGGTCTCATCAGTCGTGCGCGACGGGGCGCACGTGATCGGCGTGGTGATGGGCGGCGATACCGCGCGCGAGCGCGACGACGAAATGGTCCGCCTGCTCGCGTCCACGTTCGAGCGCGTGAAGGCCAATCCCTCGCTCGTCGCGCATGGCGATATTCCCTGGAAGAGCCCCGTTGCGGCGGCCGACGCGGTCGTGCCCCCTGCTCCGGTAGGCCCACCGGCACCGGTGTTTCTGGTCTCCGCGCCCACGCTCAATCCGATCCTGGCACGCAGCGGCGAGGTCGACGAAGACACGGCCGAGAGTCTCACGCGGGGCGGACAGGGCGATACGAACTGCCCGGTGCGCGAGTCCAACCGGCACGTCTGAGGCGCGCAGCTAGTTGAAGCGCCGCTCCCACTCGAATGCGGTGCGCACGATCTCGTCCAGATCCTGATGCGTGGGCTGCCAGCCAAGCTCGCGCTTGAGCTTGGCAGGGTCGGCAATCAGCATTCCCGGATCGCCGGCCCGGCGCGGCGATTCCCGGACCGCAAGCGGCGCCTTCGTCAGCCGCTCGACGGCGCCGACCACTTCGCGCACGCTGTAGCCTTGGCCATATCCGCAATTGTAGATCGCCGGCGCGGCGCCGCCGCGCAGCGCATCGAGCGCCAGGAGATGGGCGGCGACGAGATCCTCGACATGGATATAGTCCCGCACGCCCGTCCCGTCGGGTGTCTCGTAGTCCGTGCCGAAGATCTCGAGTTGCGGGGATCGCTTGAGTGCGACCTGGCAGGCGCGCTTGATGAGGTGTGTCGCGCGCGGCGTGGACTGTCCGGTCCGCATCTTGCCGTCGGCGCCAGCGACGTTGAAATAGCGCAGCGCGACGAAGCGAAAATCGTGCGCCTGTGCGGCGTCGGAAAGCATCCATTCGGTCATCAGCTTGGAGCGTCCGTACGGGTTGATCGGCGCTTTCTCGTCGTCCTCTTTCATCGCGCCTCCGTTGCCGAGGCCGTAAACGGCCGCGGTCGAGGAGAAGATGAAATGACGCACGCCGCTCTCGACGCAGGCCTGCGCGAGCGCGCGGGATACGACCGTGTTGTTGGCGTAATATTTGAGCGGATCGGCGACCGATTCCGGCACGATGATCGAGCCGGCAAAGTGAATGACGGCATCGACGTTGAAATCGGAGATGACGCGGCGGAGGAGGGACACGTCTCCTGCTTCGCCCTCGACGAACGAGGCCTTCTCGCTGACGAGGCCGCGGGTGCCGGTCGACAGATTGTCGAGCACGACGACAGCCTCGCCCCGGTCGATCAGGCCATAGGTCATGTGGCTGCCGATATATCCGGCACCGCCCGTCACCAACACCGTCATGTCCGACTCCGTCGCCATCCCGAGCATGGCTTCCACGCTCGTCAGGGAGCACCGCCCCCGAAGCGTTTGCCCTGCGAGTATTACCATCCCCTTTACAGCGTCTATCCCACCATTTGACGCCGCAGCGGGAAGGTCGCGCTCGGCCTCCGTCAAGACCAATATAAAGTGTGCTGCGACCTGGCACGTGCCAATCATTATTTTAGCAAGTAAAGTAACCAGTAAATACGTATTGCGGTCATTTGCAACTGCACCTTATGTATACTTGCGAATACTTGATCTTCGGGGTTTGTCCAGCCGTAGCGCAGGGGGGAATCGTCGATGAGCCGCAAGTGGGCAACACAGTACGATTTGACGTTGGCATGCTGCGCGTTTTGCGTGCGGCGCGGACTGGGCGGCCCGCACCGAGCCTGGCGGCGCGGATGACGCTGCCAAATCCGGATTCGCCCGGCGATCGGCGAGGGCGCCCTGCGCTTCGGATCGTGTCTTTTCACGGCCAGACGCAGGACGAAGAAGTCGCGCGCGATGTGGCGGCACAGGCACCCAGGCGTCGTCATGCGGAGCGCTGGAGTCCGAGGGCGACGCTCGCGCTCATCGTCAGCGTCGCGCTGGTCTTCTGGGGTGTCGCTTTTTCGTCGCTGGGTTCTTCGGTGCTCTGGATCGCGGCCGCCTTTGTCGCCGGCGTTGCAATCCTAAGCATCGCCGCGCGAAGGGCTCACACGGAAAACGAGTGATCCGCCGCCGGGCCTCAGGTCGACAACTTCGTTAACCATCGATCCCACCCCGGCTCGCATCCATAAATAACACTAAAGTTGATGTTGATATGTTTCGCCGCGGAACAGAAGTTTACGACGTTCTTGGCAAGCGCTGGCCAGCCTAAAGCCTTAACGCTAGGTTAATGCTTTCCAAGGTAAGTTATGCGACGTAAACCCAATCCCATCGCGGCTTCTGTGCTCGCCACAGTGTTGGCGATTCCTCTGCCGGCTTACGCGCAACCGAGCGGCGGCAGCGTCGCGTTCGGCCAAGCGACGATCGCCGCACCGAACGCGAATTCGACCGTCATCAATCAATCGACGCAGTCGGCCATCATCAATTGGCAAGGCTTCTCGATCGATGCCGGCGCGAGCGTCCAGTTCAATCAACCCAACGCCGCCGCGATCACGCTCAACCGCGTCCTCGGCGGAAGCATCTCGCAGATCAACGGCGCGCTCACGGCCAACGGCCAAGTCTGGATCATCAACCAGAACGGAATCCTTTTCGGCAAGGGCAGCCAGGTCAACGTTTCGGGTCTGCTCGCGACCACGTCGGACATCGCCGACGCGGACTTCGCCGCCGGCAACTACAATTTCAGCTCAGGCTCGCCGAACGCTGCCGCTTCGATCGACAACGCCGGCAGCATTCATGTCGCCAATGGCGGCTCGGCCGTGCTGTCCGCTTCGCATGTCGGCAATACGGGACTGATCCAGGCCGACGCCGGCCAGATCGTGCTCGGCGGCGCCAGCGCCTTCACCATCGACTTCGACGGCGACAATCTGCTGCGCTACGCGATCACGACGCCGGTCTCGACGACACCGACCGACGCGAACGGCAATGCCCAGAAAGCGCTGGTCGAAAACGGCGGAACGCTGACCGCCGCGGGCGGAAAGATCCTGATGACCGCGCGTGCGGCAGCGAACGTCGCGGACAACGTCGTCAACAATACCGGCATGGTCTCGGCCACGTCCGCATCGATCCAGAACGGCGAGGTCGTTCTGGACGCCGGCGACGGCAGCGTCCAGGCCGGCGGTACGATCAGCGCGACGGGCAATGGCGCAGGCCAGACCGGCGGCAACATCACGCTCGCGGGCGCCAACGTCACGGTAGCCGACAATGCCGTCGTCGATGCCTCCGGCGATCAGGGCGGCGGAACCATCGCCATCGGTGGCGGACTGCATGGAACCGGCTCTTACGCGCCCGCGCAGAATACGAGTGTCGGAAACGCCACGATCCGCGCCGACGCCAACACGAGCGGCAATGGCGGCACGATCTCCATCTGGTCGACCGGGCAGACGAACTTCTCCGGGTCGGCGAGTGCGAATGGCGGCGCTGCGTCCGGCAACGGCGGAACGATCGAAACTTCGGGTCAGTATCTCTCGGTCGCACCGACGGCAAAAGTGACCACCACCGCCGCCAACGGCGCGAGCGGCGACTGGCTGCTCGATCCCTCAAGTCTCTCGATCGTCTCATCG
>DATKON010000036.1:0-5430 GCA_035524575.1 Rhizomicrobium sp.
TCGTCGTCAGAAATCCACCCATACGGACAAATGCCATGAAGGAAATTCCTCCATTTCGTTTGGTACCTCAACCTCTCGATGACAAGGCCGCGAATCTTCCGCCGTTCAAATGGGCGGCTCCCGAAGTTGGAAAGCGTCACAAGCTCGGAGGAGAGCCCGATTTCATCCAGCCTCCCGAATGGCCTGCATGTCCGAGCTGCAAGTCGAAAATGACATTCTACGGTCAACTCGACTCGATAAACGACGAATTCTCGATCGCCGACGTAGGGATGATCTATGTGTTCCTCTGCTTCGATTGCTATAAGAGCATTTCCATTGTGCAATCCGGGTAACGGCAGATCGTGCCGGAAAATGTCCGCGACGTGCTGCCGGATCATCTAAGAGGCGCCAAAAGTTAGCCTGGCTGTCGAGGCGCAAGACACGCTGCGTGAAGTGGTCGCGTCAAGGAAGGAGTGCGAGAGATGATCACGGTGTTCGGCGAAGGACGAGGGTTCCGGGTCGTCTGGCTGCTCGAGGAGATGGGGCTCGCCTACAAGCTGAGGCCGGTGGACCTGTTGGCCGGCGTCAAGAACGATCCGGAGTTTCTGGCTGTCAATCCCGGCGGGTTCATTCCGGCGATCGTGGACGGCGACATCACGATGGTCGAGTCGATCGCGATCATGGAGTATTTGATGGGCCGCTACGCGCCGACGCCGCTCGCGCCGAACCCGCACGATCCCGCTTTCCCCGCGTATCAGCAATTCCTTCACCTCGGTGAAGCTGGCCTCGCGGCCTCCATTTTCTTCGTCGTCGGCGCTCGCAATTTCGCGCCCGAGTCCGAGCGGGACAATTGGACTGCCCGCCAGGCGCAGCATGTGTTCGAGAGCCGGCTGGGATTGGTGACGCGACAGCTTGCACGCTCGTCCTATGTCGCCGGCGAGGCGTTCACGGCTGCCGATATTTCGGTGAGCTACGCCCTAATGTTGGCCCAAAGAGCCGGCGGCGTTGCGCTGGGCGAAGCTGAGCAGGCTTACATGGCCCGCACCAGCGAACGCGAAGCCTACAAGCGCGCCATGGAGACATGTCAGGCGACGAAGGCATGGCTCGCACGGACGACTGGTCTATGACCGCTCCTGGCGAACCACTGCGCTTCAGTTGGTCAGTCCCAGAACATCCGCCATCGAATAGAGCCCGGGCTTTTTGCCTTTGCCCCACATAGCCGCCTTGATGGCGCCGCGGGCGAAGATGGCGCGGTCTTCGGCGGTGTGGCGCAGCACAAGGCGTTCGCCCGCGCCCGCCAGAATAACTTCATGCTCGCCGACCACCGTACCGCCGCGCAACGACGCAAAGCCGATCGAGCCTTCCTGGCGCAGACCGTTGCGATCCGTTTTCATCAGATCGTCGAGCGCCACGTTGCGGCCCTCTGTGGCGGCGCGGCCGAGGAGCAGTGCGGTGCCCGACGGCGCATCGATTTTCATCCGGTGATGCATCTCGAGGATTTCGATGTCGTATTCGGGAAGCGCGCGCGCCGCCTGTTTGACGAGCGCCGCCAGCAGCGTCACGCCAAGACTCATATTGCCGGACTTTACGATCACGGCGTGGCGCGCCGCGGCCTTGATACGGACTTCGTCGTCGTTCGATAACCCTGTTGTGCCGATCACATGGACGATGCGCGCCTGCGCCGCGAGGTCGGCGAGTTCGACGGAAGCTTTCGGTGTCGTGAAATCGATGACGGCATCTGCGGCCGCGATCAGCGGCAAAGGATCGTCGCTGATCATTACGTTTGACGGCGGCAAGCCGGCGAGCACGCTCGCATCTTTGCCCTGATCGGCGCTGCCCGTGGCTTCGAGCGCGCCGGCAAACGCGACGCCCGGTGTTTCAGCCAGCGTACGAATAAGCGCGCGGCCCATGCGGCCGGCGGCGCCGGCGATGACGATACGAGCGGCGCTCATGTCTAGAAATGCTCCACGAAATATTTGAAGCCCGACTGGGCGAGGGCGGGAAGTGCGGGAATCAAGACATAGGCGCTCACGCGCACCAGTGTCCACTGATCGAACGGCCATTCCTTCACGGCCGCGATGCGCGCTTCATAGGCGATGAGCCCGTGCAGCTTGGCCGCGGCGGTATGATCGTGATGAGCGTCGGTTTTAGCGGCAGCAATCTGGCTGCGCACGTGGTCGAGCTCGGCGCGCTTGGCCTGACGGATCTTGCGATGCACTTCCTCGAGCGAACGGAAGAAAATCCAGATCGCCATGCCAGCCGCCGCGACGATCATGCCGATGATGAACAGCGGCGTATGGCTTCCCACGAAGAAAAGACAGATGATCGCCGCGACGCTCAACCAGACGAGCGCCGAGCGTGCAGCCCGCCTGCCGATCACGAACAGCTCGTCCACCCTCATGAGATCGACCTTCAAATGGCGGGCAACGCGCCTCGAGAAGCTGCGCGATCCGGCCCGCGTCATCACGATACCGCGCGCAAACATCGCGCCCAGGAGCGTCATGGCGACCGCGAACCAAACGAACACTGGAACGTGCTGGATGCGCACTTCGAGCGGAACGACGAAGAAGGTTCCGGCGCAGCCGATCAGCCCGCCGATAAGGCCGGCCCAGCGCAGCGCCGTCTCTTCCGCTTTCTCGTCCGCCGCGTATTCAGCAGCCGTGCAGGGCAGGACTTCGGCGAGCGAGGGATCGTCCTCGAGATCCTTCTTCCGCACATAACGTTGCAGGCCGAGCGCGACCGAGAGCAGAAGGGACAGGACGACCGCCGGCCAGCCGCCTTCCTGCGCGTCGAGCTTGAGCTGCGCCGAGAGCGGATAATTCGTGAGCCTCGCCGCCAGTTCGAACGAGCCGATCAGGATCGCGAATGCGGCGATGGCCGTCGGCAGCGTCCCGACCGGCGACAGGTCGAAAATCCGCTGCTCCAGGCGTAAGTCCTGCCCCGGCGGGGCCTGTGCAATGTCGGCCGGAAGATCGCTCATGACGAGCGATCCTAGCACTAAATCTTGGTATCGACCGTGCTGCCGGGCGTGTTCCCCGGGCCCTGTGAGGCCACACCATCGGAGCCAGCGCGCGCCACGGTGACCATGGCAGGTCGCAGGAGCCGGTCGGCAATCAGATAGCCCGTCTGGACCACATTCATGATCGAGCCCGGCGGCTTGCCGTTGCCCGGCACTTCCGCGATGGCCTGATGCAGGTTCGGATCGAATTTCGCGCCGGCCGTGTCGATCAGCTTGATGCCGTGGCGTTCGAGGGTCGACTGAAGGTGCCTCTCTGTCGCCTCCACGCCTTCGATCACAGCTTTCACTTGCGGCGACGCGTTCGCGCGGGCTTCCGGCGGATAAGCATCAAGCGCGCGCTTCAGATTGTCCGCCACCGAAAGCATGTCGCGGGCGAATTTGGTCACTGCGTATTGCGAGGCGTCGAGCCTTTCGCGTTCCGAGCGGCGGCGAACGTTCTCGACCTCTGCCAGCGCACGCAACAGGCGGTCCTTGAGATCCGCAGCTTCCGCCTTCAGCGCCTCGACCTCCTGAGACCCTTCCCCGTTGCCAACGCTCTCCTCGGGCACATAATCCTGTTCGTCGCCGTTCATCCTATCACCTGTTAAGCCAATAACCGTCCAACCACCTTCGCCGTGTGATCGACGATCGGAATAATGCGTCCGTAGTTCAGACGTGTCGGACCCAGAACGCCCACCACGCCCACGATCTTTCCCGCCGCATTGGCATATGGCGCGGCGACAATGGAGGACCCCGACAGGCTGAACAGCCTGTTCTCAGATCCGATGAATATGCGTACGCCGTCTCCCTCGGCGGCCAATTCCAATAAACGAATAAGATCGTTCTTGCGTTCGATGTCGTCGAACAGGGTGCGGACGCGCTCGAGATCGGCCTGGGCTTCAACCGTATCGAGGAGATGAGAGGCCCCGCGCACGATCAGGACCTTTTCCGTGCTGCCGCGTGGCGCGTCAGCCGGGGTCGCCAGCGTGGCGAGGCCTTCGGCCACGATCTTGGCGGTCAGGGCATCGAGAAGCGCGCGCTCGCCTTCGAGTTCCGCGAGGATCTCGCCCCGCGCGGCCTGCAGTGTCCTGCCCCGCAGCCGCGAATTCAGATAGTTCGACGCTTCCGTGAGCGCGGACACGGGAAGTCCGGACGGCGTATCGATCAGACGGTTTTCGACCTGCCCGTCCTCGCCGACGATGATCACCAGCGTCTTCCCCGGCGCCATAGCCACGAATTCGATGTGCTTGAGGGCCTGATCCTGCTTCGAAGACACGACCAGGCCCGCGCAATGCGAGAGCCCCGAGAGCATCATCGTCGCCTGCGTCAGGACATCTTCGACGCCGCGACCGGCAGCACGCACCTGCGCCTCGATGGTGGCGCGCTCTTCTGGCGCCAGCTCGCCCACTTCCAGAAGTCCGTCGACGAACAGCCGAAGACCCCGCTCTGTGGGCACGCGTCCCGCGCTGGTGTGCGGCGAATAGAGAAGCCCCATGGCTTCGAGGTCGGCCATGACGTTGCGGATCGAGGCCGGTGAGAGCGAAACCGGAAGCCGCTGCGAAAGCGTGCGCGAGCCGACAGGCTCCCCGGACGTCAAAAAAGCGTCCACGAGATGGCGGAAGACCTCGCGCGGCCGCTCGCCGAGCTCGGACGCAATCAATCTGGCCTGGTCGATCGGTGGGGCGCCCACGTCCAAGTCCTTGAATTATAATATATAAATTCCTGGGACGCGACGGCTCCTTGCGGACCCGCCGAGCCCAAGGCTAGGTAGCCGCAGTCACATTGAACTTCAAGGGACGGCCTGATGCGCCCCAGCAAACGCGCGCCCGATGCGCTGCGAACAGTCAGTTTGGAACCCGGCGTCGCCAAGCATGCCGAAGGCTCCTGCCTCGTCAAATTCGGCGACACCCATGTGCTCGTCACCGCGAGCCTGCAGGAACAGCCGCCGCCCTTCCTCAAGGGCTCGGGCAAGGGCTGGGTCACCGCCGAATACGGGATGCTGCCGCGCTCGACCCATGAGCGGATGCGCCGCGAGGCGGCACAGGGCAAGCAATCGGGCCGCACACTCGAGATCCAGCGGCTCATCGGCCGTTCCCTTCGCGCCGTCGTCGATCTCGCGGCTTTGGGCGAACGGCAGATCGTACTCGATTGCGATGTCATCCAGGCCGACGGCGGCACGCGAACGGCCTCGGTGACAGGTGGCTTCGTCGCACTCCACCAATGCATCGGCTTCATGAAAAAGACCGGCATGATCACCAAGCCCGCGATCAAGGACCACGTAGCTGCGGTGTCATGCGGCATCTGTGAGGGAACGCCGGTGCTCGATCTCGACTATGCCGAGGATTCAACAGCCGAGACGGACGCGAATTTCGTGCTGACGGGATCGGGCGGCATGGTCGAAGTGCAGGGCACCGCGGAAGGGGCACCCTTCTCGGAAAGCCAGCTTGGCGAAC
>DATKON010000037.1:0-8705 GCA_035524575.1 Rhizomicrobium sp.
TCGACGCGATGGTTTTCGTATGGACCATCTTCGCAATCGTTCTGTTCGTTGCGGAGCCGCTGTATCTCAATTCCTGGCTCGAACGCCAGGCGCGGCGCGCGCCGGGCCGCACGCTCGCGCGGCTGCAACGCTTTCATTGGGTATTGCTGGCGTTAAGCGCGATCACGATCGTCGGTGCGACCGCCGGCAGCCACGGATTGTCGTTCTGACTGGGCAGCGTCGCCGAATGTTTCGCTATCGCGCAAATTTTTCCGACAGCACGATCGACGACACGGTCCTTGCGACACCGCTCGCGCGGCCGATGCGGTCGAGCGTCGCGTCCATGCGCGCCGTCGTTTCCGTTTCCACCACCGCGATCATGTCGTAGGCGCCGGAGACGGCGTAGAGCGCGCGGCACTCGTGCATCTTCTTGAGTTCGGCGCCGACGCGGTCGGCCTGTTTGGGATCGGCGGAGATCATGACGATGGCGCGGAGCTTGCGCGCCTCCTTCGCGTCCGAAAGCTTCACCGTGTAGCCTTCGATGGTGCCGTCCTTCTCGAGTCTCGCGATCTTCTCCTGCACAGTGGAGCGGGCGAGGCCGAGCTTCCGCGCCAGCGACGCGGTCGGCTCGCGCGCATTGGCCTTCAGAAGCTGGATCAGCTTGGCATCCGCGTCCCGCATGGACCCCTCCGGCATTCTGCCGGATATCCCGGCGATTCGCCGGAGCCTAGCGCAATTTCCGCCGTTTCGCCGCCTTCTTTCCGGCCGGGGAAGAAGAAAGATTCACCACAGCCCGCCTTCGCTGAAGCTTCGGCGGGTCTCGTGAAACAACTTGTCCGCCGGAGCCTTGGCGTAGGCGGAAGACACAGAGGCACAGAGAGAACGAGGGTGTCGCGGACGACAATGCTCATCGGCAGCCGATTCTGTTGCGCTTCGCGCGAGCTCACTTTTGAAGATGGCGCACACTGCTGCCATCTGCAGCCGCGCGCAGCGCAACCAAACATCGCCGACGGAACGCACTGACCGCCTGCCGTAGACCTCGATCTCTCTGTGCCTCTGTGGTGAACCTTTTTTTCGCAACTCGCGCGGCAGGAGACGAAGATGAAAAACGTGATGTTGGTGGGCGGCGGCAAGATCGGCGTGGCCATCACCGAGCTTCTGTCCAACACGGGCGACTATCACGTGACGGTCGTCGACCGGGACGCCGCGAGCCTCGAGCGCATGCCGCACCGGAACGTGACGCTGAAGAATGTCGAGCTCACCGATCCGAAGAGCTTCGCCGGCCATGTCAAAGGCCAGGAGGTCGTCCTCTCGGCGACGCCCTATTCGCTGACGCCGACGGTGGCGGAAGCGGCCAAGCTCGCCGGCGCGCATTATCTCGACCTGACTGAAGATGTGGAATCCACGCGCACCATCAAGCGGCTCGCCGACGGCGCGAACACCGCGTTCATTCCGCAATGCGGCCTGGCGCCCGGATTCATCTCGATCGTGGCGCACGATCTCGCCAAGAAATTCGAAAGGCTCCGCGAGGTGCAGATGCGCGTCGGCGCGCTGCCCGTCTATCCGACCAATGCGCTGAAATACAATCTCACCTGGTCGACCGACGGCCTCATCAACGAATACTGCAATCCGTGCGAGTCCATCCGCGACGGCGTGCGCGGCGAAGTGCCGGCGCTGGAAGAGCTCGAAGCCTTCTCGCTCGACGGCATCGCCTATGAAGCGTTCAACACCTCGGGCGGCCTCGGCACGCTGTGCGACACGCTCGAAGGCAAGGTCGAGAACCTGAATTACAAGACCGTGCGCTATCCCGGCCATCGCGACATCGTCAAGATGCTGGTGCGCGATCTGCGCCTCGGGCTCCGCCGCGACGTCATGAAGGATGTTTTAGAAACCGCGATCCCGATCACCTATCAGGACGTGGTGCTGATCTTCGTGACGGTGTCGGGCTGGATGGACGGACGGCTGACGCAGGAAAGCTACGCCAAGAAGATCTACGCGCAGCAGGTAGGGTCGCGCCTGATGAGCGCCATCCAGATCACCACGGCTGCGGGAATCTGCGCCATGTGCGACCTTCTCGTTGCGGGAAAGCTTCCACAGAAAGGCTTCGTCCGGCAGGAAGAGGCGCTTCTTTCCGATTTCATTTCCAATCGTTTTGGGCGTTACTACGCCTGAGCCGGGGGGCGATCACACGGAAAGGAAGGGCCTGTGAACGCTGAAACCCTCAATGTGAAAACGCGGACGGGTGGCCAGGCGCTGGTCGAGGCGCTGAAGGTCCACGGCGCCACCCACGCGTTCTGCGTGCCCGGCGAATCCTATCTCGCTGTTCTCGATGCGCTTTACGGCGCGAAGGACGACATCCGGCTCATCACCTGCCGCCAGGAAGGCGGCGCGGCCAACATGGCGGAAGCCTATGGCAAGCTGACCGGCAAGCCCGGCATCTGCTTCGTCACGCGCGGCCCCGGCGCCACCAACGCCTCGATCGGCGTGCACACGGCCTTCCAGGATTCGACGCCGATGATTCTCTTCGTGGGACAGGCGGCGCAGTCGCATCTCGACCGCGAAGCGTTCCAGGAAGTCGACTTCAAGGCGATGTTCACGCCGCTGGCGAAATGGGCGGCGGAGATCCGCGACGCCGACCGCATTCCCGAATATGTCGCGCGCGCCTTCCACACGGCGACGTCGGGCCGTCCCGGTCCCGTCGTGCTGTCGCTGCCGGAAGATGTGCTGGCCGGGATGACCAGCGTGCCGCCGACGCGGCCCTATCATGCGACCGAGCCGCAGGCTTCGCGCGAAATCCTTCGCCGCGTGCATGCGATGATCATGCGGGCGGGTGAGCCGTTCCTGATCCTCGGCGGCCCCGGCTGGAATCGCGACGCGATCGCCGACATCCGCAAATATGCCGAGACGCTCGATCTTCCCGTGGTGACGAGCTTCCGCGCCAAGGACCGCTTCGACAACAACCACGACAATTACTGCGGCGACATGGGCATCGGCGCCGATCCGACGCTGGTGGCGCGCCTCGAGGCGAGCGATCTTCTCGTCGTCGTCGGCGCGCGGCTCGGCGAGATGACGACCAACGGCTATACGCGGCTGCAGGCGCCGACGCCGAAACAGGCGCTGATCCACGTCCATCCCGATCCCGACGAGCTGAACCGCGTCTATCAGGCCGATCTCGCGATCTGCTCCAGCGTTTCGTCCTTCGCGCGGCTGGCGGCGGAAGCGACGGCGCCGGTGCGCGTGCCGTGGCGCATCCTGCGTCGCGATACGCGCGCGCAATACGAGAAATTCGTGCGGCCGGTCGAGGCGCCGGGCGACGTCAATCCGTCCGAGATCTTCGCCTGGCTGTCGCAGCGCCTGCCGGCCGACGCGATCGTGGCCAACGGCGCGGGCAATTACGCGGGCTGGCTGCATCGCTTCTTCCGCTATCGCGGCTACCCGACGCTGCTCGGCCCCACCAGCGGCGCGATGGGCTACGGCGTGCCGGCGGCGATCGCGGCGAAGCTGCTCCATCCCGAGCGCATCGTCGTAGCGGCGGCGGGCGACGGCTGCTTCCTGATGAACGGGCAGGAGCTGGCGACGGCCGTGCAGTACAAGCTGCCGATCGTCATCCTCGTGTTCGACAACGGCATGTACGGCACCATCCGCATGCATCAGGAGCGCGAATATCCCGAGCACGTCATCGGCACGGCGCTCGAGAATCCCGACTTCGCGGCACTGGCGCGAGCCTATGGCGCGCACGGCTATCGCGTCACCAAGACGAGCGATTTCGCGCCGGCCTTCGAGGATGCGGTGCGCGCCGGCGGCCCCGCCCTCCTCCACATCCGCGTCGATCCCGAAGCCATCGCGCCCGCAACGACGCTGACCAAGCTGCGCGAGACGGCGAAGCAGAAACTGGAACAGGACGAGCAGACGTAGGTAATTTTAGCGCGGAGGATGCGGTGGTTGCGCGGTGGACGCAGCGGTCCGCGTCTCACCGGTTAGATGGCGCGAAGCGCAAAAAGAAATTCCACCACTGAGGCGGTGAGACAGTGAGGTACGCGGTCTCTCATTGCCTCACCGCCTCAGTGGTAAGATATTTTCTGCGCTGCGCGCGCGATGCTTCAAGACCGGGCTCAATTTTCCGCTGCGTCCACCGCGCAACCACCGCGTCCCCTGCGCTAAAATCTTTCGCGACGGCGCAGGATTTCAAAATTGAGGAAACGACATGTCCGCAGCTGAAATTCTGAAAAAACTGGATGTCACCGCCGCCCAAGGCGATCACGTCGTGCGCTCGCCGATCGACGGCGCGGAAATCGGGCGCGTGGCGTTCGACGACGCAAAATCCATCGAGACGAAGATCGCGGCGTCCGTCAAAGCCTTTCACGCCTGGCGCGATGTGCCGGCGCCCCGGCGCGGCGAGCTCGTGCGGCTGTTCGGCGAGGAGCTGCGCAGCCATAAGGAGACGCTCGGCCGCCTCGTCACGCTCGAAGCCGGCAAGATCCTGCAGGAAGGTCTCGGCGAAGTGCAGGAGATGATCGACATCTGCGATTTCGCGGTCGGACTGTCGCGCCAGCTCTACGGTCTCACCATCGCCTCGGAGCGCCCCGGCCATCGCATGATGGAGCAGTGGCACCCGATCGGCCCCGTCGCAATCATCTCGGCGTTCAATTTCCCGGTGGCCGTATGGGCGTGGAATGCGGCGCTGGCGCTCGTCTGCGGCGACAGCACGATCTGGAAGCCGTCGGAGAAGACGCCGCTGACGGCGCTCGCCACACAGGCGCTGTTCGAGCGCGCCGTCAAACGTTTCGGCGATGCGCCGGATAATCTCGCGCAGGTCGTGCTTGGCGCGCGCGCGGAAGGCGAAGCGCTGGCGCGCGACCATCGTATCCCCGTCGTCAGCGCCACGGGTTCGACGGCCATGGGCCGCGCGCTGGCGCCCGTCGTCGCGGAACGTTTCGGCCGCGCATTGCTCGAGCTCGGCGGCAACAACGCGATGATCGTCTGCCCGTCGGCGAAGCTTGCGCTCGCCGAACGCGCGATCCTGTTCGCGGCCGTCGGCACGGCGGGACAGCGCTGCACGAGCCTGCGCCGTCTCTTCGTGCATGACAGCCTCTACGAGAGGCTGGTGCCGGCCTTGAAGCGCGCTTATGCGAAGCTTCCGATCGGCAATCCGCTCGAAGCCGCTACGCTGGTCGGCCCGCTGATCGACG
Organism: Rhizomicrobium sp.; assembly: GCA_035524575.1. Lineage (GTDB taxonomy): Bacteria > Pseudomonadota > Alphaproteobacteria > Micropepsales > Micropepsaceae > Rhizomicrobium. Next base: position 5,169 of record DATKON010000037.1, read on the forward strand.
GCCGCGCTTTCGAAGGCATGGAGCGCGCGCTCGCCGACGCGAAGGACCAGGGCGGTGTGATCACCGGCGGCGGACGCGTGCTCGCCAAGGAATTCCCGCACGCGTTCTATGTGACGCCGGCGCTCGCCGAAATGCCGGAGCAGTCGGCCGTCGTCTGCCGCGAGACCTTCGCGCCGATCCTTTACGTGATGCGCTACAAGAATTTCGACGACGCGCTTCAGCGCCACAACGCGGTGCCGCAGGGATTGTCCTCCTGCATCTTCACGCAGGACATGCAGGAAGCCGAACGCTTCCTCGCCGCAGCGGGTTCGGATTGCGGCATCGCCAATGTGAACATTGGTCCCTCGGGCGCCGAGATCGGCGGCGCGTTCGGCGGCGAGAAGGAAACCGGCGGCGGGCGCGAGTCCGGCTCGGATTCCTGGAAGGCCTATATGCGCCGGCAGACCGCGACGGTGAACTACTCCGACGCGCTGCCGCTGGCGCAGGGGATCAAGTTCGGGAGCGAATAAGCGTAATCCTCCCCCGACGAATGTCGGGGGAGGGGGACCGCGAAGCGGTGGAGGGGCCCCCCTCCGTCGCGCGCTTCGCGCGCGCCCCGTGTGGCGGGGGAGGATTAACCTTTTCTTAAGCATCCGCTTCGTTCGCGCGCGGCGCGCGCTAACGTTTCCCCGTGGGGATGCGTTTTCGAGGCAGACATGCGCTACGGCATCGGGCAATGGACGGGACTGATGGTCACGACGATCATCGTCCTCGGCTGCGACATGGATGTGATTTATGCGGTTCCGCTCGGCGTGATGGCCGGCGCGCTCGCGAGCTTCTTCGTGACGCTCGCCGACATGCAGACGGCCAGGAACAAGACGCGCTAGGTTGCCGCGCCTTCCGGCGGGATCTCGTTCAGCGCGTCTTCGACCTCCTTGAAGCTCGGCTGCGCCACGCTCGGAATGCTGCCGCGCCCGATCTCGACGGAAACCTGCGCCGCATTGCCGTGCAGATGCGCGACGAGGATGTCGCGGATCACGTGATAGAACAGCGCGTCTTCTTCGACGATGGCCTTGAGCCGCGTCGCCATCGGACCGACGATGCCGTAAGCGAGGAACACGCCGAGGAAGGTGCCGACAAGCGCCGAGCCGATCATGCGGCCAAGAACCTCCGGCGGCTCCGAAATCGCGCCCATGGTCTTGATGACGCCGAGCACGGCGGCGACGATACCGAGCGCCGGCAGGCCGTCGGCCATCGTCTGAAGCGCGGTCGCGGGGCCCAGGGCCTCGTGATGATGCTTCTCGAGCTGCTTTTCCATCGCCGTTTCGACCTGGTGCGGATCTTCGAGGCTCATCGTCATCATGCGCAGCGTGTCGCAGATGAAGTCGAGCGCAAAGTGGTCCTTGGCGATGCGCGGATAGCGCTTGAAGATCGTGGATTCGTCGGGCTTTTCGATATGGGCTTCGAGCGCGATCAGGCCCTTCGTCTTCATCGTCTTGGTGAGGAGGAACAGAAGGCACAGAAGATCGCGATAGTCGGCGGGTTTCCATCTCGGCCCCGAGATCACCTTGCCGAAATCGCCGCCGATCTTCTTCAGCGAATACATGGAGCCGCCGATCAGGAGCGCCGCAACCGCCGCGCCGCCGATGGTCATCATCTCGTGCGGCAAAGCTTCGATCACGACCCCGAGGGAGCCGCCCGACATCAGGAAGCCGCCGAACACCATGGCGAAGAGAACGACAATGCCGATGATCTGGAGCATCACTCATCCCGAAGAACCACACGCGTGCGCGATGGGCGATGGCCCCGATATCGCTCGCGCCAGTATCGGGGCGAGCCCTTAAAGAGCGATGAATTCGAGATAAATTGCGGGGAAACTCAGGCGATCACGAGATCGTTGTCGTTGACGTCGTCGCGCCGGCGCCACGGACCCTGATAGTCCTCCGCTTTGTGGCGGCGGCGGTCGGGGCCGAAATAGCTGCCGCAGCGGATGAAGGGCCTCGGCCGCTCGACCACCTCGATGAGGCGCATCAGAAGGTTCTGCGTGGTGATCGGCTTGGCGAGGAATTCGGTGACGCCGGCGTCCCGCGCCGCCTCGACGCGCGCGCGTTCGGTATGGCCCGTCACCATGATGATCGGCAGATAGGGATTGGGGCTGTCCTTGCCGAGACGCACGCGGCGGGTGAATTCGATGCCGTCGACGGGCTTCATCGAAAGATCAGTGAGGACGAAATCGGGCTTGCGCTCGCGCAGCTCAATGAAGCCGGACTGGCCGTTGACGGATTCGAACACCGAACCGACCCCGAGTGCCTGCAGCAGCGAACGCAGCAGAATGCGCATGTGTGCATTGTCTTCGACGACGAGCGCCTTGAGATGTTCGAGGTTGAGGCCGCTCATGCGCGGTCCCTCCGCGACGCATGCGTGCGGAATGGCAGCCACGGCGATGACAAAAGCGACTTCACGCCCCACGAACCGCGCTTAGGATCCCAGCGAACACGCTATAAGGCTCTGGTTAGGAATTTCTTACGATTGGCCAAGCCGCCGGATGCCCCTTTTGCAGAGACTGCACCATGCGACGCTGGGCCTCTATTTAACCCTGAAAGCCTGGGTTTCCCCGGTCGCCTTCGGAGTCTCGGCGATCCTCGACGATGCCGAGGGCCGCATCCTTCTGGTGCGCCATTCCTACCAGCCCGGCTGGCATCTGCCCGGCGGCGGCGTCGACGCAGGCGAGCCGCCGGCAGACGCGGTCCTGCGCGAGCTTCGGGAAGAAGTCGGTTTGACCGAGAGCGCGGCACCGCGCTTCGTCGGCCTCTTCACGCGCAGGCTCGGCTGGGTGACAAACGTGATCGTCGTGTATCACGTGCCGAACGCGCACATCGCGTTCCGCCCCAGCGCCGAGATCCGCGAGATCCAGTGGGCCGACCCGCACAGGCTGCCGGACGGCACCACGCGCGGCACGCGGCGGCGCCTCGCCGAATTCATCGACAATACGCCGCCGTCGCCTTATTGGTGAAAGCAGGGCGGCGTCGCGAAAAAGCTTTCACAGGGAGACGGCGGGACCGGAGAACGCGCCGATGGCGCAAAGATTTCTCACTTGTCTCGTCGTCTCCCGGTGAAATTCTTACGGTCCTGACGCCGCGGGCTGCAGACAGAATCCTAGATCGGATCCCAGCCGAACACGCTCGTCGTCGCGCCGAGCTCGGTGAAGCTGGGCTTCATCGCCGCCATCGCATGGCTCGCGATGGTCTCCGGCGTCCAGCCTTCCACCTTGCCGATGCCGCGCACGGGACGCGGCTGGCTCATCAGGAATATCTCGTTGCCGCGCGCGGCGAAGATCTGTCCCGATACGTCTTTCGTTGCGGGGCTTGCGAGCGACACGGCGAGCTGCGCCACCTGGTCGGCGCGCATCATGTTCTTCATGCGCTCGACGCGCTTGGCCGAGGCTTCGTCCTTGATCGGGATGGTCGCGATCATGCGCGTCCAGGCGAACGGCGCGATCACGTTCGAGCGCACGTTCTTCTGCACGCCTTCCATCGCGATGATGCGCGACAGACCGAC
>DATKON010000038.1:0-7792 GCA_035524575.1 Rhizomicrobium sp.
GGCCGGCGAAAATCCGCGCCGAACATCTCGACCGCGACGGCAATCTGGTCACGCTCGAGGCGGAGGCCCTGCTGGCGACCTGCCTGCAGCACGAGATGGATCACCTGGAAGGCGTTCTGTTCCTCGACCATCTCTCCCGGCTAAAGCGCTCCATGGCGCTGCGCAAGCTGACCAAGGCCAAGCGCTTCGCGGCGGTGGAGTAACAGCCAAGCTTTTCCACCGGAATGTTGCAACGCGTCGGGGCTTGCATTAGCGCAAGCTTATGACCCTTCGCCTTGCCTTTATGGGGACGCCCGTTTTCGCGGTGCCGACGCTCGCCGAGCTCATCGGACAAGGCCACGAGATCGCCGCCGTCTACAGCCAGCCGCCTCGGCCCAAGGGCCGCGGCTACGCCTCCGTGCCGTCGCCGGTCGCGAAGCATGCTTTGTCGCAGGGGTTGGCGGTTCGCACGCCCAAGTCCCTCAGGAACGCCGAGGCGCAAGCCGAGTTCGCGGCGCTCGGGCTGGACGCGGCCGTTGTCGTCGCCTATGGCCTGATCCTGCCGAAACCTGTTCTGGACGCTCCGCGGCTGGGCTGCTTCAACCTCCACGGTTCGCTCCTGCCGCGCTGGCGGGGCGCGGCGCCGATCCAGAGGGCGATCATGGCCGGGGACGCGGAGACAGGCGTCATGGCCATGCATATGGACGAAGGCCTCGACACGGGCCCCGTCCTGCTTGCCGCGAAGACACCCATCGGACGGAAGACCTATGGTGAATTGCATGACGAGCTGTCGCGACTTGGCGCCGGTCTGATGGTGCGGGCGCTGGCCGCTGTCGAGCGCGGAACCGCGGTGGAGACGCCGCAATCGCCGGACGGCGCGACCTACGCCGCCAAGATCGCAAAGGAAGAGGCCCGGATCGACTGGACGAAACCGGCGCGCGAGCTCGACTGTCTGATACGCGGGCTTTCGCCCATGCCCGGCGCCTGGTGCGAGGCTCATGGCGAGCGGCTCAAGATCCTCTATGCGGAACCGGTCGCCGGGCGAGGCACTCCCGGAGACGTGCTCGACAGCGAATTGACAGTGGCAACGGGCGATGGCGCATTGAAGCTCCTGCGCCTCCAGCGCGCAGGACGCACACCTCTGGGTCCCAAGGAATTTCTGCAGGGCTTCACGCTCAAGCCGGGAGATCGTCTCACATGAAGCGTGCCTCACTTTGGCAACGCCTGATCAATACGTGGCGCCACAATCAGCGCAAGAGTCGCTATGTCATCGACATGACGGCCGACGGTTTCGTCTTCCGCGCGAAACAGCGTGAAACCGAAATGAAATGGAACCAGATCACGCGCATCGATGGGGGCGTGAACAACTGCCTCACCTTCGACGTGCTTTACCTGCAGATCTTCACACGCCAGGCGACGATTTACATCGAAGAGCTGGACGAGGGCTTTCGCCAGTTCGAGTTTGCCGTGTTCGAGCGCTGGCCTGCCATCCGGCCGCGCTGGGAAGAACTTCTCAAATGCGGACTGCACGAACTGCGCCGTGAAACGCTGTGGCGGCCGGACGGCTGATGCCGCGCTATCGCCTCACGCTCGAATATGACGGCGGACCGTTCAGCGGCTGGCAGCGGCAGGAAAACGGTCCTTCGGTTCAGGCGGCGCTCGAAGATGCGATCTTCTCGCTCTCGGGCGAACGCGCGACGGTGACCGGCGCCGGCCGCACCGATGCCGGCGTGCATGCGAAGGGGCAGGTCGCGCATTTCGACCTCACCAAGGATTTCCCACCCGACACAGTGCGCGATGCGCTCAATCATTATTTGCGTCCCGCACCGGTCGCGGTGTTGCTCGCCGAAATTGCGGCGGAAGATTTCCACGCTCGGTTTTCGGCGACCGCGCGGCATTACCGCTATCGCATCGTCTGCCGGCGCGCGCCGCTGGCGCTCGATGCCGGTCGCGCTTGGCATGTGATCCGCACGCTCGACGCGAAGGCGATGCATGATGCGGCACAGACGCTTGTCGGTCTGCACGATTTCACGACATTTCGGGCCGCAGAGTGCCAGGCGAAATCGCCGGTGAAGACGCTCGACCGGCTCGACGTCACCGCGAAGGACGAAGATATTTTCGTCGACGCCTCCGCGCGCTCGTTCCTGCACAACCAAGTGCGCAGCCTGGTTGGCACGCTGAAGCTCGTTGGCGAAGGCAAATGGACGGCGCGCGATGTCACCGACGCCCTCGCCGCCCGCGACCGCGCGCGATGCGGACCGGTCGCTCCGCCGGACGGGCTTACGCTGATGCGGGTGGATTACTGAGCGAGGTCGACCAGCTCGACCGCGTCCGGCGTTCGGCCGAGGAAGATTTCGCCGACACGTGCGAAGCGCTCGGGCGCATCGGTTGAGAGAAATGCGTAAGATGGCGCGGCGCCCGCGTTTTGCGCGAGCCCGTTTCTCGCAAGCCGATCCGCGACCGCTTGGGCCGTCGTCGCCGCGCTGTCCACCAATCGGGTTTCGCCGCCCAAACGCGCGATCACGTTCTGCAGCATCGGCGCCAGCACCGGGAAATGCGTACAACCAAGAACCAGCGCTTTGGGTTTTGCCGCCGCAAAGACCGGCTTGAGATAGCGCGTTGCCACGAGCTCCGCGATTTCGCCGTCGACCAGGCCTTCTTCCGCCAATGGCACGAAGAGCGGGCAAGCCTGCTGCACGACTTCCGCGTTGGCTGCGCGCGCGTGAATCGCACGCAGATAAGCACCGCCTTTGACGGTCGCTTCCGTGCCGATCACCGCGATCGTTCCGCCTTCGGCGGCCGCGACAGCCGCCTCCGCACCGGGCTCGACCACGCCGACGACCGGAATCGGCGACAGCGCTTCCTCGAGCGCCGGCAGAGCCACCGTCGACGCCGTATTGCAGGCGACGACGATGAGCTTCACGTCACGGCGAATCAGCGCGCCGGCCGCCTGCACCGCGTAGCGCACGACGGTATCCGCGCTCTTCGTGCCGTAAGGCAGCCGCGCCGTGTCGCCGAGATAGACAAAGGATTCGCACGGCAGCCTCGCCATCAGGGCGCGCATGACGGTGAGGCCACCCATGCCGGAATCGAAAATGCCGATGGGACGAGCGTTCACGGAACCCTGTTCGCGAAATAGGATTCGAGGACCGAGGCGTAAATCTCGGTCAGCTTGCGGATCTCGTCGACGGGCACGCATTCGTCGACTTTGTGCATGGATCCGCCCGGCAGGCCCACTTCCGCTACGGGGCAGAAATCCTTGATGAAGCGCGCATCAGACGTTCCGCCGCTCGTCGACAGTTCCGGGCGGATATTGGTCACGCGTGCGATCGCATCGGACACGAGCGTGATGAATGCTCCGGGCTGCGTGAGAAACGCAACGCCGCCGACCGTCGCGTCGACCGCCACGTCGCCGCCCAGCTCATGCACCACATTGTTCGCCACCTGCTCGACATGCTGCTTGATCGTCTCGGGCGTGTGGAGGTCGTTGAAGCGGATGTTGCACGAGGCGCGTGCTTCCGCCGGCGAAACATTCGAAGCCGGATTGCCCACATCGAAAGTCGTGAAGACGAGTGTCGAGGGCTCGAAATGCGCCGTGCCGGAATCGAGCGGGCGGGAGGCCAGCCGCACCACGATCTCCGACAGGATCGGAATGGGATTGAGCGCCTTCTGCGGATAGGCGGTGTGGCCCTGCACACCGCGCACGGCGAGCCGGACCTGCATGCTGCCGCGCCTGCCGATCTTGATCGTGTCGCCGGAACGCGCCGTCGAAGTAGGCTCACCGACGAGGCAATGATCGAGCCGCTCGCCGTTTTCTTTCAGCCAGGCGAGCATCGCCTTGGTGCCGTTGATGCTAGGGCCTTCTTCGTCGCCGGTGATGAGAAGCCCGATGGAGCCTTCCGGCGCACCGTGTTCGGCGACGTGCCGCGCGGCTGCGACGACAAAGGCCGCGATGGACGATTTCATGTCGGCGGCGCCGCGGCCGTAGAGCACGCCGTCCTTGATCTCGGCCGCAAACGGATCGAAGCGCCAGGCGTTCACATCGCCGGGCGGCACCACGTCCGTGTGACCGGCAAAGCAAAAATGCGGCTGGCCGGTTCCGAGCCGCGCGTAAAGGTTGTCGACGGGCGCGGTCCCCGGCGCTTCGAAGCGCAGCCGCTGGCAGCGAAAGCCCACGGGCGCCAGCACCTTTTCCAGCACGCCGAGCGCGCCGCGGTCCTCGGGCGTGACCGAGCGGCAACGGATGAGGTCCTGGGCGAGGGAAACGGGATCGGGCAACGCCATAAAGCTCACTTAGGCCTTCGCCTGCGCTATGGTCAATCAAACGACATCAGGGAGACGAAACTATGGCAGGACGTTTGGACGGAAAAGTGGCGGTCATCACGGGCGCTGCCAGCGGCATTGGCCGCGGCACGGTCGACCTGTTCGTGCGCGAAGGAGCAAAGGTGATCGCGGCCGACATCCAGGACGACAAGGGCGCGCGCATCGAGGACGACCACAAAGGTGCCGCACACTATGTGCGCTGCGACGTCTTGAGAGAAGACGACATCCGCGATGCAGTCGAAGCGGCGGTGAAGCGCTTCGGCAAGCTCGACTGCATCTTCAACAATGCCGGCACGGGCGGCGCGCGCGATGCGGCCGACGGCGTGACGGCTGAAGGCTTTGACTCGGTCATGCACCTGCACGTCCGAGCGGCATTGTTCGGCATCAAGTACGCAGCACCACACATACGGAAGAACGGGGGCGGCGCCATCATCTCGACGGCCTCGGTTGCGGGATTGCGGGCGGGCTACGGGCCGATCCTCTATTCGATCGCCAAGGCTGCGATCGTGCACATGACCAAAGTCACGGCGGCGCAGCTCGCCGCCGACAGGATCCGCGTCAACTGCATCTGCCCCGGCCTGATTGCGACCAATATCTTCGCCGCGGGCCTCGGCATCCCGAGCCAGCTCGCCGACACCCGCATCGACGCCATCGCGGAAGCGGCCAGTCATTCGCAACCGATCCAGCGGGGCGGCCGTCCCCGCGACATCGCCGAAGCCGCACTTTATCTGGCCAGCGACGGTTCGGACTGGGTAACCGGGCACGCGCTGGTCGTTGACGGCGGATTGACTCTCGGTCCCATGGGCATGCAGCAGATGTCGGCGTTTGCCCCGATCATCGAGGCCTTGGGTCTCGATCAGGAAACGCTCGCGGCACTCGCCGCCGGACGGAAAGAGTGACAACCCGCAAGTTCGCACTGATCAAGCAGGGGAGTGAGGCCCTCAAGCGCGGCGATGCTGCCGCAGCGCGCGCCTGTTTCGAGCAAGCGGCAGGCCTCGATCCGAACGACGCAGAACCCTGGTTCGGGTTGGCGCTTGCCGCGCAAAAGCTAGGCGACACAAAAGCCGCGCACACGGCCCTTGATCAGGCACTTGCGCTTGCGCCACGCAGCGTCCGCGCCTTGATCATGAAGGCCGATCTCTGTGCCGCGGACGGAAATTCCCGCGCCGCCGCGTCGTTCTATACAGCTGCAATCCGCAATGCGCCGCCGCAGCTTTCGGCCGAACAGCAAGCAGAACTTCGCCGGGCGCAGGAGATGCGCGAACGATTTGCTCGCGAGTACGAAAGCTTTCTCCAGGACAAACTCGCAGCGAGCGGATTCGACCCCAAGGTCTCGAGCCCGCGCTTCCGGCAATCGCTCGATCTGATGATGGGACGGAAGAAAATCTACCTGCAGCAGCCGCATCAATACTATTTCCCGGAGTTGCCACAGATCCAGTTTTATGACCGCGCGCAATTTCCCTGGCTGGACGCGATCGAGGCGGCGACTGAGGACATCACGGCGGAGCTCCGTGGCGTGCTCAAGGCAGGAGCGGCTTTCGAACCCTATGTGCAGGAGCAGCCCGATCGGCCGCGGCGCACTGACGATCGTATGACCAATAACGAAGACTGGACGGCCTATTATCTCTGGCGCGACGGGAAAATCGTCGAAGATCACGCCGCTCGCTGCCCAAAGACGATGATGGCGCTGGCGTCGGCCCCGCTCTGCACGATACCCGGCCGAACGCCGTCGGTGCTGTTCTCGCAATTGCGACCCGGCGCACGAATTCCCGCTCACACGGGGTACATGAATGCGCGGCTTATCTGCCATTTGCCTTTGATCGTGCCGGGGGCCTGCGGTTTCCGCGTCGGCAACGAAGTGCGCGCCTGGGAAAAGGGCCGAACTTTCGTGTTCGATGACACGATCGAGCATGAAGCTTGGAATGACAGCAACGAGACGCGCATCATCCTGCTCTTCGAGATCTGGCGACCCGAATTGAGCAAAGACGAACGCGCGCTGGTATCAACTCTGATCGAAGCCGTCGATGCCTATGGTGGCGTCACCACCCGCTGGACAGCCTAGCGCCTCAGGAGCGGATCTCCGCCAAATCTGTTCTCGCCGGATGTTCCGGCAAGACAGGCAAGCTCGATAAAAGCCCAGACAAAGATCGCGAGCGCGGCTGCGTCAAAGACGAATCCGATTTCCGCGCCGTTGTCGGGAGACTGTTCCGGCAAGATGCGCCCGATCGTCGACAGCACGTTCGGCAGGGCAATAAAAACGAGCAGCCACCATACCGATTTGTTCCGATCATGCAGCCGCTTCAGGCTCACGAGCACGCCCGAAACCAGCAGCACAAACAGGCTGAAAAGCCAGAAAGCGGCGACGGTCATGCCCAGCGGCGAGGAAGGCCACGGCGTCGGCCCGCCGTTCTCATAATTGCCGGCCATGATCGCGTAGGCATAGAGCGCGGCAAGCAGCACGAGCAGTGCGCCGAACGCGATGGTCGCGAAAAGGCAGAATGCAGCGCGCGAAATCCGCCCGTTCAGGCCGAAGAGGAAATGCCACACGACCGTTGCGTCCCCGATGGCACCCGTGCGGGAACTATGGGCCGCGGCCCCTAGTCCCGCAACAATTCGTTGATCGACGTCTTGGCGCGCGTGCGTTCGTCGACGCGCTTGACGATGACGGCGCAATAGAGAGACGGCCGGTCAGGCCCCTGCGGCAGCGTGCCCGGTACGACGACGGAATATGGTGGAACGCGGCCGTAGAGGATTTCGCCCGTTGCGCGATCGACGATCTTGGTCGACTGGCCGAGAAAGACCCCCATGGAAATGACCGAACCTTCGCCGACGATGACGCCCTCGGCGACTTCCGAGCGCGCGCCGACAAAGCAATTGTCCTCGATGATCACGGGGGCGGCCTGCAAAGGCTCGAGCACGCCGCCGATGCCGGCGCCGCCGGAGATGTGGCATTGCTTGCCGATCTGGGCGCAGGAACCGACCGTCGCCCAGGTGTCGACCATGGTGTTCTCACCGACATAGGCACCGACATTGACGAAAGACGGCATCAGCACGACGCCTTTGGCGATGAAGGCCGAGTGCCGCACGACCGCGCCCGGAACGGCGCGGAATCCCGCGTCACGGAAATGCGCTGCGCTCCAGCCCTGGAATTTCGAAGGTACCTTGTCCCACCAATGTGCGCCCCCGGGACCGCCCGCGATCGCGTCCATGTCGTGCAGTCGGAACGACAGCAGCACGGCCTTTTTCAGCCATTGATGGACGACCCATTCGCCCTGGAACTTCTCGGCCACACGCATGCGCCCGGAATCGACCAGCGCCAACGCCTCGGATACCGCTTCCCGCACGGCGCCTCTGGTGCCGGACGACAGCGTCTCACGGATGTCCCAGGCTTCGTCGATGGTGCGGGCGAGTTCAGTCGTCATGTCAGATCCTGATCGTGTGGAGGAAATGGGCGAGATCCTCGATCTCGTAATGGATGTGCTTCGCTTCC
>DATKON010000039.1:0-29274 GCA_035524575.1 Rhizomicrobium sp.
GGCCGTGTTGAGCATCGCCAGCATTTCCGCGTCCGGCGCGCGGCCCGTGAACGTGACATAGTCGCCGATCCCGAGCTCGCCCGCTAGCGCTTTCATGTGTTCCAGCTCCGGGCCGCCGCCGACCAGGCCGAATTGAATGTCGTTGCGGCCGAGATCGCGGATGATGTGCCGCGCGGCCTCGAGAAGATACTGAATGCCTTCCTGCGCCCCCATGACGCCGACATAGCCGACGAGGAATTTGCGACCCTTTTTGAGCGCCGGGTCCGGCGGCAGGATGCGCATGCGTTCGAGGCTCGGACCTGAGCGCACCACGAACACTTTTTCCGGCTTCATCTTCCCGCGCGTGATGGCGATCTCGCGGTAGGAGTTGTTGGTGGCGATCGAGATGTCGGCGGTCGCGAACGTCGCGCGCTCGGCGCCGAGCAGCAGACGGTGGAAGAAATCCTTGCGCCGGAATTTCGCTTCGTAGAGCTCAGGATTGATATCGTGGTGGTCGAAGAGGAATTTCTTCCCGAACACATATTTGAAGAAGCCGCCGATCAGGAAAATCAGGTCCGGCGGATTGCAGGCATGGATCGCATCGAAGCCGCGGGTGAAAAAGACGCGCCAGGCGAGCAGCGATTCCCAGAACAGCGCCGAGGAATATTCGAGCAGATAGCCGAGCGCGCCGCGCGCGTCGAGCGGCAGCGGATGACGATAGATATGGATGCCCTCGAGGACGAGGAAGCTCTCCTCGGCGCCTACGCCTTTCGGGCAGATGATGGAGACCTCGTAGCCCGCATCGCGCAGCGCATTGGCTTCGTTCCAGACGCGCCGGTCGAAGGGAACGGGCAGATTCTCGACAATGATGAGGACACGGCGGCCGACTCTGCCGGTCGACGTCCTACCAGTTGATGCCGTCATAGCGTCCTGCGAGCTGGCCCTGATCCTTGATGCGCACGAGATCGATCAGTGTCTGATGCGGGCCGAGCTTGGGTGCGATGTTCAGGAATTCGGAATCGCTGTTGCCGACGACGATCGCTTCGCCATGGCCAAGCGCTTCGTCGATCGTGTCGACCATCAGCGAGGAGACGTGCGGCACGGTCTTCAGGAGATAGTCGCGGTTGGCGCCGACAAGCTTCGCGAGATTGACGTTCCGGTCGAAGATGCGGATGTCGAGACCCTTGCCGAGAAGCCGCTCGATCAGCTCGACCACCGGGCTTTCACGCATGTCGTCGGTGCCGGCCTTGAAGCTCATGCCGAGGAACGTGACCTTCTTCTTGCCCGTCGACAGGATCGCTTCCAGCCCGCGCGCCACCTGCCGCGCATTGGAAGGAAGGATCGCGTTCATCACCGGCAGATCGAGATCGAGCGCGCGGGCGCGATAGGTCAGCGCGCGCACGTCCTTGGGCAGGCACGAACCGCCGAAGGCGAAACCGGGGCGCAGATAGTAAGGCGACAGATTAAGCTTGGTGTCCTGACAGAAGATGTCCATCACCGCGTGGCTGTCGATGCCGGCGGCCTTGCAGAGCGAGCCGATCTCGTTGGCGAACGCGACTTTCAGCGCGTGCCAGACATTGTCGGAATATTTCACCATCTCGCCCACCTCGATCGAGGTGCGGATCAGCGGCGCCTGGATGCGGTCATAGAGCGAGGCGATGGCGTCAGCGGTTTTCGGGTCCGTCGCGCCGATCACGGTCTTCGGCGGATGATGGAAATCGGCGACCGCCGTTCCTTCGCGCAGGAATTCGGGATTGTTGCCGACGCCGAAATCGACGCCCGCCTTCTTGCCGCTCGCCTCCTCGAGGATCGGAATGACGATGCCGCGCAATGTCCCCGGCAGCACCGTCGAACGGATGACGACGATGTGGCAATCCTTCTTCTCCCGCAAGGTCTGGCCGATCTCTTTGCTGACGGCGCTGACATGGGAGAGATCGAGATCGCCGTTGGCCTTGCTGGGCGTGCCGACGCAGACGAGCGAGCAGTCTGTCTCCATCACAGCCGCGCGGCTGTCGGTCGTGGCGCGCAGGCGGCCTTTCGCCACGGCGTCGACCAGCAATTGCTCGAGGTCTTTTTCGACCACGGGCGGCTTGCCCTTGGCCGTCAGAGCGACCTTCGTTTCGACCGGATCGACGCCGACAACTTCGTGGCCCAGGGCGGCCAGGCAACCGGCCGAAACCGCGCCGACATAGCCAAGTCCGAAAACGCTGATCTTCACGTGGATGCCCCCAATCGACGGCGCCAATCTGGCCCACCCCTCTCAATAGCGCACGCTATTTCTTAACTGCCGATCTCAAACTCGGTCACGGCCGTCTCGCCCGCCTTCAACGCACCTTCAAATACCATGCACGACGTTGCCGCACGTTTTCCGAAGGACGGTGAATACCAGCCGGGGCCGATAATGTCGCCTTCACCGCGCAGATGGCGCGCCTTCATGCCGCTCGGGCCCACAAACGACACCAGCACGCGCGTGCCATCGCAGACCCGCAAATGCCGGTTCTCGGCCGTGACCGAAAGCGAAGGGTGGAAGAGAAAGCGGATTGCGACCGGATATGTCTTCTCGGCCCCCACGAGGCGGTCCTCGATCCGGAAGCCTGACGGCGTCCGCTTCAGCCTCCGCGCGTGATCGACGCCGAGCCTTGTGCGGTAGCCGTCGTGGTGCGCCTCGGTCTCCCAGTCAGCGCCGTCATCGTGACGCCCGAGGGTTGTGCGCGCCTTGTGCCGCCAGTTGAAGGCGCCCGCCGCGACGCTCTGACTGAGCCCGGCGACTTCCAGCGTGTTGTGGGCGGCCGTGGAGCGGAAGAATTCGCGCCATGGGCCACCCGAATGATAAAGATGTGTGCCGGCGTCGACGAGGACAGGCGTACCAGCAACATGCAGCCAGACGGACAGCGCATCGGCATGTCCGTGCGCGGCGATGCCGCCGAAGCCGAGCGGTCCGTGATCGAATGTGAGCAGGAACGGGGTTTCGCCGATCTTGTCGCGGATCACCGTGTACCCGCCTGACGGAAAATGAGCGATGCCCGGCGGCGCGAAGCGGACCTCCGCTGGGGCCGTCAATCCATCGCGCAGGCTTTCATCGCGCGGCGCCGATCCGATGTCGGTGCGTCCCGCAACGGCCTCCGCGAGTGACACGACGGACGAGACATAACGCGGTTCTTCGATCATGCCCGTGCCGATGACGCGGCCCTCATCGTCGTCGCCGATCCGCGGCACGGTTCCGTTCCTGTCGAGCATCGCGGCCAATGCCGATGTCGCCCTGCCCAACCGCTCGAGCTCCCGCGGCCCGAAGGCGAATGGCGTATCCCGCAGCGCCAGCGCGCCGACGCACAGCATTTCGAGCGTGAAGGCCGCATAGGTCGGCGATTGCTCGACGCCGACTCCGTCCGTGTGGAACTGTTCCCACAAAGCCGCGCCGAGAATCCCGCGGCCTTCCCTGAGGCGACGGGTGCTGCCGGCAAGATCCGGTGCGAGAAGCGCCGCGATCGCAAGTCCCAATCCTTCTGCGACGCGGTGATTGTTTGCGGAGGAGTAAAGCGAGGGAAAACGCTCGAGCCAGGAAGCGTGCGCGGCGATGAATTGCCGGAAGCGTGCCGATTCCTCCGGGGTCAGAGCGTGGCCGGCGCCTGCAACGACGACACCGATCGAGACCAGCCTCAGCGCCAGCTCGATGCCGCTCGTCCAGTTGACGCCCGTGAACGGCGGATTGGCGTCCATCCACGAAAGCACGCTGTCGATGGCGAAGCGTGCGAGCTTCGGATCGTTCTGCGCCAGAAGGGCGATCGGCTGAAGGAACTGAAGCCGGTTCGCCTCCCAAACATATTTGACGTCGCCGAGTTCGAGGTTGTGGCGGTATTCGACATCGAAGGCATATGTCGCCGCACCCGGCCATATCTTTTCCGTCGCAGGATCCAGAAGCCAGGCATCGCCGCGCCAAGGTGCGGATTGTGCCTTCGGCCAGGTTTGTCCCAGCGCCGAAAATCTGCCGGCGAGACTGTCGGCGACTGTCGCGCGCAAGACGCTTTCGAAAGCCGGAGAGCGTGGCGCAGCGATCAACCTGGCGAATGACGGCAAGGTGGTGAGCGCGCCGGGCGTTTCGGGAAATGCATCCCATTGCCCCGCGGCGCGCCGCATTGCCTGGCGCTTGGCCTGTTCCTGCACGCGATGGACAATTTCCTGCGGCGACATCGAGGCGAGTCGTCGTGCATACCAAACAAGCGAAGTCCGTGCGCTCATCGGTTCGTCATCGCATGCAAAGGCCGCGCGTGTGCGACGGCAGGGAGATCGGCGAACTAGGTCCGCTTGACGTTGGCGCCGCGCTTCTTCGCGACCTGCGCTTCAATCCAGGCGTAGGTTTTTTCGAGCCCCGCTCTCAACGGCTGGCTCGGCGCCCAGCCGAGCGTCGACCTGATAAGCCGGTTGTCGGAGTTGCGCCCGCGCACGCCCAGAGGACCCGGAATGTGTTCGATGTCGAGCTTCTTGCCGGCGATGTCCATCGCCATGGCCGCGAGCTGGTTGATCGTCACCATCTCCTCGGAGCCGACATTGAACGGCCCCTCGTGCTCGGAGCGCGCCAGCTTCAGCGAGCCTTCGATGCATTCGTCGATATAGAGAAATGACCGTGTCTGCTGCCCGTCGCCCCAGATCTCGATCGTGCCGCCGTTCTTGGTTTCGGCCACCTTGCGGCAGATGGCGGCGGGCGCCTTCTCCTTGCCGCCTTCCCACGTGCCCTCGGGCCCGAAAATGTTGTGATAGCGTGCGACGCGGTTCTGCATGCCGTGGTTGCGGTTGAACGCGAGATAGAGGCGCTCGCTGAACAGCTTTTCCCAGCCGTATTCGCTGTCGGGCGCGGCAGGATAGGCGGAGTTTTCCGCGCAGTTGGGATTGTCCGGATCTTCCTGATTGTAAGCCGGATACATGCAGGCCGACGACGAGTAGAAGATGCGCCGCACATTCCGCTTCCGGCAGGCGTCGACCATGTTGAGATTGATGGTCGCCGAATTGTGCATCACGTCGGCATCGTGCTCGCCGGTGAAGATGTAGCCCGCGCCACCCATGTCGGCCGCAAGCTGATAGACCTCGTCAAACTTGCGGTCGACGACCGCGGCGCAGACGTCCTGCTCGCGCAGGTCGCCGATGACGAAGTCGTCGGCTTCGGTTTCGGAGAATTCCGGATATTTCAGATCGACGCCTCTGACCCAGAAGCCTTCGCGCTTCAGGCGTTTGACGAGATGGCTGGCGATGAAGCCGCCGGCGCCGCAGACCAATGCTTGTCTCAAGTCAAAGACCCCTTCTTTCGACGGTCGAACCCATCCGGCCGTTCGCGAACCGCAGTCCAGGGCGCGCAGAAAGACCGGAAGGCCGCCCCTTGTCTAGCAGATTCCCGGAGCGGGAGCGGCGCTAACCCAACTTGTGGTACTCGGCAAACCAGGCTGCGAACCTGGCGATCCCTTCCGCCAGCGGCACGCGCGGGGCAAAGCCGAAATCGAGCGCGGCGCGGGTAATGTCGGCATAAGTCTCGCGCACGTCGCCCGGCGGGCCCTCCGTTTGCTCGATCAGCGCCTTCCGGCCGGTCGCCGCTTCGACAGCGCGGATCAGGTCCAGCACCGTCTCCGGATGGCTGTTGCCGAGGTTGTAGACCCGATGCGGCGCGCCTTTCTCGCCGGATGCGAAAGGCGTCTCCACGATCCTGACGAGGGCCGCCACGATGTCGTCGATATAGGTGAAGTCGCGCCGGAGCTTGCCCTGCCCGAACACCGGAATCTTGCGGCCTTTGAGAATGGAGTCGGTGAACAGCCAGTAGGCCATGTCCGGGCGGCCCATCGGACCATAGACCGTGAAGAAGCGAAGGCCCGTCTGCTTGAGCCCGAACAGCTCGGCATAGGAATGCGAGAGCAGCTCTCCTGCCCGCTTGGTGGCGCCGTAATAGGAAACAGGATGATCGGCGCGCGCGCTTTCGGAGAACGGCGCGACCGTGTCATTGCCGTAGACGGAACTGGAAGAGGCATAGACGAAATGCGTGAGGCCTTCGTGACGGCGCGCGCATTCCAGCATGTTCTGATGCCCGACGAGATTCGAACGCGTGTAGGAAGCGGGGTCCTCCAGCGCGTAGCGCACGCCGGCCTGTGCGGCGAGGTGAAGGATCACATCGAATGTTTCGCCCCGAAGCGCCTCGTTAAGCGCCGCCGCCTCGGCGATGTCCACCTTGACGAAACGAAAGCCGCGTTTTCCGTCCAGGCGGGCAAGCCGCGCCTCTTTCAGCTTGGGATCATAGTAGGTGTTGAGATTGTCGATGGCCATGACCGCGTGGCCGCGCGAGATCAGCGCATCCGCGGCATGGTACCCGATGAAGCCCGCCCCTCCCGTCAATAAAATCCGCATATGCCCCGCGCTGCCTTCATGTGGACGATGGGGCTATGATTATGCCATGACTGCATGGATTCCAAAGCTTTCCGCCAGACATGACTAAACCGCAGCCTGTCCGCAAAGCCGTCCTGCCCGTGGCCGGCATGGGAACCCGCTTTCTGCCTGCAACAAAGGCCGTACCGAAGGAAATGTTGCCGGTCGTAGACAAGCCGGTCGTGCAATATGCTGTCGAAGAAGCGATGGAAGCCGGCATCGAACAATTCATCTTCGTTACCGGCCGCGGCAAGCACGTCATCGAAGACCATTTCGACCATGCCTATGAGCTCGAGGCGCTGTTAACCGCCCGCGACAAGACGGCCGAGCTCAACAGCCTTCTTGAAGGTTTGCCGACAACAGGCTCCGTCAGCTTCACGCGCCAGCAGAAGCCGCTTGGCCTGGGCCATGCAGTCTGGTCGGCGCGGCATTTCGTGGGCAACGAGCCTTTCGCGGTTCTGCTTCCCGACGACCTTCTGGTCGGCAAGCCCTCCGGGCTTTCGGTGATGATGCAGGCCTATGAAGACGTGGGGGGCGTCATTGTCGCGGCCGAGGAAAAGCCGCTCGAAGAGACGAAGCGCTACGGCGTCATCGATCCTGGCGCCACGAAGGGCAATGTCACGGAAGTGAAAGGCGTCGTCGAAAAACCCGACCCCGCCAAGGCGCCGTCTCGTCTGTGCATCATCGGCCGCTACATCCTGCAGCCGGAAATTTTTGCCGAGCTCGACCGCCAGGAACAGGGCGCCGGCGGCGAGATCCAGTTGACCGATTCCATGGCGCGCCTCATCGGCCGGATGCCGTTCCATGCCGTGGAGACGGGCTGCGCGCGCTACGATTGCGGCGACAAGGTCGGCTTCCTGCATGCCAACATCGCGGTCGGTCTGCAGCGTCCGGACATCGCGCCTGCGCTGCGCGCCATTCTCAAGAGTGTCAAAATCTAAGAGCGTCGAAGGGAAGACTACGTCATGCGCATTGCGATGATCGGCACCGGTTACGTCGGGCTCGTGTCCGGCGCCTGCCTTTCGGAATTCGGCCATGAGGTGGTCTGCATCGACAAGGATGCAGGCAAGATCGCGGACCTCAACAAAGGCAAGGTTCCGATCTTCGAGCCGGGCCTCGATGAGGTCGTGGCGGTCAACGCGCGCGCCGGTCGTCTTTCCTTCACGACGGAACTCGGACAGGCCGTGCCGCAGGCCGACGCGGTGTTCATCGCGGTGGGAACGCCCAGCCGCCGCGGCGACGGCCATGCCGATTTGAGCTTCGTCTTCGGCGCGGCGGAAGAGATCGCGCGCGCCATGACGGGCTACGCCGTCGTGGTCACGAAATCAACGGTGCCCGTCGGAACGGGGCGCAAGGTCGAGGAGATCATCCGCAAGATCCGTCCCGACGCCGAATTCGACGTCGCGTCCAATCCGGAATTCCTGCGCGAAGGCTCTGCCATCGAGGACTTCCGCCGCCCGGACCGCATCGTGGTCGGCGCCGAAACCGATCGCGCCAAGAACGTGCTCAAGGAAGTGTATCGCCCGCTCTATCTCAACGAGACGCCGATCCTCTTCACCTCCCGAGAAACCTCCGAGCTGATCAAATACGCGGCCAACGCCTTCCTCGCGACCAAGATCACCTTCATCAACGAAATGGCCGATCTCTGCGAGAAAGTCGGCGCGGACGTGCAGGAAGTGGCGCGCGGCATCGGCCTCGACGGACGCATCGGCGGCAAGTTCCTGCATGCGGGGCCGGGCTTCGGCGGCTCGTGCTTCCCGAAGGACACGCTCGCGCTTCTGAAGACCTCGCAGGACGCGAATGCGCCCGTGCGCATCGTCGAAACGGTCGTCTCCGTCAACGAAAACCGCAAGAGCCGCATGGCCGACAAGATCATCGAGGCATTCGGCAACGTGAAGGGCAAGACGATCGCTGTCCTGGGCCTCACGTTCAAGCCGAACACGGACGACATGCGCGATGCGCCGAGCCTCGTCATCGTGCCGAAGCTGCAGAACGCGGGCGCCCGCATCCGCGCATACGATCCGGAAGGCGCTGAGGAAGCGCACAAGGTGCTCGACATAGAGACGTGCAAGGATGCATACGAAGCGCTTTCCGGCGCCGATGGCGTCGTCATCCTGACGGAATGGAACGAGTTCCGCGCTCTCGATCTCGACCGCGTCAAGTCGCTGCTCAAGCGTCCGCTGATGGTCGACCTGCGCAACATCTATCGTCCGACGCAGATGGCCGAAGCCGGGTTCACCTATGTGAGCGTCGGACGGCGGACCGTCGGCTGACGATCGCGGACATCCTGTCCGCAGCGGTGTTGCCGGAGAGATCGGACGCTGACAGGATGTCCGCGATTCTTACTGCACCAGATGCGCGGCTTTGAGCTCCTGTTCGGCCGCGTCGAATTCCGCCTTTAACTCTGTGTCATCGAGGAGCGTGACGGCGACGGCCGTGCCCAGCACCTGGCCCGCAACGATGTCGCGCCGGAAATGCATGCCGCAGACGATGCGGTTCTCTGCATAGGCGTTCGCGCGCGCGAGGATCGCCTGCGCTTTTTCCGGGATCAGCGCCGCCAGCACCACGCCGGTCGCGTATCCCATCGTGGCATGGCCGCTCGGATAGGACGTGTGGGAGCCGCCGCGCAGCCCGCATGTGGCGAGCGCCGGATCGGCGACCCAGGGCCGATTGCGATGGAAGAAATCCTTGGCGTCGTTGGCGGCGGCGCGCTGCGCGCCCATCACGTCGGCAAACAATTTCGCGGTCAGAGGCAGCTTTTCGAGGTCGAAGCCGGTGCCGACGACGCTCCTGTAGATCATCGGGTTCTCGAGCCTGTCGTCCGCCGTCGCTTCTGCGAGCGCCGCCGGCGTTCTTGCCGCGACCGTTGCCTCGACTTCCGCCAGCTCCGCCTTCTGCGCCGCCGAGCCGTCGGCGGGCGGTGGCGGCAGAATCCGCGTCACATCGATCGCGGGCTTCGCGCAAGCCGCAGAAAGCGGCGCAAGCGCGACAAGAACCGAGAAGCAGACGGTGCGCATCATCACGAGAGTATCCCCCAGGAAAAACGGCGGAGCGAAACCGCCCCGCCGCTCTTTAAGCCCTGAAATGCGCAGACATCAATAACGGAAAGCCAGGTTCACGAAGATGCTACGCGGCGCCTGGAAGAAGTATTGATCAGTCGCCGTCTGCCACGAAGCCGGGGCGACACCCGTCGTGGCCTCGCTGATCAGCGTGACATTGCGCCTGTCCAACAGGTTGTCGACGTTGACCGACAATTCTGCCTTGCCGACGCCGGTGAACTCGTGGGTGTAGCCGGCAGTCGCGGTCAAGTTTCCGTAGGGATGAATCTCGAAATATTTTAGGTTCTGCGGGTCGGAAAACTGCGTTCCGACCAGCTTGTCGATCAGTCCGAACTTCCATTCCGAGGTCTGATAGATGATGCCGGCGGCGGCCGTCCACATTGGCGCGTTGGGCTGCCACTTGCCGCCGTCCGCCTTCGAAGACATGAGCGCGCCGTTGGCAAAGATCGAGAGGCCGCGCAGGTCGACGCCGAACAGATCTTCGAATGCGTAAGTACCTTCGCCTTCGAGGCCCTGATAAACGGCGGCGCCGTTGTTGATGTAACACTGCTCGCTCGAGTCGTAGGAACAAGTCTGCACGACGTAGTTGTTGTGAATCGGGATGTAGTAGACGTCGGCGTCGAAGGTGAATTGGTCGGCGTAATAGACCGTGCCGAACTGATAGTTCGTCGTCGTCTCGGGCGCCGGGAATCCGGTAAGCGACGTCGGCGGATTGTTCTCGAATGCCGAAATATCGGGGATGTAGATGCCCTTGGCATATTCGAAATACATGCTCCATGACGGCTCGATCTTGTAATTCATCTCGAGGAACGGGAGCGTATCGCGCGTGATGAAGCTTTCCCGGAAGTTCTGCCCCGGATCGTTCGGGCAATAGTCGGGAAGCGGATTGGCGGGCGTCGACGCCGGATTGGGCGTATCGGTGTTGTTCGCGCCGATGCCGCAAAGATTGCCCTGGCCGACCGGCGCATTCACGCGATGCGTCCAATGGACGAATTTCAGGCCCGGCGTGATCGTCAGCCGGTCATCGAGCGCCTTGATATCGACTTCAACGAAGGGCTGATACTGATCCCAGTCCGAATGTTCGTCGTCCTTGGCGTAACCAAGCTGGTTCACGCCGACGATCGTCCCGACCTCAATGGATTTCGACTTGAGAATATTGGTGTTGCCCGCCACAGGACCGTTGTAATAGGAGCTCTTGAACGGCTTGTAGGCGACACCGCAGGCCGCATTGGCGGCGATATCGCCGACGTCGAACACGTCGATGCCTTTGGCGCCGCATGTGACGGAGTCGAAGTAGTATTTGAAGCGGTGCGTCGCCTGGGTTTCCCACCACACGCCGGCGCGGACCTGGCCGTTGATCCAGCCGAAGTCATAATCTTCCGACACCCGGAGGATATCGCCGTAAACGCGATAGGCGTTCTGCTTCGAATAGCCGAGGATGCCGTTCGGATTGACCGTTCCGTTCGCCAGAGTCACCGAACCGTTGCCTTCGGACGTATTGTTCTGGATGTCCGCCAGCGTCTGGTTCTGGTTGTTCGGGCTGAGGGTGTGATTCCAGTAGGCGTAGGTGTAGGTCGTGTTGTCGAGCTTCAAACCCCAGAAAAGGTCGCCCTGCTCGCGCACATATTCAATATCCGTGTGCTTGGAGGTGAAGTTGTAAGGCGTGTATGTCGGCAGCGCCGGATTGGTGTTCTGCAGCGCGAAATTCTTGCCATAGACGTAGTTCTGCGCCGGCGTGGTGCCGTTGTTGTCGTCGAGATTTTCCTTCAGGAAGCTCACATCGCCGAACAGCGTGATCGTCCAGTGGCTGTTGAGCTGGTCCTGCACCTTCAGGAGCTGGTTGTTGGTGAAGAGATCCTGGCCCGTCAGCGCGCCGTCCGAATGCTGATATTGCAGATTGCCCATCGCGCGGACAGTGCCGAAGCCGCCGGTGTCGATGTCGCCGGACTGCGCGTTCAGGATGCCGAGCGCTGTGTTGAAGCTGCCGTAGCTCGCAAGCGCCTTGGCGTGCATGTCGTCCGTCAAGCCCTCGGAATAGAGCTTGATGGTGCCGCCATAGGTGTTGGCGCCAAGATTGCCGGCATTGCCGGGACCGCGGTCGACGTCGATCGAACCGATGGTCGAAGCGGGGAAGTAGGAAATGTTGTGGTGCGTCGGGCCGTTGGTATCGCCGAAGGGGATACCGTCATAGGTCATGTTGAAGTTGCCGTCGGGGAAGCCGCGCAGCGTGTTCTTTGTGCCGCCGTCGGAAAGGCCGGGACCGTTGATGTCGCCGCCGGTAAGACTCGGCACGATCGCGAGGATCGTCACGTAATCCGAGCCGGGCGGAACGAAGTTTTCGATGTAGGACCGGTTGATGATCGTCTGCGGTTCGGTTGTGTCGAGCGAAGCCTTTGCGGGGGCGGCATCGGTGTTGAACCGCGTGCCCGTGACGACAACGGTTTCAGGCGCGCCGACATCGTCGGCGAGCGCAGCACTTGCCAGCATGACCGTGGCCATGGCGGTGCAGCCGAGCAGGACAGATTTCCGGCGAAGATTTGAAATGTCAGGCATTGGACCCCTCTTGATTACGACGCAGCCTTTTGCGCAGCCGAACGTCGGCCGCGAATGTCTCATGCAGCGTTGGAGAGCCCGGGCACGCCCGGCCTCACAACACACGATCAGCTATTGGTCAGATGAAAAGCCCCACTTGACGCGCGGACCCGCGCCGACGCCCCGCTGCATTTATTGAGGCGCAACTTGCTTGGACTCGGTGACGCTTATGTGAGAGGCGAATGACCGTTGTGTGACGCACGCTGTAATGCGGAAGGAATTCCGCGCGCTGCGGTGTTATGCACACAGCTTGTAGGACATCATCTTACTCAAGCGTGAGGCGCGTCCGGCAACGGCGCAGCACGCAAACGCTCAATCGTCCCGCGCGCGACGCATGCACCGAATGACCACGGCGCACTCAGTCACTTTCGCGACGAACATCGGCGATCAACGAACCGATTTTGTCTATTTCCACACACACCGTGTCTCCAGGTCTCAGAAATCCCGGCGGCCTCATCGCGGCGCCGACGCCGCCGGGCGTGCCGGTGAAGATCACGTCGCCCGGTTCGAGCGTCATGACCTGCGTCAGATGCGCGATCTGGTCGAAGACATTGAACACCAGCTCGCGCGTGTTGGAATTCTGGCGCACGACGCCGTTCACCAGGCAACGGATACCCAGCGCATGCGGGTCGCCGATTTCATCGGCCGTGACAATCCACGGCCCGAACGGCGCATGCGTGTCGAAGGACTTCCCGAGAATCCATTGCGGCGAGGCGTACTGCCAGTCGCGCACGCTGACATCGTTGCCGCAGCAATAGCCGAAGACGACTTCATGCGCTTTCTCCTTCGGAACATGCCGGCAACGCTTGCCGACGACGAAGACGAGCTCCGCTTCGTAGTCGACATCGTCGGAGACTTTTGGGATCTCGATGCGATCAAACGGCCCATTCACGGCGCTCGGCATCTTCGCGAACCAGACCTGGCGCGTCGGCTTCTCGCGGCCCGTCTCGGCGATATGGTCGGCATAGTTGAGGCCGATGGCGAGAATCTTGGACGGATGCGGCACCGGCGCCTTCAGATGCACATCATCGAGCGAATGGTGCGGCTTCGAATTGGCGACGAAGCGCCGGACGTCATGGGCTATCCCGTCCCAGGCGGCGATAAGACCGATCATGGTCGACGGCAACGATGTTTCCGAGAGGTCGAATATGCGATCGCCCTCCACGACGCCGATGCGTTCGGATCCCTGCACCTCGAATGTCACGAGCTTCATGTCGTTCTCCTGATGCCGCCTTTACTCCGGCGGGGCGATGCTTCTATCCGCGACGGTGTGTCTCGCGAGCCAGACAACGCCCAGCATAGCAACGCTGAGCCAGCCCGATATCCAGAAGAGATCCAGCGAGGACAGAAGGTAAGCCTGGTTGATCATTTGATGGGTGATGGCGCCGAAGCTCTTGAGCTCCGTCAGATGGCGGGTTCCCAACTGGTGGACCGCATGGTTCAGTGCGGGATTGTATGGTGTCGGTGTCTCGGCCAACCGGCTCTGATGCAGCCGCTCGCGGCGGTCCCACATTGTGGTGACGATAGAGGCCGCAAAGCCGCCGGCCGTGATTCGCGCGAAATTGGAGATGCCGGACGCCGAGGGGATGCGTTCGGGCGGCAATCCGTCGAGCGAGATCGCCACCATCGACAGGAAGAAGGTTGCCGTTCCGGCGCCCTGGAACAGCAGCGGCCAGACCAGCTCGCTGAAGCTCGCCTGTGTGGTGAGCTGCGCGCGCAGAAAATAGGAGATCGCGAAGGCCACGAAGGAGAACGATGCCGACCAGCGGACATCGAATCGGCTTAATAGCCGCGCGGCGGGCGGCGTCAGAACCACGGCGACGACGCCGCTCGGCGCCAGTACCAGTCCCGCCCAGGTGGCCGTGTAGTTGAGCTGCGTCTGCAGCCACAGCGGATAGAGGACGAGGTTACCGAAGAAGATCGCGTAGCCGAGACAGAAGGCGATCGTGCCCAGCGCGAAATTCCGCTTCTCGAAAAGCCTCAGATCGACGATCGGGTGTTTGTCGGTGAACTCCCAGATGACGAATATGATGAAGCCAAGCCCGGAAATCAGCGCGAGCGTGATGATCGCGGGCGAGTTGAACCAGTCCCAGTCCTTGCCCTGGTCAAGCATGATCTGAAGCGTTCCCACCCAGACCGCGAGCAATCCCAGCCCGACCATGTCGATCGGCAGCTGCCGCTTCGGCGACTCGCGATGCTTGAGAAGGCGCCAGCACAAAAGCGCGCTGACGATGCCGACCGGCACATTGATGTAGAAGATCCAGCTCCAGGCATAGTTGTAGGAGATGTAGCCGCCCAGGATCGGCCCGCAGACCGGCGCAACCAATGTCGTCAGCGACCAGATGCCGAGCGCCGCCGAACGCTTCTCCGGCGGGAAGATGGAAATGAGCAGCGCCTGGGAGCCTGGAATCATCGGACCCGACACGGCGCCCTGAAGCACGCGGAAGACGACGAGCGAGCTGAGGCTCCAGGCAATGCCGCACAGGAACGAAGCGGCCGTGAAGAGCAGGACCGACAGCACGAAGGTGCGCACGATGCCGTAGCGGCCCATCAGCCAGCCGGTCAGCGGCACGGAGACGCCATTGGCGGCGGCGAACGCCGTGATGATCCAGGTTCCCTGATCGGAGCTGACGCCCAGATAGCCAGCGATCGTCGGCAGCGCCACATTGGCGATGGTCGTGTCCAGCACCTGCATGAAGGTGCCGAGGGCCAGCGCGATCGAAGCGATCGCCAACGGGGCACCCGTCAGCGGCCTGAGCGCGCCAGCCTCGCTCACGGAGCCATCTCCGCATTCGCCTTTCCGCCATTGGTTGCGACGATGCGCGCGATCAATGCGTTGGCGCGGGCGATGCTGATGCGCTCGGTCGAGTCTGACGACACGGGCGAGCGCACTGTCTCGCTCAACAGCGGCCCCGACTGGTTTCGCGTGTCGACCCGCACCGACGTGGAAAGCCCTATGCGCAGGGGATGCTTCCCGAGCTCGCGCTTGTCGAATTCGATGCGCACGGGCAGGCGCTGCACGATCTTGATCCAGTTGCCGGAAGCGTTTTGCGGGGGAAGCAGCGCGAAGGCGTCCCCGCTGCCGGCGGCAAGGCCTGCCACACGGCCGTGATAGGTGACGCTTGATCCGTAGATGTCGGCCGTCACCGTCGCAGGCTGGCCGATGCGCATGCGGCGGAGCTGGACTTCCTTGAAATTCGCGTCGACCCAGACCGTGGCAAGCGGAACGACCGCCATCAGCGGCGTGCCGACGGCAACCTGATCGCCGGCGCCGGCGCTGCGCTGCGCGACCACACCGTCGATCGGGGCGGTCAGCCGCGTGTAGTCGAGATCGATCGCCGCTTTGCGCAGCCTGGCTTCCGCCGCGAGCACCTGCGGATTGTCGGCGACATCGGTGCCCTGGATCTGCGCCAGCGTCTGGGCAAGTGCATGCTGGGCAGCCGTCGTGGCGGCGGTCGACTCGTCGAGCGAGTGCCGCGCATGGGAGAGGTCTTCGGCGGAAACCGCGCCGTCGCCGACCGCCGCCACGCGACGTTTGTAATCCTGTTGGGTTTGCGCGAGTTGCGCCTGCGCCTGCGCCAATTGCGCCCGTTGCTCGTCGGCCTTGGCAAACAGCGCTCGCACGTTGCGCGCCGCGTTGGCGAGATCGGCTTGCGCCGCCTGCATAGCCACTTCGGCGGGCAAGGGATCAAGTTCGACGAGAAGCTGGCCCCGTTTTACGGCCTGCGTGTTGTCGGCATGGATGGCCAGGATTGTGCCGATCGTACGGCTGTTGATCATCGCCGTGTCGCCGCTCACATAGGCGTCGTCGGTCGTCTCGAAATAGCGCACGTAGAAGAACCAGTAGGCGCCATACGCAATCGCCGCGACGACGACGACAATGCCGACAAGACCAAGCAGCTTCTGCCGCGGACTGGCATTCGCGTAGCGATCGGAGAGAGAGGACGTGTCGCTCATGATGATTCCCTCAGAGGCGTCCTAGCGGGACGCCGTCGTCGTCGTGGAAGTCGGAGGCTGGAAATCGCCGCCCACGGAGACGAGCAGCGTAATGCGCTGGATGGCGCTGTCGGCCGCCAGCGAGACTTCGCCTTCTCGCGCGCTGAAGACGGTGTTCTCGACATCGAGCAGCGTGATCTGGTTGGAGAGTCCCGTGCGATAGCGGGTCTGCGCCAGGCGGAAGGCGTTTTCCGCCGCCGCCAGCTCATGCTCGTGCTCGATGCGCTGCGACTGTATCGAGCGGATCTGCGTCAGCGCGTCCGCCGTCTCTTTCACCGCACCGGTGACGGTGTCGTTGTAGTCGGCGACGGCATAGTCGATGTCGGCGACCGCACCCGCATAGTCCGCGCGCAGCTGGCCCGCATCGAAGAGCGGCAGATGGATGGCAGGCCCGCCGCCATACTGCGCCGACTCCGGTTTGAACAACGGACCAAGACCGATCGCCGCCCAGCCCGCAGTCGCAAGGAGATCGACGTTCGGATAGAACGCAGCCTTCGCAACCTTGCGGCCCGAAAGCGCCGCATCGACGTTTGCCTGCGCCGCCAGAACGTCGGGACGGCGCGACAGCAGATCGGCGGGAAGCGCGTTTGGCAAGGGCAACGCCGCGTCGAGTGTCAGCGACGGCCGTCCGATTGTCTTGTAGGCATCTGCGCCGCGGCCGATGAGAGCGGCCAGCGCGTGCACGACGATGTCGCGCTCGCTGTCGGCCGCGACGCGCGCCTGGCGCGCCTGCGCCAGCAGCGCTTCGGCTTCCTGTTCTTCGACCTGGCTGTCGAGACCGTCGGTGACGCGCCTTTTGGTCAACGCGACCGTGCTGGCGCGGTCGCGTTCGGTCTGGGCCGCGATATCGGCGAGCTTGTAGGCGCGATCGAGATTGACATAGGCGGTAACGACGGCGCCCGAGACCGCAAGCCGCGCCGCGTCATGGTCGAGACGCGCCGCCTCCTGCAGCGATTTCGCCTTGTCGAGCGCGGCCGCCTGCTTGCCCCAGAAATCGATTTCCCAGGAAAGATCGCCCTGGATCGTGCCGAACCAGCGAAACGTGCCGCCAAAGGGCGGCGGAATGATGTAGCGATTGCTGAAGCGCGTGTATTGCTCGTTGGCGTCGAAATTGACGTGCGGATAGAGTTGCGAATTGGCTTCTTCCATGCCGGCCTTCGCGGCGCGCAGCCGCGCCAGGGCTTCGCCGAGGCTTGGATTGCCGGCGAGTGCATCGGCCATCAGACGGTTCAGCCCGGGATCGCCGAGGCCCGCCCACCAGCCTGTTTCGATTTTCGGCGCCGGTTCATTGCCGAGGCCGAGCGTGTTCGGCTGAATTTCCGTCTGCTGCGGAACGATGCCGTCCGGCACGCAGGCCGCCAACAAGACAACAAGCGGCAGGGCCGCCACGAAAGCGCGCTTCATGACCCCCGCGCTCCTTCGCGCGTTGCCGACGCCGTTTCGCCCGCTTTCAATGCCGCTCTTAACCGGGTCAGCAACTGGGTCAAGAGCTGCACGTCTTGTGGTGAAAAATCCTGCAACAGATTATTGTAGTAATTGACGACGATTGGAACGAGCCTGTTTACCGTGGCGCGTCCTGACGCGGTCAGCATCAGGAACACGAGACGGCGATCATCCTTGTCGCGCTGGCGCTTGACGAAGCCGCGCTCTTCCAGCTGATCGAGGATGCGCGTCATCGAGCCCTTGTCGTGGCTCAGCTCGCGCGAGATGTCGATGCAGGTGTTGGCGATGTCATCGCGAAGGCACATCAACACGCGCCACTGAGTGAAATTGATGTCCTCGCCTTCGAACTCGGCTTCGAGCTGAGCCCTGTTCATGGCGTAGATTCTGCTGATCAGGTAGCCGATGCAGATCTCGCCTCGGAATTCCTTGACCCGGTAGTGAACGGTCTTCCCCATGCGCGAGGACTTAGTTGCTTCGGCAACCATTGCCAAGGCAGCTATCCATGCAAGGCGCGCAACCCTCTTCTGCCGTTCGCACCCCTTGGATGCGCAACCGAAAATGCTACGCGAACACACATTCGCGGTCCCGCTCGCCGCAACATATTGAAGACGAGGCTATCTGTCCTTGGGTGCGAAGCCGCGATAGAGCGCGCGCATCGTCGCGTCGCGGATGTGAGCGAAGTCGCAATCGGGTCCGAGCTTGCCCGCCATCTGGAGCACAATCGCCCCATGCACCGCCGCCCAGAACACATGACCGATGACGACCGGGTCACCTTCGAGAATGCCTTCCGCGATGAGGTTCCGGACGTGCTCGCTCATCATGCGACGCGCCCTCGTCGCCGCGCGGACGAGATCGGGATAGTTCTCTTCATCCGGCTGGGTGAGATCGAACATCAGCCGGTAGGAATCGGGCTCCGCAAAGGCAAAGCGCACATAGGCATCGCCGACCCGCATCGTTCGCTCGAGGGCCGGTCCTTCGCCTGCAAAGGCGTCTTCCAGCGCCTGCGAAAAGCGATCGAAGGCGCGCGCCCGCACCGCGGCCAGGATGTCGTCCTTGTCCTTGAAGTACCGGTAGGGCGTCATGGGGCTGACACCCAGTTCCGCCGACAAAGAGCGTAAGGTGAAGCCGTCGCGTCCGTGCCTTGCAAAGAGACCGGCAGCCGCGTTGCAGAGCTTGTCGCGGAATTCGGCGATTTCGGGTTCCGACAGGGGGCGCGGCATGGCTCTGGTCGATTTCGGGGCTTGACCTTTCTATCGCTTACAGGATAAATTTACAACGTAAAAAGATAATTGGGAGATCGCCATGAACGCCCCTGTTCGCAGCAATCCCTATCTCTCCGGAAATTTCGCCCCGATCGCGACGGAGGACGATTTCGCGGACCTGGCCCTCGAAGGCTCGCTCCCCCTCGATCTTCACGGCGCGCTGTATCGCAACGGCCCCAATCCGCAATTCCCGCCGCGCGACGACAATTATCACTGGTTCCTCGGCGACGGCATGCTGCACGCGTTCTTCATCGCGAACGGCAAGGTCTCGTATCGCAACCGCTATGTGCGCACGCCGAAATGGGAGGTGGAGCACAAGGCCGGCAAGGCTCTGTTCGGCAGCTGGGGCAATCCCATGACCACCGATCCCTCGGTGATGAATCACGAAGGCGGCACTGCCAACACCAGCATCCTCTTCCACGCCGGGAAGCTTCTGGCGCTCGAGGAAGCGCATCAGCCATTCGCAGTCGATCCCAAGACGCTAGCCTCGAAGGGCTATGAGACTTACGCCGGCGCGGCCCGACACTTCACGGCCCATCCCAAGATTGATCCGGAGACGGGCGAGATGCTGTTCTTCGGCTATGGCGTCGGCGACGTCCCGCTGTCGGCCGGCATGGTCTACGGCGTCGTCGACCGGAACGGACGCGTGACACGGCGCGATCTCTTCGAGGCGCCCTTCGCGAGCATGGTTCACGATTTCATCGCGACGAAGAACCATGTGCTCTTCCCCATCCTGCCGCTGACACTGAGCCTTGAGCGGGCCATGGGCGGTTTGCCGCCGGTTGCCTGGGAGCCCGACAAAGGCTCGCGCGTTGGCGTGATGGCGCGCGACAAGGGCATCGGCTCGATCCGCTGGTTCACGACCGATGCGAACTACGTCTTCCATGTGATGAATGCCTTCGAGGACGGAAGCCGCCTGGTTGCGGACGTGATGGAGTATCCGAACGCGCCCCTCTTCCCGAATGCCGACGGTTCGCCTGGCGCCGCGGCGCGGGCAGTATTAAAGCGCTGGACCTTCGATCTCGCAGCTGCCACGAACACCATCAGGCGCGAGACGCTCGATGACCGGACAGGCGAATTTCCTCGCTTCGACGAGCGGAGAGCCGGCCTTGCCTATCGCCACGGCTGGTTCGCAGCGCGCTCCACCGACGATGCCGACGTTCGTTTTGATGCAATCGCCCATATCGACCTGTCGACGGGCCGTCGCAGCCAGTTCCTGTTGCCGCCGGGCGACGTCACCTCGGAGCCCGTTTTTGTCGCGCGCTCGCATGAGGCTGCGGAAGGCGATGGCTGGCTGCTCGCTGTCGTCTATCGCGCGCGCGAAAATACGAGCGATCTTCTCGTCCTCAACGCCCAGGCGGTCGAAAAGGGACCGGTCGCGACCGCGAAGCTGCCGCGTCGCGTGCCGTTCGGCTTCCACGGCTGCTGGCTGGGGACGCCGCAATAAATCCGCGCTATCCCGGCCAATGCGGACCGGCGAAGAGGGGCAATGCGCCCCCTATGCCCGGCTGCGGATTCGCCTAACCCGCGCAAATCCCTCGCTTTTTTAGGCTTCGTTGTAATTTGGACCGCGGACGACTATATTTTCCGCACGTGGTTCTTGCGTCTACGTCAGACGGAGCGCTCCTGCTGTTGCGACCCGCTTTGTGCGCGCCGAACCAACCGGAAACTTCTCCAGAAACTCTGATGTGTCCGTTTGTTCCGCGTCCGCTCGCTGCGATGCAGCGCGCGGTCTCGAACTAATTGAAGGAACGACAATGCCGATCGGTACCGTGAAGTTTTTCAATACCTCCAAGGGCTTCGGATTTATTGCGCCGGAAGGCGGGGGCAAGGACGTGTTTGTGCACGCCACCGCCGTGGAAGCGGCAGGCCTGCGTTCGCTCAGCGAAGGCCAGAAGGTCTCGTTCGACATCCAGCCGGATGCGCGCGGTTCCAAGGCGACCAACCTCAAGGCGGTCTGATGCGAAGCGGGCGACGGCACCAAACTGCCGTCGCCCTTTTTCATGCCGACGGAAAAGGAGACCCAATGGCCGACAGTAAAGGCAGCGCCGAGCGTGATGCGGTGCGTAACCGCGCACAGAGTCACTTTCAGGCCGCAGAGAAACGCGACGTCCTGGTCCGCGAAGAAATCGCGCGCGACCGCATCGCCACCGACGCCAAGACCGCGAAGCTGCGCGCACTGCGCCTCGCCAAGGAAGAAGAGGAACGCATCGCGGCGGCGAACGCGCCCAAACCCGAACCGCGGCCGTCAGCCAGGAAGAAGAACACCACCGCACGCTAATCGCGCGCGACCTGCGCGAATAAATTTGCACGACGCGCAAACGCGTCATTGTGTTGCCGAAATCGCCGTCAAATATCCCCTTCATTGCCGGTCGCCTGACGGAGCGTTAGGCTGATCTCGGGCAGCGCTCTTTGAGCGTTCGGGAGGGGCATCATGAATAGGCGGATATTCCTGATCGGCGGCAGCATTGCGGCCGTGATCGTCATTGCACTGGGTGGACTCTATGTCCTCGGCGGACGCAACGGCGGAAGCGGCGGCTTCTTCGCGCGCGTCGCCAGCGGATACCAGGCGATTACCTCCGGCAACGTCAAGATCAGCGAGCTTCAGCAGGGCGGCGAGTTCAGCTTTCAGCGTCTCGACATCGACACGACGAAGCCGCAGGCCGAAGCCTGTCTCGCCTTCACGAAGAATCTCGATGTCTCGGGAAAGACTCACTATGAGGACTATCTCGCCATCGACCCCAAGACGCGCATCGTCGTCCGCCCCGTCGACCAGCGTCTCTGCATCAGCGGCCTCTCGTTCAACCAGACCTACAATGTGACACTCAAGGCCGGACTGCCGGCGCAGGGCGGCGTCAAGCTCGCGGAAGCCGAGACTGTTCCAGTCGAGTTGCGCGACAAGCCGGCGCTGGTGCGTTTTGGCGGCGGCATCATTCTGCCGCGCGACAATGCCGAAGGCGTTCCGGTCACCACCGTCAATATCGACAAGCTGAAGATCATGGTCGTTCGCGTCGGCGACCGCCTGCTCTCGCAGATCGAAAGCGGCGTCGTCGATCAGACCTCGCTTTATTCCTACGACCAGAAGCAGCTGACGGACAGCCAGGGTGCGGTTGTGTTCAAGGGCACGATGGACGTCGGCAACGTCAAGAACGAATCCGTCGTCACGCAGATCCCCATCCGCGACATCCTGAAGAACAAGCCGCCGGGCGCCTATGTTCTCATCGCGCGCGATGCCGCCAAGGCCAAGGACGACAGCGATACGAGCTACGACGACCAGGAGCGCGCGGCGCAATGGGTGATCGCGTCCGATATCGGTCTGACGACGTTCCAGGGCGCCGACGGGCTCTCCGTCTTCTCCCGCTCATACGCGACAGCGAAACCGCTCTCGAATGTGCGACTGACGCTCGTCGCGCGCGACAACAACGTGCTCGCGACTGTCACGACCGACAGCGACGGCCGCGCCGATTTCGATCCCGGCCTCTTCAAGGCGACGGGGGGCGAAGAGCCGGTCGTGGTGATGGCCTATGGCGCCAACGGCGATTTCAGCTTCCTCGATCTGCGGCGGCCGGCATTCGACCTGACAGACCGCGGTGTCGGCGGACGTCCTTCGCCCGGTCCGGTCGATGCGTTCCTCTACACCGAGCGCGGCGTCTATCGTCCCGGTGAGACGGTAGAGGCCGTCGCGACCATGCGCGACAAGGTCGGCGCGGTGGTCAATGCGCCGCTGACGCTCATCGCCACGAGACCCGACGGCGTGGAATTCTCGCGCACGACGGTTGCCTCTGCCGCAACCATGGCCGGCTCGACGGCGTGGTCGCTGGCGCTCAAGAAAACCGCGCCGCACGGCCGCTGGCAGATCGCCGCCTATATCGATCCCAAAGGCGACGCGATCGGCCGCGTGGAATTCAACGTTGCCGATTTCGTGCCGCAACGCTTGAAGGTGACGCTTGCGCCGCAGGAAACCGTTCTGCATCCGAACATGGATCTGCACATCCGCGCCGAAAGCCGCTTCCTCTACGGCGCGCCGGCCGCGGGCCTTTCCGGCGAAGGCGAAGCGCGGATCACGTCCGACCCCGATCCCTACCCCCAATTTTCGACCTATCACTTCGGACGAATGGACGACTCCTTTTCCGACGTGACGGTTACGCTGAATGTGCCGAACACCGACGACGCGGGCGTCACCACGGCGACCGCCACGATCGGCGACGTCACCGACACGACGCTGCCCCTGAAAGTCATCGCTAAGGTCTCGATCCACGAACCCGGCGGCCGCACGACCGACAAGACGGCCGAGATCCCGTTGCGCACGCGCGACGTGGCGATCGGCATCAGCGCAAAATTCCAGGACAGTTCCGTCTCGGAAAACGCGCCCGCGAGCTTCGAAGTCATTGCCGTTGACGGTTCGGGAAAACGCATCGCGCTTCAGCATCTGAATTACACCTGGGTCAAAGAGGTCACGAACTATCAGTGGTTCCAGGATCAGCAGGGTCAGTGGAAATATGAATCCACGACCCGCGACCGGCTCGTCACATCCGGCATCACCGATATCGGCACGGGCGCGCCCCAGCTGCTCACCGGGGCTTTCCCCTGGGGCACCTATCGCCTCACGATCTCCGATCCCAAGTCGAAAGCGGCGAGCTCCTATCGCTTCTATTCCGGCTGGGCGGCGAGCGCCGCCGGCGACAGGCCGGACCGTATTCCCGTCGCCGCGGACAAGCCGTCCTACAAGCCGGGCGATACGGCGCATATCTCGATCAAGCCCGCCGCGGACGGACAGGCACTCGTGGTCGTCGCGGGCGACCGCGTCTATTCCTCGAAGCTGATCGATGCGCCCGCCGGCGGCACCACCATCGACGTCCCGATCTCGTCCGAATGGGGCGCGGGCGCCTACGTGCTCGTCACCGATTATCGCGCGCTCAACGACGCGACGGGTCGCGAACCCGTGCGCTCGATCGGCGTCGCCTGGCTCGGCGTCGACAATTCGGAACGCACGCTGACGCCCCTGATCGGCGGTCCCGCCAAGATCACACCGCGTCAGAAGATCACCATTCCGGTCGTCGTCAAAGGACTCGACAGCGGCGAAAACGCCTACATCACGCTGGCGGCCGTCGACGAAGGCATCCTGCAGCTGACCGATTACAAATCGCCGGACCCGAACGGCTTCTATTTCGGCAAGCGACGTCTCGGCGTCGGAATGCATGACGACTACGGCCGGCTCATCAAGGCGGAGAAAGGTCCCGTCGGATCGCTGCGCGAAGGCGGCGACAATCTCGGCGGACGTCCGCTCGCAGTCGTGCCGACGCGCACGGTGGCGCTCTTCTCCGGCATCGTGAAAGTGGGTAGCGGCGGCATGGCGCAGATCCCGCTCGCCATCCCCGACTTCAACGGCGAATTGCGTCTGATGGCCGTCGCCATGAGCGACAAGAAGATCGGTCACGCCGAGCGGCCGCTTACCGTGCGCGACCCGGTCGTCGCCGAACTGATCCTGCCGCGGTTCCTCGCCCCGGGCGACAAGGCGGCGTCGTCGCTCGACCTCAACAATGTCGAGGGCGCGAACGGCTCTTACACCGCGACCATCACCACGTCGGGCCCGCTCGGCTTCGACGACGGTTCAACGCATTCCGAATCCCGGAATCTGGCGCGCGGGCAGCGGGCACTCGTTCCCTTCGTGCTGGACGGCCGGGATCTCGGCATTGCGAATATCGCGCTCGTGCTGTCGGGTCCCAACGGTTACAAGGTCAACCGCTCCTGGCAGATCGAAGTGCGTGCGCCGCAGCTCGATGTCGTGCGCGACAGCATCGAGCCGCTCGGACCCCATCAGAGCTTCGTTGCAAACCACACGCTGGTCGCCGATGTCGTGCCGCAGACCCTCGTCGCTGCGCTGAACGTGTCGGCCACGCACGGCTATGGGGACGTGCCGGGCCTGCTGCGCTGGCTGAACAAATATCCCTATGGCTGCGTCGAACAGACGACCAGCGCCGCCATGCCGCTTCTCTACTTCAACGATCTGGCGGCTATGGCAGCCATCACGAAAGATCAGGCGCTGCCGCAGCGGCTGCAGGACTCCGTCGATAACGTGCTCGACATGCAGAACTACGCCGGGAATTTCGGCATGTGGGGACCGGGCACTGACGCCGATCCGTGGATCTCGGTATTCGCGATCGATTTCCTCGTGCAGGCGAAGCAAAAGGGTTATGTCGTCCCGAACGATGCCCTCAAGCGCGGCGCGCAGTGGCTCCGGCAACAGTCCACGTCGGATTCGAACGACGACAATGTCCGCGCCTATGCTTTCTATGTGCTCGCGCGCATGGGGCAGGTGAATCTGAGCGACCTGCGCTATTTCAGCGACACACGCGGCGGCGACTGGAACACGGCAATCGCTGCGGCGCTGACCGGCGCCGCGGCGGCCGAAGCGGGCGATCGTTCGCGCGCCACCTATGCCTTCGGCCGCGCCCGCGACCTTTTGATGGCGGCCAATCCCGTCACGTATTCCTCTGAAGACTACGGCTCCTATGTGCGCGATCTGGCGGGCACCACGGCGCTGGCGATCGAAGGCGGCGATGTGGAGATCATACCGCCGCTGATGAAGCGGGCGGCGACAGTTAACATGGGCCTCAACGCGACGACCACGCAGGAAAAGGCGTGGATGCTGCGCGCCGCCTATCAGCTGACGCATCAGAAGACGCCGCTTCGCGTGCTGGTCAACGGCAAGCCCGCGCAACCCAAGGACGGCGCGGTGCGGCTCGTGCCGACTTACGGCGCGCTCAATGCCGGCATCACGCTGACCAATGCGGGCGATGCGGGCGTGTGGCGCGAAACCTCGGTGCAGGGCACGCCGTCCCAGCCGCAGCCCGCGGACGCGAGCGGCCTTTCCATCAAGAAGACGGTGTGGACGCTGAGCGGCCAGCCGGCGGATCTTTCGAGCCTGAAGCAGAACGATCGCGTGATGATCGTGCTCGAAGGACAGATGGAGACGCCCTATCTCCATCACATGGCGGCGCTCGATCTTCTGCCTGCCGGCCTCGAGATCGAAATGCCGGTCGCGGGCGACGACGCCAAGGCCTATCCCTGGCTCGACAAGCTGAGCGATGTGAACCGCGAAGACGCTCATGACGACCGCTTCGTCGCCGCCTTCGACATCGGCTCGGAATATCGCGACAAACCGGATCCGAAGAAGCCTTTGCCGCCGCCGCCCAGCTATCGCATCGCCTATATCGCGCGCGCGGTGACCCAAGGCACCTTCGTGATGCCGGCCGGCGTGGTGGAGGACATGTATTCCCCGAGCGTGCACGCCCGCACGGCGATGGGAACGATGACGGTGAAGTAGGCGGAGGCTTCACCGGGACCGCGGACATCTTGTCCGCATCGTGAGGCTGGCCACGATGGCGAAGGAAGAAGCGTCGAATATCGACTTCGATGAGTTGTTGCTCGGGCGCGCGACGGCGCGGTGGCAGAAAGCGGCTATGGTCATAGGCAAGGTTATGACAGACGTCAGCGAAGCCGATTGGCCTGGCGACATCTATCTTGCCAAACGCCTTCAGGCGCTTGTGATATCCGGAAAGCTCGAGAGTCAGGGCGATCTTTCGCGTATTGGACACTCGGAAGTGCGTCTGCCGCAAAAGGGCGGACGAGACGTCCGCGGTCCCGGTGGAGTCTGACTTAATTTCAATGGGCGCGTACGTTCACAGACTCAAACACTACGTTGGCGGCCGCAAGCGCGCCGTCATTGCGATGGGCGTGTCGTTCGCTTTCATTCTCCTCTCCTTTCTCGCCGACATCGCCTTCCCGCCGGACATGTCGCGCTATCGCATACTGTCGCCGGAAGTGGTCGATCGGCACGGCGTGTTGCTGCGCCCTTTTCTCTCGAAAGACGGCTATTGGCGGCTGAAGACGACCGCGGCTGAGGTCAACCCGCGCTATCTGAAACTGCTCGAAGCCTACGAGGACAAGCGCTTCGCGTCGCATTGGGGCGTCGATCCTTTCGCGATGATCCGCGCGGTGATCCAGCTTGGGTCTGCGCGCCGCGTGGTTTCCGGCGGCTCGACGCTGACCATGCAGGCGGCACGCCTGCTCGAGCCGCGTCCCCGCGGCATCGGCGCCAAGCTGATCCAGATGGTGCGCGCCGTGCAGCTGGAAGAGCGCTATTCCAAGGACGAGATCCTTTCGATCTATCTGACGCTGGCGCCGTTCGGCGGCAATCTCGAAGGCGTGCGCGCTGCCTCGCTCGCTTATTTCGGCAAGCCGCCTTCGGCGCTCGATCTCTCCGAATCCGCACTGCTCGTGGCATTGCCGCAATCCCCTGCCAGGGATCGTCCCGACCGTCATGGGCTTGCCGCCATCAAGGGCCGTGACAAGGTTCTCGCGCGCATGGTCGACGAAGGGGTGATCACGCCGGGCGATGCCGCCGTCGCCCGACGCGAAGGCGTGGCCTCGATGCGACTTCCGATGCCGCTCATCGCCCCGCATCTGGCGCAGCACCTGAAGCGCGCGCATCCGAACGCGCCCCTTCTGACCTCCACGATCGATGCTTCGCTGCAGACGGCCATCGAACGCATGGCAACGCGCGAGCGCGCCTATCTCGAAGACGGCGGCAGCCTTGCCATCGTCGTGGTCGACAACAGAACACGCAACGTTCTCGCCTATGTCGGCGGCACGGACTATTGGGGCCGCTCGGGACAGATCGATCTCGCAGCGCGGCCGCGTTCGCCCGGCTCGGCGCTCAAGCCCTTCATCTATGGCCTCGCCTTCGACGATCTCATCCTTCATCCGTCGAGCCGGATGGAAGACGAGCCGATGTCGTTCGGCGATTATGCGCCGCGCGATTTCGAAGGCTCGTTCCAGGGCGCGGTGACAGCGGCGGAAGCGCTGCGCATGTCGCTCAACGTACCGGCCGTGACGGTGCTCGACCGCGTCGGGCCGCTGCGGTTCTCGCTGGCGCTCGAGAATGCCGGCGCGCATCTCGCCTATCCGACGAAGGACACGGCGCCGAGCCTTCCCATTGCGCTCGGCGGCCTCGGTATCAGCCTCGCCGACATTACCATGCTCTATGCCGGCATCGCCGAAGGCGGCGACGCGCGCCCGCTGAATACGCTGGCAAATGCACCATCGAACGAAAGCCATTGCCTCTTCGGTCCCGTCGCCGCCTGGTATCTGCGCGACATTCTCGACGGCGTGTCGCTCCCGGAAGGCTGGGCGATGGGACAAGGCCTCGCGCGCAAGCGCACGATCGGTTTCAAGACCGGTACCTCTTACGGCTTCCGCGATGCCTGGTCGGTCGGCTTCTCCAACGACTACACGGTCGGCGTCTGGGTCGGCCGCGCCGACGGCGCACCGAGCGCAGGCCGCATCGGCCGCGAAGCGGCGGCGCCGATCCTGCTCAAGACGTTCGGGCTCCTGCCGGACGACAAGCGCCGCGCGCCGCAACCCCCACCCGGCACGATTCTCGTGCGTTCGACCGAGGAGCTGCCGCCCAATCTGCGCGTCTTCACGCGCGAGAGCGCCGCCGCGCCGGTCGCGCAGCAGACTTCCGTCCCGCCCCCATCGATCGCCTTTCCGCCGAACGGCGCGACGGTTCAGTTGCCTGCCGCCAATGCCAGGGACAAGACGATCCTCTTCAAGGCGGACGGCGGGCGTGCCCCTTTGACATGGCTCGTCGATGGTCAGCCGCTCGGTACGTTCGATCGCTTCCAGCCGGTGATTTTCGCGCCCAAAGGCGAAGGTTTCGCGCGCGTCACCGTCGTCGATGCAGAGGGCCGCAGCGACAGCGCCAAGATCCGCTTCAAGAAGCCGCAATGAAGGCTTGACGAATGAACGCTTGACGCGAGCGCGCCCTTGCGGTGGGTTCGCCTTGCGCCATGTCCGCTGCCAAGAAGTTTCCCGACGAAGATCACGCCACGCGCGAAGCCGCCGCAGTCGCGACGCCCGAATCCTTTGCGAGCGTGACGACGCGCGAAGAACGCCGCCGCGCCTTCCTCGTCCTGTTCATCAGCCTGACCTGCATGGGCGCGGGCCAGTCGGTGATGTATTCGATCCTGCCCTCGCTGGCGCGCGAACTGGGCATTACCGAATTCCAGGCGCAGCTGCCCTTCGCCGTGTCCGGCGCCATCTGGCTCTTCACCAGCACCTATTGGGGCAAGCGCAGCGATCACTGGGGGCGCAAGCCCGTCATCCTGATGGGTCTCACGGCCTTCGGCGTGTCCTTCGCGGCATTCGCGATCTTTGCGCAGCTCGGCGTGTCGAACGTGATGGCCGTCGCCTATGCCTATCCGGCGATGATCGCCGCGCGTTCGATCTACGGCATCTTCGGCTCGGGCGCCTCGCCCGCCGCTCAGGCCTATGTGGCGGACAGAACCACGCGCGCGGAACGCACGCAGGGCGTCGCCACCATCAACGCCGCGTTCGGTCTCGGCACGACCTTCGGACCGCTGTTCGGCTCCGTCCTCGTCGCCTTCGGCGCCTTCCTTCCGTATTACTTCACGGCCGCCGTCGCTTTCGCCAGCGCCGCATCGATCTGGTTTCTCCTGCCCGAGCGCACGCGTCCGAGA
>DATKON010000040.1:0-12620 GCA_035524575.1 Rhizomicrobium sp.
TCGCACCTTCCCAGGTCAGCACGCCCGCATAGTGTCCCGCCGCCGACAGCGCGATCAGTATCTGACGCAACTGCACGGCCCATCCGCCGACGGGATATTCGCTGTCCCTGAGCAGGTGCGGCAGATCGAAGTCGATGAACAGGATGCGCATCGTCGATCAGGCGGACTTCCTGCTCGCGGAACTTGCGCCCGCAAGCGGCCTAGGACCGCGCCGGAGGACGGCGCGCGCGGCCTCGGCTTTGTTGGTCAGCCGCACGATGTTGACGAGCATCGCCAGCAACGGAAAGACGAGCCAGTTCTCGGCATGAGGAAAGAAGCGCCGCCCTGTCATGCAGCTGATCAGAAAACCGATCCAGCCGAACAACAGCACCCAGAAGAGACGGTTGTTGTGCGCGCGGGCCCATTTCCAACCCTTCCAGGTGTAGTAGCTGATCGT
This sequence comes from Rhizomicrobium sp., assembly GCA_035524575.1. Taxonomy (GTDB): domain Bacteria; phylum Pseudomonadota; class Alphaproteobacteria; order Micropepsales; family Micropepsaceae; genus Rhizomicrobium. The sequence goes on from DATKON010000040.1 coordinate 437, forward strand.
GCCCGTGAACAAGACGAACACAATGAGCCCCGCGTCCAGGAAGAACTCGAGGAACGCATTGTGCGCCTGGGAAACGTCAAGGGTCGCACCGCTTATGCGGCTGTAGCTCGCGATGATCGCGAACTCGCCGCCGCCGAACCAGAACAGCCGCGGCTTGGCCGACCACTCTTTCAGCACAGGTGCCCAGATGAAATCGGACCGGCCTGTCAACGCGTCGTTCAGCGAGAAGCCCTGGTGGGACGTAAAGCCGATGGACAGGAACGACAGCAAGATGCTGCCGAACGTGACGAATATGCCCAGCGCGACCAGCGGAACAATGATGATCAGGATATTGGTCCGCCGCATGACCGCGAGCGTGGCGAGGCTCATCAGAAAGAATACCTCGAGCCCGGTGCGCGATTCGAGCAGCAGGATAGCCACAAACGATAATGCGTATGGCAAAATCCAGTAGCCGCCCCGCCGGAGTGCCATGTAGAGCAAGAGCGGCCCGGTCAAAATATAGCTCGTCGCAACGTCGTTGTAGTGAAGCCCGAAGACGGCGAGCGTGATCTTGGAAATTCCCAGCCGGTCGAAACTCGTCAGCACGCTCGGGTCCTGAAGAATGAAACCGATGATCAGCAACGACTCGATCGATATCCCGACCGCGATGGCGCGAACGAGCTCGTACAACTCCTCCAGCGATGTTGCATTCATGACCACATAGACGAAGGGCAACACGGCGAGGCTGTTCAACAGGTAAAGCGAGTCGATGTAGGTCGACGTCTTATACGAAAAAGTCGGATCGACCGAAGCGAACACATGCAGATTGGGGATCGAGCGCGCGAACGTGACGGTAAAAATCCCCATATAGAGGAGGAAGAGGATCAATCCGGTGCGCTCCGGCGAGTCCAACCGACGCTTTGGTCTGAAGCTCACGAGGAATTCCACGAACATGAGACCGGTAAGGATCGCCGAAATCCGCAGCCACGGGATGTTCATCAATCCATCGTTGAAGGCCGGCGTCAGATGGAGCGGGATCGTCGCCAGGAAGAGACGGAGAAAGATCGTGTTGCGCAGGTTGACTTCGGAGAGAGAGCGCGGCCGCTCCGAGCGCTGTGCCTGAGGTCTGACAGCAGTTTGAGCGGCTTTCATCGAACTCATGCCTCCGCGCGCGCCGGAAAGAGCTTGTGCCAATAATCAACCCCTACTCGCCGCGCCGAGAAAAAAGCCCGCCGGTTGATCGCATAGGTGAGACTGCAGAATAGGACACTCCATATAGCCATCCCGGCTAGTGTCAAGCCGATGGCCGGAAGGATCCCGTGGCCGAGGGGCGTTTCCGCGAGAACAAGCACGGTGCCGGGCAGTGCGGTTGCCATCGCCATGACCGCAGCGTCGAACGACAGGCTCAGCTTCAGCCTGTTCCAGAGCAGCATGAGCCCGAAGGCATAAACCCCAACCGGCGCAATGATGCGCGCAAGCGCCATGCCGGACAACCCGATGACGGGGATGAGCACGACGGCCGTCGTCGTCACGGCGGTCGCCTCGCAGATAGAGTAGGCAACTCTCAGATAGCCCGGCAGGGACAGAAATACCGCCCGGTCAATCGGTATCGCTACAAACTGCACCATTGCCGAGACGAGAAGGAATATGGCCGGCCAGGTCGCTTCGCCGTAGTGCGGACCGGCAAGGATCCGAAGCGCATTCGGCGCGACGGCAATAGCGAGGAGCACGAACGGGATCGCCAGCTGCGAAATCTGCGCGTTGGCCTGGCGCACCTTGTCGACAAATTCCGGCGTCCGGACAAAACGCGCAAGACGCTCCAGCACGACCTTGTCTACCGACGTCTGGACCAGGATGACGTTCGAATAGAGATTCTTGGCGACGTAATATTCGGCGAGCGCCGCGGGCCCCAGAAAGGTCGCAACCAGCAACGTGTCGCCATCGCCCCTGAGGAAGGAGATGTAGTTTCCGATGTAATACGGCATCGACTCGGAAATGAGTTGGCGCACCGGATAACGCGACGGCCAGCCGCCTCGGAACAGGTGGCGGATGTAATAGAGCCCGACGGACATCGTTGCGAACTGGGCGATGACGAGCCCGATGACGACGCCCTTGAAGCCGAGAACGAAATAGAGCGCCAGCGTCATGAGCGGGCGCACGACGGAATCGACAACCTGCACTTTGGATGTCGCTCCGAATTCGCCGATGCTCCACATCACATATTCGACGATCTTTGAGACCACATAGGCCATGAAGCCGGGCACCATGATGCGCACGGCCCAGGCGAGGCTCGTCGTGCGGAAAGCGAAAAAGGCGATCTGCTCGCCCAGGAAGTAAGCGGCAACCGAGGGCAGGACGGTGCCGGCTATGATGATGATCGAGCCCGTCAGCATCATGCTGCGCGCCCGCTGGAAATCGCTTCTCATCAGCGACGGTATTTCGCGCGTGAAAGTCGACAGGATGCCAAAGGTCAGGATTAGATTCGGCACGCCGGCGAGCATCAGGTAAGCGGGGAAGACCGCCATCTGATCCTTGGTCAACAGTCGTGCGAACAGCATCGTCGCCGCAAGGCCGAATATCTTGGCGAGCACATTGCCCGACAGCAGCTTTGCTACGTCCGTATGCGCACTGTCATTCATGGCTGATCAGCCAAAACGAAAGGATCCCGCTTCAATTCAGCACCGGCCGCCATTCGCGAGCCCAGGCGACGAGCATCAGTATGTTCCACAGAGCGTAGCTTTGATCGAACTCGCCTTCCTGATGTTCATTCCAAACGCCCCGGACCGTCTCGAGATCGACCAGCGCCCCGATTGCGGTGCTGGAATCGTTCAGGAGATCCGCTCCCCATTCCTTCAGCGGCCCGCGCAGCCATTCCTTGACCGGCGGGCCGAAACCCTGTTTCGGCCTGTCGATCAGATGCCGCGGTACGTATCGGTCCAGCACCCGGCGCAACAGCCATTTGCCGGCATCGCCGCGGCGCTTCAGGTCAAGCGGCAAATAGGACGCGAATTCGACGATCCTGTGATCGAGCAGCGGCACCCGCGATTCGAGGCTGACGGCCATCGCGGCGCGATCCACCTTCACGAGGATGTCGTCCGGCAGATAGCTACCGGAGTCGAGGAACATCATGCCCGAGAAGGGGTCGCAGAACCGCGCGATGTCGTGGCGGTCGAAAAACACCGGCACTTCATGGTCAGGCGGGCGCCTCAGCATGTTCGGCGACCATTGCTCCATCATGAAGCGATAGAATTCATGCTCCGTGCGGCGACCGAGCCCGGCTGCGATCCGCTTGAAGCGACGCGGACGGACGTTCTTCCGCAAGCCTGTCGGCACGACAACATAAATCGCGCGAAGCACGCTTTCCGGGATCGCGTTCAACGTGCCCGCGACCAGCGGGCGGAACAGATCGAGCGCCGCGAAACGCTTTTGCCACCGGCGTTCGAAATCGAAATACCGTCCATAGCCGCCGAACAGCTCGTCGCCGCCATCGCCGGAGAGCGACACCGTCACATGCTGACGCGTGAGCTTCGACAGAAGGAAGGTCGGAACTTCCGAGGGATCCGCGAATGGCTCGTCATAGAGCTGCGGCAGCTGCGGTATGACGTTCAGCGCATCGTCCGCCGTGACGTGCATTTCGGTATGCTCGGTGCCGATATGCGCGGCGACTTCGCGCGCATAGCGCGATTCGTCGTAGGCGTCTTCATGGAAACCGATGGAATAGCTGCGGATGCGGCTCTGGGATTGCGCCTGCATTAGCGCGACGATGGTTGAGGAGTCGATTCCGCCCGAAAGGAACGCGCCCATCGGAACGTCTGCCCGCATGCGGATGCGGATGGCATCGCGCAGGAGAACATCGAGCTCGGCGACTGCATCTTCTTCTTTCATCGGACGCGGCTGAGGCGTCGGAAAAGTCCAGTAGGGCACCGTCTCGAGCGGCGCTGCGGGCCCCGCACCGAGTTTCAGTTTCAGAAAGCGCCCCGGTTCGAGCTGCGAGATGTTGGCGTAGATGCTGTGCGGCTGCGGCACATATCCGTAGGTCAGATAGGACGCGACGCTGCCAGGATTGATCACCGGCCGGAACGCCGGATGCGCCGCGATCGCCTTCAGCTCGGACGCAAACAGAAAGCACGAGCGCTGCCAGCCGAAATAGAGCGGCTTTTCGCCAAGCCGGTCCCTGGCGAGATAAAGCGCACGTTCTTGCCTGTCCCAGGCGGCAAGGGCGAACATGCCATTGGTAAGTTTGATCGCCTCCTCGAATCCGAAATGCGCGATGGCCTCCAGCAGCACTTCTGTGTCTGACGTTCCTACCCAGCGGACCTGGTGGCGGTCGAGCCCGCGGCGCATCTCCTCGAAATTGTAGATCTCGCCGTTGTAGGTAATGACCCAACGCCCGTTCGCCGATGTCATCGGCTGGGAGCCGGCGCTGCTCAGATCGATGATCGAAAGCCTGCGATGGCCGAGGCCGAGGCCGCATTCCGGTTCGACATAGCTCCCATCGCCGTCCGGACCGCGATGCGCAATGGCATTCGTCATGCGACGCAGAAGTGCTTGGCCGATGTCGGCATTCACGCTCCGCTCGTCGTCAAGAAATCCCGCTATTCCGCACACAGGCTTTCCCCATATATCTCAAACCGTTTGCCGCCGCCCCGCCTTACGGGACACGAACGGCCACGAACTCGTCACACCCGCTTCCCAGCAATCCGTTCAAAAGGCCGTTGCCGGGCTGCCTGACGAATTCGCGCTCGACCTTGAACCCAAGCTCCGAGAGGAAGGCCCGCACGCTCTCCGGTGTCGCCGACTCGTAGGGGTAGCCTCCCATCCAGTCGTGAACGTCGTGCGACCAGCTCATGCCCCGGTTCGATTTGTAATTGCGGATGTGCGTCAGCGGATTGATGCCGCCCTTGAGCATCATCGCGTAGGCAATGGTCTTATAAATGCCGCGCATCGGCATGCGGACGATTTCGGGCGCCTTGGTGTAAACGCGTTTTTCCCAGGTCCACATGCCGCAGAACGGCGTCTTTCGATAGAGCGCCACCGCAAATCGACCGCCCGGTTTTACCATTGCCGCTGCGCATCGGACGGCACGCCACATGTCGCCGGTGTGATGCAGCACGCCCCAGCTGTAGACAACGTCGTAGGTTCCGTCCCGCTCAGGAGACAGATCGAAAACGCTCTTCAGATTGGTGGTCCATGTGCCTTGCGGCAGCGACGACGAAAGCAGGCCGCGCGTCGCCTCGACGGAATTTTTGTCGATGTCCACGGCGTCAATGTGTTTTGCTCCCAGCCGCGCCGCCGAGAGCGACGAAAGGCCGGAGCCGCTGCCGATGTCGAGAAATTTCGCGCCCTCGAGCTCGCCGTTGGGGAACAGTCGCCGCATGCCGGCTTCCGCCTGCGCCACGCGCTCGGGGTCAAGCACGCGCAGATACGACTTCCAGTTCTCGCCGAAAGCGAAATGGCTCCGCGCATCCAATAGATCGGTCAAGACCGCACTCCTGTTCCGCTGCCGACTACCGAAGGCCGAGCGCCTTAAGGGTCGGCGGATTGATCTTCGTCGTGTCGTCCGTATCCACAATCGCCATGCCGCCATAGCCGCGATAGGCCCAGATCGACCATGAAAACCCGTGCTGTTCAGCCTCTTCGCGAACGTCCTGGAGCCAGCGGACGCGATCTGAGTCTCGCGCGCCGTCGTACTGGCCGTATTTGCGGACCACGCCGAACTCGCCGAGAAGGATCCGATTGGTTGGGATCTTGTGCGTCCGTGCCCACGCCGCGACCTGATCGAAATAGCCTCTGATCGTAGAGCGGTCAAAGGCGGACTTCCGGTACTGCGCCAGTTGCGATGTTGCACTTTGCAGATCGGCCTTCTTTTGATCGTCCGTCTCGTTCCAGCCCTTCATCCGCGTCTGCAATGCGTTGATGCTGGCGTCGGCTGGACGGGAGAGCGCGGGATAGGGCACGTCGGCTGCGACGCGGTGATACGGATTTTGGATCGCGGACTGGTTTGTGAAGAAATACGGCAGATAGAAATGGAACGTGAAGACCGTGTGCTGGTCCGCCACGAATGGCGAGGGATCAAGCGCGAGCAGACCGTCATAGTCGCCGGCGAGATCGCCTTGCAGCACGAGCCGCAGGTCTTTCGCCGCGCCGCGCGCCGCGTGATAGGCCTTTTCCTCCATCGTCTGCCACTGTGCGTCCGCAGCCGGTGCTCCGCCGATGACCGGCTCGTTCATCAGCTCGAGCGCGACGTGACCGCTGTGGAACCCGGCAAGTACTGTGGCGGTGCGTGCCAGCATCGCACAGTACGCGTTGAAGAGAGGCGTATCGCTGCCGGCGACGAGCGCCTTCGGGCCATAATCCTGATCCTGCACGACGGGGTGAAAGTCGACGATCACTGCAAGGTCGGATGCCCGGATCATTGCCACACGCTGGCGCAGTATGTCGTAGGTGCCATCGAGCTGCGCGCCCTGGAATGCCAGGAACGGGCCCGGATCGACCGTGAGCCGTACGAAATCGAATCCGTCGTTCCTGATCTCGGCCAGCTCGTCGGCCGTCAAAGGATGTTTTGCATCGGAGAAGGGGGGATAGACATAGGTCTTTTTCGCCTTGTCCATCGTTGCCCAGTTCATCGCGTCGTGGATGGCGACGCCGCGGCGAAACAGGTTCGTTGCCTGCGCGTGCGCCTGTGAAAACGGCAGTGCCAGGACCGCCAACAGCACCAGCGCGACAAGGCGCACCGCCGTCGGAGTCTTGAGCTCATTCATCGATTTATCCGCGCCCATCGAACCGCTCCAATTCACCACATAGCGGCACAGCGAACAATGACACCAGTGCCGGGCGGCGTGCCGGTTAACGCTGCCGACATATGGTGACTGTTTCAATCGCCGCGCGCACCTCAAGAATTGCGCGCAGCGTTCGCGCCATGGTTTCGTGGGCTACCATGGACCGGGAATCGGAAACCCCGCAGAGCGTCAGTGTCGACACCCCAGCCGGCCGGCTTATGGGCCTGCGCGCCGGCGGTGTGGAGAGCTTCAAGGGCATCCCATACGCGAAAGCGCCGGTCGGTCCCCTGCGCTGGCGGTTCCCGGAGCCGGCCGAACCCTGGGCGGGAGTGCGCGACGCCACCACCTTCGGGCCGACCTGCCCGCAGGCCCCCACCCAGCTGGAATCGTTAATGGGCCTGGCCGTCGGCGAGCAGCAGTCTGAGGACTGCCTTTACCTGAATGTCTGGACCCCGGCCGCGGATGGGGCGAAGCGACCGGTCATGGTCTGGATCCATGGCGGGGCCTTCGTGCTGGGGGCCGGCAGCCACGGCGTCTATGACGGGACCTCCCTCGCCCAAGCCGGGGCGGTGGTCGTCACCATCAACTACCGGCTGGGGGCCTTCGGCTTCCTCGCCCTGGGCCTCCTGAGCGAGGGCAAGGTGCCCGGCACCGGCGCCGAAGGCGTCGCCGACCAGATCCTGGCTCTCGACTGGGTGAAGCGCAACATCGCGCGCTTCGGCGGCGATCCGGACAACGTCACCATCTTCGGCGAGTCGGCCGGCGGCATGAGCGTGGCCATGCTGCTGGCTTCGCCCGCGGCGCGCGGTCTCTACCACAAGGCCATCGCGCAGTCGGGCGCCGGCGATATCGGTCACGAGCCCGACCGGTCCGCCCGCGTGGCCCATGCGTTCCTCGCGGAGATGGGGCTTCAGTCCCACGAGGCGGAGAAGGCTTTCGCCGCGCCCTACAGCGCGCTGATCGCTGCGCAGATTTCGCTCGTGGCCAAGACCAACACTGGCCGGGATGCGCGCAAGCTGGGTGCGCTGCCCTTTCAGCCGACCATCGACGGCGGCCTGATCCCGGCAAGGCCGATCAGGCTCCTGCGCGAAGGCGCGGGTGCCTCAGTGCCGCTTCTGACCGGCACGACGCGCGATGAGTGGCGCCTTTTCACTGCCGCCAATCCGGCACTGCGGCTGATGTCGGCGAAGAATTTTGCGGAGCGCGTGGAACGGCTTGCCGGTGAGCGCGCCGAGATCATGCGTTCAGCGTATCAGGAAGGCTCGCCCTTCGAGCGCTTCAATGCGCTGATGACGGACAAGAGCTTCTTCGTGCCCGCGATACGGCTTGCCGAGGCGCAGGCGCGTATCGCGCCCGTCTTCACCTATCGCTTCGACTGGCGCTCGAATTTCCTCGGTGGATTGATGGGCGCCTGTCATGCGCTCGATATCGGCTTCACGTTCGGCACGCACAACAAGCGTCTCGCCGGCGCGTTCTTCGGCTCCGGTCTCGCGGCGGAAACGCTGGCGCGTTCGATGATGGATTCCTGGATTGCCTTCGCGACGACGGGCGATCCGTCTACCCCCGCCGCCGGCACATGGCCGCGCTACGATGCACAGATGCGTCCGACCATGATCCTCGGCGACGGCGCGCCGCATCTCGTCAACGCGCCGAACGAACAGCGCCTGCGCGCCTGGGACAACATGCCGGAGCGGCGGATCGGGCCTTAATTCTCCAGCATCACCTTGCATTGATGCGATGGCTTTCGCAGCGCTTCGAAAGCGGATGGCAGCGCGTCGAGATCGACAATGTCGGTGATCATCGGCGCCACGTCGACACGGTCCGACGCGATCATGGCGATGACATAGTCGAAATCCGCTCGGCGGTAGCCGAGCACGAATTGCAGCTCCAGCTCCTTCACGATGCCCATCAGCGGCATGATCGTGTCAGGCTGCTGGCAGACGCCGGCGATGACGATGCGCGCGCCGCGCGGCGCTTCCATCATGGTCTGATTGATGAGGCCCGGCGCGCCGACGCATTCGAAGATGATGTCGGGGCCCTGGCCCGCAATCTTCTCCACCTGCGGCGTCAGCGGCTGCGAGGGATCGATGGCGTCGGTGGCGCCGAACTTCGCCGCCATCTTGTTCCTCATCTCTGTGCGCTCGCTGACGATCACATGCCGCGCGCCGAGGAACTTCGCCCACAGCATGGTGGCAAGACCGACGGGCCCCGCGCCGACGACAAGCACCGTAGCGCCGCGTGGCATCTTCGCCATGTCGACGGCGTGAAGCCCGACCGCCAAAGGTTCGACCATCGCGCCTTCGCGGAACGAAACGCTGTCGGGCAGACGGAAGCCGCTCGAGGCGCCGATCTTCACAAACTCCGCATAGGCGCCGTGGCTCTGCCCGAGGCCGATCGAAATGCCCTTGCCGCACATGCCGGACTTGCCCGCCGCGAAATTGAGACACGGCGTGTGCTCGCCGCAGCAGATGAAGGGAAAGCCCGCAGCGCGATCGCCCTGCTTCCACAGATGCGTGACGTTCTTGCCGACGGCGACGACTTCGCCCGCGAATTCGTGGCCCATCACCGAGCCCAGCGCCAGCGGCATCACGCTCGTCGGCTCCGTCATGTGCAGATCAGAACCGCAGATGCCGCAATTCTTCACCTTGAGGATGATGTCGGTCGGCCCGGGCTCGGGATCGGCGATGGTTTCCACGACCAGCGGCTTTGACATTTCCCGAAAAACAGCGGCGCGCACGGCTCACTCCATTTGCCAATATCGATCCTCCTGACATTATGTCATCCGGAGAAAGCCGCAAGGGATGGAGCTCTTGGACACGTACAGGACAGCCCGCGAGATGATCGCCGATCTCGCCGCCAGGAAGATCTCGGCCCGCGAACTGCTCGACGCGCATATGGCCCGCAATGCGGCGCTGCACGCGAAGCTCAATGCCGTCGTCGCCACCGACCCTGAGCGTGCGCGGCGCGATGCAGAGAAGATCGACAATGCGCGCGCCAAAGGCGAAGCGCTCGGACCGCTGGCCGGTATCCCCATGACCATGAAGGACGGCTGGGATGTCGAAGGCATGCCGGCGACCTCGGGCAATCCCATCTACGCGAAGCGCGACGAGAACTGCGTCGATGCCGACATGGTGAAAGCGGCGCGCGGCGCGGGCGCCGTGATCTGGGGCAAGACCAACGTGCCCCTCATGCTCGGCGATTTCCAGAGCTACAACGACATCTACGGCACGACGAACAATCCGTATGACACGACGCGCACGCCGGGCGGCTCTTCGGGTGGCGCAGCAGCCGCGCTCGCGGCCGGCATTACGCCGCTGGAAATCGGATCGGATATCGGCGGCTCGCTGCGTCATCCCGCGAATTTCTGCGGTGTGTGCTCTCTAAAGCCGACCTGGGGGGTGTTGTCGTCGCGTGGACAGGTTCCGCCGCCGCCGGGATATTATTCCGAACCCGATCTCGGCGTCGTCGGCCCCATGGCGCGCAACACCGGCGATCTGAGATTGCTTTGGAATGTCCTGCGCGGCTCTGCAGGGGCATCGCCGAAATCCGTCAGCGGCGCACGCGTCGCGGTCTGGGATGAAGAGCCGGGCTTTCCGCTGTCGCGCGATGCGAAGGCGGGCGTCCAGCGCGCTGCCGACGCGCTGTCGGATGCCGGCGCGATCGTGGAGCGCAGGCGGCTGCCGATCAGCGGGCGCGAATTGATGGACGTCTATATGGCGCTGCTGACGCCGATCATCGGCGCGGGATTGCCGGATTCGCTCATCCAGAGTTTCGAAGCCCAGCGCAGCGACGATCTCGCGGCGATGCGCAAAGGCCAGGTCGGGATGTTCAGCATGGCCGCCTATCGCCTGCGCGTGACGGCAAGCCATCGCGAAGTGCTGGCGATGATGACGCGGCGGCAGATGATGAAGGACGAGCTCGACGCGTTCTTCGCCGAAGGCTGGCACGCGATCCTGTCGCCTATCTCGATCATGCCGGCGTTTCCGCATCTCCACGAGCCGACCTTCAACGAGCGCACGCTCGTGGTGGACGGGGAAACCTTTCCCTACGGAACGATGCTGTGCTGGATCGCCCTCGCCACGGCGCTCCTCGGTCCGAGCCTTGCAGCCCCTGCGGGTCAGACGGCGGCAGGACTTCCGACCGGCGTGCAAATCATGGGTCCATCGGGCAGCGAAGACCGGCTGTTCGATTTCGCCGAGGCCGTCGAGGAAAAGCTGGGCGGCTTTAAGCCGCCGATGCTGTGACTCTCTTCTGACAATATGTCATAAGGGGCGCGACACGAAATTCGGGACTGGAAACGCTTATGACCATCAAGCTCAGAAACGGCATCTTTCTCGCCCCCTTTCATCCCGTGAACGAGGATCCAACGCTCTGCATTCAGCGCGACATGGAGTTGATCGAGCATCTGGATCGTCTCGGTTACGAAGAAGCTTGGGTCGGGGAACATCACTCCGCGGGATTCGAGATCATCCCCAGCCCCGAGCTCTTCATCGCGGCGGTGGCCGAACGCACCAAGCGCATCAAGCTCGGCACCGGCGTCGTCTCGCTGCCCTATCACCATCCGCTGATGGCGGCGAACCGGATGATCCAGCTCGATCATCAGACCAAGGGTCGCGTGATGTTCGGCGTGGGTCCCGGACTCCTGCCGTCGGACGCCTTCCAGATGGGAATCGATCCCTCGACGCAGCGCGAGCGTATGGTGGAATCAATCGAAGTGATCCTCCGGCTCTTCGCGGGCGAACGCGTCACGCACAAGACGTCGTGGTTCACGCTGGTCGATGCGACGTGCCAGCTCCTTCCGTACACCTGGCCGCATCCGGAAATCGCCGTCGCTTCGAGTGTTACCCCGTCCGGCGGCAAGCTTGCCGGCCGCCACGGCTTCGGCATGCTCTGCGTCGCCGCCACGCAGGAAGGCGGCTACGACGCGCTCGGCATCAACTGGAAGATCGCCAACGAAACCGCCGCGGAGCACGGCCGCAAGATGAGTCCGGAAGCGCTCCGTCTCGTCGGTCCCGTGCATATTGCCGAGACGCGCGCGGAAGCCTTCGAAAACATCAAGTTCGGCTTCAAGCAGTGGCAGGACTATTTCACGGCCATCGCAGGCGTCGCGGGCCGCGAAGCCGCGTCTGGTCAGTCGCCTGAAGAGCTCGTCAAGCAGGGCACGATCGTGGTCGGCACGCCGGACGACGCCATCGCGCAGATCCGCCGCCTGCAGGAGAAGCAGGGCGAGTTCGGCTGCTTCCTGCAGCTCGCGCACAACTGGGCGAATTTCGAGGCGACCAAGAAATCCTACGATCTGTGGCAGCGGCACGTGACGCCGGTGATCAACAAGACCAATGTCGCACGCGAGACCGCCTATAACTGGGCGCGCGACAACCGCGAACGCTTCATCGGCGCGGCGATGTCGGCGGCGATGCAGACTATCC
>DATKON010000041.1:0-31752 GCA_035524575.1 Rhizomicrobium sp.
AGAGATGATTGAGGAACATTTCCTTCGTGAGCGTGGTGCCCTTCCTGAGCGAAAGAAGTTCCAGCATCTGATATTCCTTGCCGGTCAGATGCACGCGGCTGCCGTCGACTTCCACCGTCTTGGCGTCGAGATTGACGGTGAGCTTGCCCGTCGTGATCACCGACTGCGAATGGCCCTTGGAGCGGCGCACGACCGCCTGGATGCGGGCGACAAGCTCGTCCTTGTGGAACGGCTTCGTCATATAGTCGTCGGCGCCGAAGCCGAGGGCTTTCACTTTCGCTTCGACGATCGCGTTGCCCGAAAGAATGAGAACCGGCGTCTGCACCTTGGCGAGACGCAACGATTTCAGAACTTCGAAACCGCTCATGTCCGGCAGCTGCAGGTCGAGCACGATGATGTCGTAGTCGTAGAGCTTGCCGAGATCGATCCCTTCTTCGCCAAGATCGGTCGTGTAAACGTTGAAGCCTTCCGAACGCAGCATCAGCTCGATGCTTCGGGCCATCGCGCTATCATCTTCGATCAAGAGCACGCGCATCGCTTAAAACCTTCTTTGGTGACCCGCAGGCCGCAGTTAACGAACAGGGGCAACTTAGAGCGAAATGGTTAACATCCGCTTTCACAGTAACGAATGGCTTCATCGGACTCGAACAGGTATGAACCGAGTGTGAGCCAGACCGTAGTCGCATCCCTTTGATTCGCCTTGTTAAGTTTACCGCCACTTAAAGGCTTTGCTTCAAGATGTCTGGCGCGGGGAGCACCGCCCGCTTTTCAGGACAGCCGATGCAAGCCTTGCTCAAAGACATCGACTCCGTTTCGCCGCTCACGCGCTTTGGTCGTGTGGCCCGCATTGAGGGCCTCCTGGTCGAGGTCACGGGTGCCGCTGGCGCCGTCAGCCTTGGCGGTCAAGTAACCATAACCTGTTCAAATGGCAAGAAAATTCCGTGTGAAGTCGTCGGCTTCCGGGACGGCCGGGCCCTCACCATGCCGCTTGGCGCGCTGGACGGGGTGACACTTGGCGCCCGCGCCGACTTCGACGACCAGCCCCAGCTCATCTACCCCTCGAAGGCCTGGCTCGGCCGCGTGCTCGACGCGTTTGGCCGCCCGGCCGACGGCAGGGGACCACTGGCCCATGGTCCGGTCGGCTATCCCGTCCGCACCCAGGCCCCCTCAGCCCATTCCCGCGCGCGGGTGGGCGGCAAGCTCGACCTCGGCGTCCGGGCCCTCAACGCCTTTCTTACGTGCTGCAGGGGCCAGCGCATGGGGATCTTTTCCGGCTCGGGTGTCGGCAAATCGACGCTGCTGGCCATGCTGGCCCGCCATACCAATGCCGACGCCATTGTCATCGGCCTGGTCGGCGAGCGTGGCCGCGAGCTTAAGGAGTTCATCGAAGACGATCTGGGCCCCGAAGGCCTCGCGCGCAGCGTCGTGGTCGCGGCCACGTCCGACGAGCCAGCGCTCGTGCGCCGCCAGGCGGCCTATGTGGCGATGACGGTCGCCGAGCAGTTGCGCGATCAGGGCCTGCACGTGCTTCTGCTGATGGACAGCGTGACGCGGTTTGCCATGGCGCAGCGCGAAGTGGGTCTCTCCGCCGGCGAGCCGCCCGCGAGCAAGGGCTACACGCCGACCGTGTTCGCCGAGCTGCCGCGTCTTCTGGAACGCGCAGGGCCCGGCGCCGAAGGCCACAACGGTTCCATAACGGGACTCTTCACCGTGCTCGTCGAAGGCGACGATCACAACGAGCCGATCGCCGACGCCGTCCGCGGCATCCTCGACGGGCACATCGTGCTCGAACGTCAGATTGCGGAGCGCGGGCGCTTTCCCGCGATCAATGTTTTGAAATCCGTGTCGCGCGCTATGCCGCAGTGCAACAGCGACGACGAGCAGGCGATTGTGGCGCGCGCACGCGCGCAGCTTGCCGTTTATGAAGATATGGCGGAGCTTATTCGTCTCGGCGCCTACAAGCCGGGCACGAACGCCGACGTGGATGCGGCGGCACTGGTTTATCCGCATCTCGAAGCGTTTTTGACTCAGAAGAAGAACGAGAGATCGACATTGGCCGAGGGATATGCCGCGCTGCAAGCGATTGTCGGCGGCGGTATGGTGAGAGGTAGATAGTCATGAAACGCCGGGACACCTTGATGCGCCTCAAGCGCTTCCGCGTCGACGAATTGAAGCGACGCATGGCGACGCTCGATGCCATGCGCGCCGATCTCGACCGCAAGCTTGCGGATCTGGAGGACAGCGTCGCGCGCGAGAAGCAGCGCGCCAACGATTCCGACATCGGCCGTCTCGCGTTCCCGTCGTTCCTGCGCTCGATCGAGTCGCGGCGCGAGAACCTCAAGAACACGCTCAAGGAAATCGACCGCGAGCGCGAGCAGTGCCAGGGCGAATTGTCCGCGGCCTATCAGGACCTCAAGAGCCTCGAGCTCGCGACGGAACAGCAGGCCAAACGCGTCGCCGAAATCGAAGCCCGCCGCACGCAGAGCCGCGTCGACGAAATGGCGATCGTGCGGCACCTCAGGAAGCACGCGCTCAGGCAGGTTTGAGCGCACGGCCGCACCGGTTTCTCACATCGAAGCAGCATCTGTAGCTTTCCTCCCCCGTGCCAGCGGGGGAGGTGGCATGTGACGAAGTTGCGTGACGGAGCGGGCCTGGCATTCTCCATCCAGAGCCGCTCGCCGAGAGGCGCGGCCTTGCGCTTCATAAAAATTTTTCGAAGAAAATCATCCTGGATTCCCAAGTGGTTAGGCCATCGGGCCCCTTTGAACCGACACGGTTTAGAAAAACCACTCTGGACATCCATGGCGATTATCCCGGACTTGACAGAGAATGGCTGAGGGCCTAGGTTTCTGTCCAGAACAGCGGGGACGGCTTCCATGGCCAAAAACAACCTGAAACGCATCCACCAGATGACCTTTGCCCAATGGGAAAAGGCGTTCCCGGACGAGCGGTCCTGCCTTGCCTACCTGACCATGCACCGCTGGCGCGAAGGCGTCCGTTGCCCGCGCTGCGGCAATGAGAAGGTCTACACGCTGTCCATGGAATTCCACTGGCAGTGCCACCAGTGCGCCGCACAGGGCTACCGCTTCAGCGTCATCGCCGGGACGATCTTCGAGAACACGAACAAGCCCCTGCGCGACTGGTTCCGCGTCATCCATCTGATGCTGACCAGCAAGAAGGGTATCAGCGCGCTGCAAATCCATCGGATGATGGGCTTCGGCTCTTACAAGACCGCTTGGTACATGTGCCATCGCGTGCGCGCCGGTCTTGCAAACGAAGAATTCCGCAAGTTGATCGGCTACGTCGAAGTGGACGAAACCGTGATCGGTGGCAAGGACCACAATCGCCATTTTGACAAGCGAAGCCACAAGCCCGGCACCGGCGATCCGCTTAAGTTCGTCGTGATCGGCGCTATCGAGCGCAAGGGGAGCGTTGTTGCTCGCGTGTTGAACAAAGTGAACCACGCGACGATGCAAGCCTTCGTTCACGAAGTTGTCGCGACGGACGTTTCGCTTCTCAGCACGGACGCTGCGGGCGGTTACCGGCGCTTGCACGAGACACACAACAACCATGGCATGGTGGATCATTCCGCCCATCAGTATGTCTCTGGCGCGCTTCATACGAACACGATTGAAGGCTTCTGGTCGCTGATTAAGCGCGGCGTGATGGGCAGCTACCACAAGGTCAGCCGCAAATATCTCCCGCTATACGTCGCGGAATTCCAGTTCCGTTATAACAACCGCGAGAATGCGGACATTTTCGCGGAAGCTATACGGGGATGCTGAAATCTTCACGCAGCCTTTTCCACCAGCGCCGGATGCGCCGAACGAAGCGCTCTTGCTCTACCATTTCGGGAAATGTTCTCGCCAGAACGTCGGCGGACGTGGGATCGCTAAATTGGAATAGTGAGGCCGCTGAGAGAGTTCCAAAAATGATCGCAATTCCGATCTCAACAAGGTGTCCACCAGTCGGGACAACCCGGGGTTTCCCAAGATAGTCCACAACGCTTTGCACCGCACCGGGAAGGGCCGCCACAAAGCCGCCTAATGCGAATTCGCTTATGCGCTTACGCCGCGTCGTGGCTAGCATTCGCGCGCGCTCCCAAGTGATCTTCTTGGTAGTGATTTCCTCGGTCGGAAGTTCCTTTTCGGGCAAGCCGGCGCGTTTGTTTTCACCGCCGCCATCGGTTCGGTTTTTGTTAGGATTATCTTCGGTGGGAACGCCCAATTCCCGCAAAACATCCCGCGCCGTGGGGTGTGGCTCTGGATGAGCGGTCTTTGGCGACCTGTCGGCGTCCAGATTTTCTGAGCTGTCCTCCATTGAGGCTTCCTCAGCCCTCTGACGGTTCGTCGCCGTCCTTCTTTTTTTCTTCTGCCCTCTTTATCAATCTTTCCAATGACTTCGCTAAAGCCTTTGCATCGCTGATCGGAAGCGCGACAGCCATCCGATAATAAGGCTCCGTCTCCCTGTCGAGAAATTCGCCAAATGTGATCCGTACGATGCTCGCGCCGCCGAAAACATCCACGCTGTAGGTGTCGCAGTAAGTCGCAGGGGTTTTCAGCCAACGCCATTCCGTATCGGCGTCCGGGTCTTTTCTGCTTGGCATGAGAAGGCTCCTTGGGGTGGGCGAAAAATCTACCCCAAGTTGCGATACTGTCAAGTCCGGGATAATCGCCACATCCATGTATGTTCTTGTTATGTTCTTTCTGGCTGACGGAAGGGACGAAGATGCCCCACGAGTTCCACCTCTCACCGCCCGGAAAGGGGCGCGGCATTTCCTGCGATGCGGAAGGTGCCTTTATTGGGGCCATCCCGATCCTGAAGCGATTGCAGATGAGCGGTAGAGACGAGTGGCAGCCGCGCGATTGCGATGAACTCTCCGAAGAGATCGGTGAGCATTACGGCCTGCCCATCGATATGTCCTCCAAAACGGGCGGACTGAAGGCCATCGCCAAAGCACTGAACGCAGGCAACATCGCCCGCGCACAAATCGCGACGGTTCTCCTTGGCATCCCCGATCCTCCGCCGCTTTCCAAAGGTCTTCGCTCGCGCGAGCAGATGATCAGACTCGTCCGCGATCTGCATTGGAGCGGAATGATCAAATGGGATCCCGACAAGCATCCGCGTTGGCCCGCAGGAAGTGCTGACAGCGCGGGCGGCGAGTTCGCGCCCGAAGGCCAGGGAGGCGTGACCGACTCTTTGCCGACTTCACAGTCGGATGCTGTCGATCGCACAAGGTCGCACAGTCCCGAACACGCTTCGGCCGCGCGCAGCCCACGCATCCAACTCGCCAACAACGCCAGGAGCGACGCTTCCGATGATCCGGTGGCAGAAGCGGCCGCGCGCGCCGCTGCAGCTGCACGGAGCAACGCAGGCGCCGCGCATTCTCAGCCCAAACCCCGCGATGGCGAACAGCAAAACTTCTGGCAGGCGTTCGGCGCTCATATTCCGCACGAAGTCAAATCTGCATTTGAGCAAGTCGCGCGCATGGAGGTCGCGGAAAGCAACAACGATCTCATGGCGGCGACCGCCGAAACCCAGGCAATCGCTCATGTGCTGAGAGCTTACAACAATTATCGCGCGCAGCCTTGGTTCAAACCGAACGGATATCGCATGCAAGTTCCCGTCGGGCCCGCCCTCGATGAGACTAGTGATCCGCTAGTCGATTCTTCCGCTTGGAGCGATGCGCTGGCAGCGAGCGCTCGGCCGATGCGCCCGGCTACGAATGGCGACTGGATTGATCCTCTGGTTAACCTGCTTTCTGCCGGTGCAATGGGGGCCGGTATGATCCCGAAATTGGTGGGCCCTGCTGCTGACGCCCTCGCGCCCCTGGCAGCTCCGGCCGAAAGCGAACTCCTAATTGGCAATTCCGGCTTTCGCAGTATTGACGAGTTCACGGACGCGGTAACAGAGAAGTATCAGGCACTCTACGATCAGCACTATGCAGGAACTATGGATCTTGTTTCACGGGATCTCATTCCGAATGATCCGCTTATCATTGGGAGGCGCACGGATGCTCTGGCGAGAGTTGACCTCAGAGACTGGCTAGCGAACGAGGAGGGGATCAACGAAGGCACCGGACAAATCATACAAATCAATCGTCGACTATACGACCCCAGCGGCTCCGGCAACTATCGCGTGCCGGATGTTTATATTCCGAGATCGAAAACAATCTTGGATGGATCGCTGCAGTTCAAAACCGGTTCAATGTCTCAGGTCACCGATTATCAAGCTTTTTCAGGCGGAGCCAATGTCATAGTAATTCGACCAGCGACAGCACCTTCAGATGTTATCGCCGGGTCTTACGGTATTGTTCGGTGAGGCTGCTATGACGAATTTTCCCTTTAGCGATCTGCATAGCTTTAAAGACTATGTGGTCTACGTTCAGACCTATCTTCCTGACCGTTTTCCGCCGCGAGCGGCAGTGGGGCCAGAAGATCAGTGGACTCTCGATCTTGCATTTGTAGGCCTGCGGCTCGGCTTAGATAGGGCGGTCCAGGAGACAGGCGAGCGCAAAGAGTTCGCGGAGTCTCGCCGCCTAGTCGAGGAAGCTTATGATGCATACCGGTCCGGCGATATTCGCTCCGGATTCATGAAGCTGGAGCAGGTTCAAAAGCTTCTGCAAAAGGTTCCGTCGCAGTGAGGCGGAACGGAGGTGTCGATGTCTCAAATGGTCGATGCAGATGGAAACTCGCCGCTTGCCCGCTTTGCCGGAGCGGCGAGGAAATTGAATGAGTTCAAGAAGGCGTTGGGTTCAGTCTTGCTGTTCGACTGCCGGATGACATGAGACAGTGACGCCAGGCGGAATCCCGGTGACCGTGACCATCTGCGCTGCATTCGCTTTTCCGCGCCGCACGCAAGGGAGAAATGCTCGTGCGTGTGTTCCCCATTCGCCGCGCTCGGCTACTCTCGCGCCTGCGCTGGGGAGTCGATGATGATGCACTTGATCGGGTGTTTTCTATCCGTAATCGTCCTTGCCGCCAGCTCTTCTGCCTGCCCCGCCTCCGCCGCCGCACCACTGATCCCGCTCGACGACGCGGCGAAGGCGATGAACCGGCCCATCGCGCCGTTTCGGATCTCGGACGAGATCACCTATGTCGGCACTGAAGATCTCGGCATCTATCTGATCGGGACGAGCGCCGGCGATATCCTGATCGACGCCGGCTACGAGCAGACCGTGCCGCAAATTCTCGCAAACCTGAAGACCGTTGGGGTCGATCCGAAGGACATCCATATCCTGCTGAACAGTCACAGCCATGTCGATCACGCGGGCGGTCTTGCGGCGCTGAAGAAGATCACCGGCGCGAAGCTCGTCGTCAGCCGCGCCGCGGCGGACGAGTTGGCGCGTGGCGGCCATGACGATCCAAATTTCGCCAACCGATCCATCTATCCGCCGGTGAAGGCGGACCGCATCGTCGGCGACGGCGAGACGGTCGTGTTTGGGAACGTGACGCTGACGGCGCATCTGACCCCCGGCCACACCAAAGGCTGCACCACCTGGACGATGCCGGCCCACATCGCCGGCAAGACCTATCAGGCGCTGTTTCTCTGCAGCGTGACCGCGCCGGGCTACAAGCTTGTCGGCAACGCGGGCTATCCCGATATCGTCACGGACTATCGGCACTCCTTCGCGGTCCTGAAGACGCTTCCCTGCGAGATCTTCCTCGGTTCGCATGCGCGATTTTACGACATGCTGAGGAAGCGCGCGGAGATGCTCAAAACCGGCTCGCGAACAGTGTTCGTCGATCCGTCGGGCTGCCGGCGCCATCTCGACGAGGCGGAAGCGGCGTTCGACAAGGCCGTGGCGCAGCAGACGCGCTAGCCTTGCCAGTCCCCGGCGCTCCGTTAGGCTGAACGACCAGCGATTCGCTGGAGGGCCGATCGATGTCCATCTCCGAAGTGATCTCGCCGTTTCTGGGGCGGCTGGTGATCGCGTGGTTTTTCCTCAGTGAAGCGTGGTGGCGGATCCTCGACTGGGAGGGGACGATCACGCTGATGCATATGAAGCACATCGCCAATGCCGAGCCGCTCCTGGCGCTCCTGATCCTGTTCATGGCGCTGGGCGGAATCTCCATCCTTCTCGGCTATCACGCCCGTACCGGCGCCTTGATCCTTTTCGCCCTCACCGTCGTTGTTTCGACGCTCGTGCATGACTACTGGAAGATCGCGAACAGCGTCGACCGCGAGGCAGACTATCAGCTCTTCATCCGCAACATCGCGATCGCGGGCGGCCTGCTCTTCCTTGTGGGCATGGGACCGGGGCCCTTCGCCGTCGATCAGCCGCACAAGAAAAAGAAATAGCGTTCGCGCCACGGATGCGCGGCGCGTTCGCCTCCGAAGGAATGCGCGTGTCTAGCGCTGGACGAGCGAGCGGACGATGTGCACGGCGCCGATGATGATCGCAAACGCGATCGCATAGGCGAGAAGGCCGTGAACGGTCAGTCCCAGAAGGTTGTTCCAGTCCGTTTGGGCCAGCGTACCGGCGCCTTTGCCGCCGACTTTGGCGACCGAGACGACGTAGCTCGCGAGCGCGAACGCCACGAGGGCGACGAAGGTCGAGGTCACGATCGAACCGAAGTTCTCCATCATGTAACCGACCGCGATCGCGATGGCCGCCATGATCGCCAGCGACGTGTAGTTACCCGACGTCACGATGGCCATGACCGAGTGAAAAAGATCCAGCAATGCTGACATGATACCCCCTGCGCAGAAACCGGCGGTGCAGCCCCACGATGCACGCCACGGCGCTCCCACCGCGCCACCTGTCCGGGAACGATACACGAATTCGTAAAGCGGGGGGAGATGGGGTGTCCTAATCGGCCGGGAGACACCGGCGCCGGACAATCTCTTGGTTAACGCAAGGGGACGCCACTCTCCCAGTGCGGCGGCTGTGCGGGCTCGCCCGTGAGCTTTTTGGCGACCTCGCGAATGGCCCGGGTAGCAGGCGCGTCGGGATACAGGGCAACGAGCGAGCGCTGCTGGCGGATCGCGGCTTGCGCCTGGAGATCGCGCGGCACGAAGCCCAGATAGTCAGGCGCCGTCTTGAGAAAGGCGTTGCACGTCTTGGCGAGCGCATCGCGCGTGCGCCGTGCCTCGGTTTCGCTGTCGGCCATGTTGACCAGCGCAAAGGGGGTACGAACGCCTGTCCGCGCGCCGCGGCGTAACAAAAGCTTCACGAAGGCATACGCGTCCGTCAGCGCTGCCGGATCGGAGGTGAGCACCAGCAGCGTCTCATCGGCGCGCGCCGCAAACCCCATGGTCACGGCGTCGACGCCGGCGGAGAGGTCGAGAAGGATACGGTCATAAGCCGACGCAAGGCGCAGCTTCGCGGTCATGCGCTCGGCGACGCCGAAATCGATATCGGCAAGCGCGCCGGATCCCGGCGGTGCGGCCATCAGATCGAAACCGCCGCGCTCGGAGATACCGCCGAACACAGGTGCCACGGATTGATCGAGCGTCGTGCGATCGGCGAGGAAACCGGCTATGTCGCCGCCGGATTCAAGTCCCAGATGCACGGTCGAATTGGAAAGGCCGAGATCGGCGTCGCAGAGAAGAACCCGTTCACCGCGCTCGGCGAGTGCGGACGCGAGCGCCGTTGCGACGAGGGTCTTGCCGGTGCCGCCTTTGCCGGAACCGATGGCGAGGAGTCTCGGAAGGATCATTGCGGGCTCCCGCGGTCGATCCCGCCGCTCGCGGTTTCGATCAACATTCTGGACAGGGACAACGGCGTCAGCGTTTCAAGCCCGCCGGAGACGTAAGGCGAGCGCGTGATATGCGCGAGGGCGGCGCCTTGCGTGACGGCGCCGGCGAGCGCTCCCAGGCGCCGCGTGGCGTCGAGACCCGTCACGATCATGCGCTTGGAGCCGAGGGAGACGAGTGCGGCGGCGATTTCCGAGATCTCTTCGGCGTCGCCGGTTGCCGAAACGACCCCCATGATCTCGATATCGGGAAGGCTCGCCAGCGCCTGATAGGCGGAACGGGCTTTGATGCTCCTCGGATCAAAGCCTGCGGTGTCGACGACAGTCAGGATGGATTCATCGGACACGATCGCTTCGGCGATGGAATCCGCAGAATCCGCAACGACCCATTCGGCGCCCAGATGTTCGGCAAACGTCTCGAGCCGGGCCACCGCGCCGGCGCCGGCCGTGTCGGCGGCGACGAGTTTGACGCCGCGATTTGCGAGCCGCGCATGCGCGGCGATCTTAGCGGCAACGGCCGTCTTGCCGACGCCCGAAGGTCCGACGAGCAAAAGCGCTTGCGAAAGTCCGGGCACCAGCGGCGCCGACTGCATGCGCCGGTCGAGTGCGGAGGCGAGCGCCAGAGTCATGTCACTCAGTGCGCTTTTCTCGGCCGCCTCCGCCAGCTGGTGCGCCAGCGCTTCCGGCGCACGATGGCTGCGCAAAATGGCGAGAAGCTCGGCGCGATTGAAGCTCTTCGCGGTCGCCTTCACGGCAGATTCCCCGCGCAGGCGCCGGATCAGCCCCTCGTGGAACGTCTGCGTGAAGTCGGGAAGCGCTTCGTCTGCCGCCGGCTCGGCGGTCACGAGTTCGCTGTTGACTTCGGTTTCGGCGCTCGCGCCATCGAAGGCCGCGCGCACCATGACGCCGCCGCTCTTGGCGCGCTGGCTCGCGATGATGACGGCGTCGGGGCCCATTTCGCGGCGCACCTGGCCGAGCGCGTCGCGCATGTCTTTGGCAATGAAGGTTCTGAGCTGCATGGCTTACACCGTCCCCAATGTGCGAAGGCGCACCGAGGCGTGGATTTCGTTTTGCGACATGACGACCGTCTGCGCCCGGAAGCGTTCGACGATCGAGCGCACGAACGGCCTGATGGTCGGGCTTGTCAGCAGCACCGGCACGTCGCCCCGGCGCGTGGCTTCGTCGAAGCGATCGCGCATCAGCTGGATGAATTGCTGGAGCTGGGACGGCGCCATGGCGAGCTGGCGATCTTCGCCGGAACCCACGATGGATTCCGCGAAGGCCTGTTCCCAGGCTGGTGACAGCGCGATGATCGGCAGATAGCCGCCTGCCGCGAGATATTGATTGCTGAGCTGGCGCGACAGCCGCGCGCGCACGTGCTCGGTGATGTAGAGCGTGTTCTTGGTATGGCCGATGGCTTCCGCGATGCCCTCGAGGATCGACGGCAGATCGCGGACCGACACGCGCTCCGCCAGCAGGGTCTGAAGCACGCGCTGGACGCCCGTGACGGAAATCTGCGACGGAATGAGTTCTTCCGCGAGCTTCTTCTGATCTGGCGGCATTTCGTCGAGCAGCTTCTTGGTTTCGGCGTACGAAAGCAGTTCCGACATGTTGCTCTTGAGCACTTCGGTGAGGTGCGTCGTGAGCACTGTGCCCGGATCGACGACGGTCAGACCGCGGAACGAGGCTTCTTCGCGCAGCGTCTGTGAAATCCATGTCGCGGGCAGGCCGAACGCGGGTTCCGTCGTATGCGTGCCCGGCAGCTCGATGGGCGAACCCTTCGGATCCATGACGAGCAGGCTTCCCGGAAACAGCTCGCCGCGGCCCGCGTCCACTTCCTTCACCAGGATGCGATACTCGTTCGCGCCGAGCTGCATATTGTCGAGGATGCGCACCGACGGCATGACGAAGCCCATCTCCTGCGCCAACTGGCGCCGGAGCGCCTTGATCTGATCGGTGATCCGGTGGCCCTTGACGTCGTTGATGAGCGGCAGAAGCGCATAGCCGAGTTCGACCCGCAAAAGATCGAGGGCCAGCGCCGTGGCGATGGGTTCTTCCTTCGGCGCCGAGTCGATGCGAGCCTGTTCTTCTTTCTTTTGTTCGGCAGCGCGCTCTTCGTTCTTGCGCTTGTAAGCCTGCCAGGCGAGGCCGCCGGTCGCCGCGGAAAGTCCCGCAAAGACGAGCGTCGGCATGCCGGGGAGCACTGCGACGATGCCCATCACGGTCGAGACCATGCCGAGCGCCTGCGGATAGAACGACAACTGGCCGATCAGCGCCTTGTCGGTCGAACCTTCGACGCCGGCCTTTGAGACCATAAGGCCTGCCGCGGTCGAAACAATCAGGGCCGGCATCTGGCTGACGAGACCGTCACCGACCGAGAGGAGGGTGAAGGTCTGTGTCGCGTCGACAAAGCTCATGCCCTTCTGGGCGACGGCGATGATGATGCCGCCGACAACGTTGATGCCGACGATCATCAGGCCGGCGATGGCGTCGCCGCGGACGAATTTCGAGGCGCCGTCCATGGCGCCGAAAAAGTTGGATTCCTGCTCGAGCTCCTTGCGGCGCTTCCTCGCTTCCGCCTCGTTGATGAGGCCGGAGGACAGATCGGCGTCGATCGCCATCTGCTTGCCGGGCATCGAGTCCAAGGTGAAGCGCGCGGCGACTTCCGCGATGCGGCCGGAACCTTTGGTGATGACGACGAAATTCACGATCACGAGGATGGCGAAGATGATCAGGCCGATGAGGAAGTTGCCCTGCATGATCAGCTTGCCGAAGGCCTGAATCACATAACCGGAGGCCGCGGTGCCCTCGCTGCCGTGGCTGAGGATCAGCCGCGTCGAAGCGAGATTGAGGGCGAGGCGCATCATCGTGGTGATGAGAAGGACGGTCGGAAAGGCGCTGAATTCGAGCGGCTTCTTCACGAAGACCGACGTCATCATGATCAGGATCGACACGGAGAGCGACAGCGCGAGGCAGACGTCGAGCAGCCACGCCGGCAAAGGCAGGATAAGGACGACCAGGATCGCCATCATACCGATGGCGAGCGCCAGATCGCTGCGCTTCAGATATTGCGCAAAGCCGTTCCAGTCGAGCCTGACGCCCGCGACCGGGGAGGGCAATGCGGCGCTTTCTGTCGCCTCAGCCACGCGAACACATCCTCTCTAGATCAGCCCGCCATCCGCGTTTCGCCGGGCTGCGGCACCTGCAGACCCGCATCGCCGTATTCGCGCAGCTTGTTGCGCAGCGTGCGGATGGAGATGCCCAGGATGTTGGCGGCATGCGTGCGGTTGCCGAGACAATGATCGAGCGTGTCGAGAATTAGGTCGCGCTCGACATCGGCTACGGTGCGGCCGACAAGGCTTCGCGTCGCGGCCTGCGCCGTCTCGATGGCTGTCTTGACCGGGCCCGAGAGATCGCCTGCGGGCGCCGCGAGATGGGCGCCGCCGACCTGCGTGCCGTCGGGAAGTCGGATCGCTTCCGGCATGATCTCCGCACCCTGCGCCAGCAGCACAGCACGATGCATGGTGTTCTCGAGCTCGCGCACGTTGCCGCGCCAGCCATGGGAGAGAAGAAGCCGCTCGGTCGTCGGTGCGATGGGACGGAACGGCGCGCCATTGGCTTGCGCATATTTCTGCGCGAAGTGGCGGGCCAGCGCCAGGATGTCCTTCTGGCGCTCGCGCAGTGCCGGAAGGCGCAGATTGACGACGTTCAGGCGATAGAGAAGGTCTTCGCGGAAGGTGCCGCGCTTGACGGCATCCGCGAGATCGCGATTCGACGTCGCGATGATGCGGATGTCGACCTTGACCGGTTTGCCGCCGCCGACGCGATCGATCTCGCGTTCCTGGATGGCGCGCAGGAGCTTGGCCTGCAGGCGCGCGTCCATTTCGCTGATTTCGTCGAGCAGGAGCGTGCCGCCATTGGCTTCTTCGAACTTACCGATGCGCCGGGCGACCGCGCCGGTGAACGCGCCCTTCTCGTGACCGAACAGTTCGGATTCGAGAAGGTTGTCGGGGATGGCCGCGCAGTTGACCGAGATGAACGGCCTTTCCGAGCGGTTCGATTTGCGGTGGACGTAGCGCGCCAGCACTTCCTTACCGGTACCGGATTCGCCGGTGATGAGAATCGAGGCTTCGCTGCCCGCGACCTGGTCGGCCAGCTTCAGGACTGCGGTCATCGCCTCGTCCTCGTGGACAAGCTGATGGCTTTCGTCGGCCACCGCTTCGAGGACGGCTGCAATCAGCTCGGGATCGGGCGGCAGCGGCACATATTCCTTGGCCCCCGCCCTGATCGCATCGACAGCGCGCCGCGTGTCCGTGCCGACGCCGCAGGCGACGACAGGCGTGCAGATGCGTTCCGCCGCCAGCGCGCGCACGAGGCGCCCGATGTCGAGCGTGACATCCGCCATCACGAGATCGGCGCCGCGCCCGTTGCGCAGCTCCGCCATGGCCTGATCGATGTCGGCCGCGTGCGTGACTTTCGCCCCGCGGTCCATCGCGATCTTTGTCGCCGCTCCAATCTGGCCCTGGAGCCCGCCGACGATGAGTAGCCGCATGATACGATCCTTTCCTCTGCCGGTCCGTTACGCCTGACCGGCCTTAATGATTTCCGTCATCGTCACACCCAGTCGGTCTTCGACCAGCACGACCTCGCCGCGCGCGACGAGGCGGTCGTTGACATAGATGTCGATCGCTTCGCCGACCTTGCGGTCGAGCTCGACGATCGTGCCCTTGCTGAGCTTCAAGAGCTGGCTGACTTCCATTCCTGATTTGCCAAGCACGGCCGATACCGTGACCGGCACGTCGAACACGGCTTCGAGATCGCCGGAACTGTGCTTGATTTCGGCGTCCTGGGTGCCTTCGGTCTTCAGGAGTGCTGCCTTGTCGCCCGCGCTCTCGCCGCTGCCGCCCGCAAGATCGGGCAGATCGACTTCGTCGTTATTCGCCATGTCCGGCTCCTCTGTCCTCACCGTCCCGGAAATTGCGGGCGATCAATTCCTGCAATGCGGTTTCGATGGCGGCCGAGGCGCGCTCGGCGCCGCCGCCGCGCCATTCGATGCGGCAATCGGCACGGGTCAGTGCCGCGTCGGCGGCAATCTGCACGCGGCCTTCAAAACCTTCTTCATGCGCGATCTCGCTTGCGCGCGGGGCGATCTTTTCGGCCACTTCGGGCGACGCCCTGAGCACGACGCGCGGTTCGTCGATCGCCTGATGCAGAGCGGCGCGCAACGCCGTCTCGACCTCGGCCTGCGGGAATTCCGTCAATGCCGCGTGGGCAAGCTTTGTCCCGACGGCCAGCGCGATCTGCGCATTCTCTTCCATCAGCCTGCGGCGCTCGCGTTCGATGAGGGCAAGGGCCGCCTTGATCGCCTGGCTCGCTTCCCGTGTCGCGAGCGCAATGGCTTCCTGCGCACGCACTTCGCCCGACGAAACGCCTTCGGCGCGCGCCTGGGCGCAGAGTTGCTGGACTTCGGCTTCGCTGAACGTACGACGGCGGCGCGCGCGCGCGCCTTCGCCCGTGGGATCGGAAGGATCCGCGAAAACCGTGTCGAAGGTGTATTTGGTCGCGCTCATGTCAGTAGATCAGCTCGTCTTCGCCTTGTTTGCTGGCGATCATGATTTCGCCCTTGTTCGCGAGGTCCTTGGCCACGTTGACCATCCGCATCTGGGCATCGTCGACTTCCTTGAGCCGCACGGGACCCATGGATTCCATGTCTTCGCGCAGGATCTTGCCGGCGCGTTCGGACATGTTGGAGAAGAAGACATCGCGCAGCGTGTCGGTCGCACCCTTGAGCGCCAGCGCAAGCTTGTCCTTCTCGACGTTGCGCAGCAGGGTCTGGATCGAGCCCGGATCGAGCTTGCCCAGATCCTCGAAGGTGAACATCAGGGCTTTGATGCGTTCGGCAGATTCGCGGCTCCTCTCGTCCAGCGCCGCCATGAAGCGGCTCTCCGTCTGACGATCGAAATTGTTGAAGATTTCCGCCATGTATTCGTGGGCGTCGCGTTTTGCCGTGCGAGCGAGATTCGACATGAACTCGACGCGCAGCGTGCGCTCGACCTTGTCGAGGATGTCCTTCTGGACCGATTCCATGCGCAGCATGCGCTGGATGACTTCGAGCGCGAACTCTTCGGGCAGCGCGGCAAGGACGCGCGCTGAATGCTCGGGCTTGATCTTGGAGAGAACGACCGCGACGGTCTGCGGATATTCGTTCTTGAGATAGTTCGCGAGCACCGTTTCGTTCACGTTGCCGAGCTTGTCCCACATCGTGCGCCCGGCCGGACCACGGATTTCTTCCATGATCTGCGTGACCTTGTCGGGCTGCATAAAGCGGCCGAGCAGGCGCTCCGTCGACTCATAGGAGCCCATCAGCGAGCCCGTGGCCGACATCTGGGAGACGAATTCGACGAGAAGCTTTTCGACGAGACTGGCGCTGATCGTACCCAGCGTCGACATGCACTGGGAGATCTCCTTGATCTCCTCTTCGTCCATCATCCGCCAGACGCGCGAGCCGTGCTCTTCGCCGAGCGAGAGCATCAGAACGGCCGCGCGCTCGACGCCGGTGAGCTGCCGGATGTCCTCTTTGACAGGGTGTTTGGCGTTGCGCGACATGGTTTAGGCCGGCTGGTGCATCCAGGTCCGCAGGATCGCGAGCGCTTCCTCGGGATGCGCTTCGACGACTTCGCCGACCTTGCGGATGGAGGATTCGCGCACCTGTCCTTCGATGCGCGAGATGTCGATCATGGACTCCTTCGGTGGCGCGAGCGCGGGCGGCGCTTCGCCGGGTTTGGCAGGGGCGGCGGTGGGTTCGCCGGACTGGTTGGTGATCTGTGCCGGTGCGGTTGCCGCCGCGATGGCGCCGGCGAGCGGCGCGAACATGCGGTTGATCAGCGGACGGACGACGAGAAGGGCGATGAGAAGCGCCGTCAGCGAAAGAATGCCCGCCTCGATGATCTTGAACCAGTCCTGCGGGTCGAGCCCGAGCAGCGGCGCCGGCGCAGGGGTCGCCTGGCCCCCGTCGATGCGGGCGAATTCCATGTTCGTGACCTGCACCTGGTCGCCGCGGCTCTGGCTGAAGCCGATCGCGGATTTCACCAGGGCCTCGATCTGCTGCATCTCTTTCTGCGTGCGCGGGCGATAGGACTCCTTGCCCGCCACATCGCTGGTCTCGCCGTCGACCACCACCGCGACCGACAGCCGCCTGATGTCGCCGCCTTCGAGCTGGCTGGTGCGCACTGTCTTGGAGATCTCGTAATTGGTCGTCTCTTCGGTGCGATCGCTGTTCGACTTGGTCTGGTTGGGGTTGTTCTGGCTCTGCTGCTGCTGGCCCGGCAACGCGTTCTGCACCGAGACGGCATTGTTGCTGGTGCCGTTGGAGTCGCTCGCGTTCTGCTCCACCGTCTGCGTCGATCGGATGACCTTGCTGTCGGGATCGAAGGATTCCTGGGTCTCGTTCACATGATCGTATTTGATGTCGGCGGCGACCTGTACGCGGACATGGCCGGGCCCCACGACGCTCGAAACGATGTTCTCCACGCGCTGGCGCAGCCGTTCCTCGAATTCGGTCGTCTGGCTTTCCTGGTTGCTGAGGACAGCATCGGCGCCGGATTTGTCTTCGCCGCCGGCGAGGAGGTCGCCGCGATCATCCACGATGGCGACGCGGGAGGGATCAAGTCCGGCGACGGCGGCCGCGACGAGATGCTGGACGGCGGCGATCTGGCCGCGGCCCATCGACAGGCGCGTCCTTAGGATCACCGAAGCGCTCGGGGTCTGCGCTTCGCGAGAAAAGATCTGGCGCTCAGGAATGACGAGATGCACGCGCGCTTCGTCTATGCCGTCAATGGTCTGGATCGAGCGGGCGAGCTCACCCTCGAGCGCGCGCAGCTGGTTGATGTTCTGCACAAAGGCCGTGGTGCCGAAGGAATCGGATTTGTCGAAGATCTCGTAGCCGACGCCTGCGGAGGGCAGGTGCTCGGAGGCGAGTTCCATCCGAAGCTTCGTGACCTGGTCGGCGGGAACGAGGATCGTGCCGCCGTCTCCTTTGGCTTCGTATTTGACGGTCATGGCGTCGAGCTTCGCGGTCACGGCCGCGGCATCGCGGGGCTCGAGACCTGCGTAAAGGATCGTCATCGGCGGTTCGGACACGACGCCCGCCACGTAAAGAAAGAAAGCGGTGAGCGCTGCGGCCACGCCGGCCATGACGCCGAAACGCGCGGCGCCGATATTTCTGATGACTTCCAGCAACGCTTGCCTCCTTCGGAGCGAAGAGAGGCCTTGCATGGATCGCCCACGCGTGCCCCGCCCGTCCGCTAGGCAATCATTGCCGGGGGTTCGGTAAAGGTCGGCTTAACGACAGCTAAAATCGCGATCGCGAACCTAAAGGTTACGCAAGTCTTACCACGTTCGCGCGGCAATCAGTGACGATATTGCTGTACGCGCGTCGCGCGCAGCCCGGGCATGCCGAAGCGATCAATGGCACGCTGCCAAGCCAGAAACTCTTCCACGGTGAGCGTGTATCGCCTGCACGCCTCGTCAAGGCTCAGCAAGCCGCCGCGTACTGCCGCGACGACTTCCGCCTTGCGTCGGATCACCCAACGCTTGGTATTCGGCGGCGGGAGGTCAGCCAGCGTCAACGGGCTGCCGTCAGGCCCGATAACGTAGCTTACACGCCCCCTGCGATCTTCACCCATGTCTGTTGTACTCCAGACTCCATTACCTTGGCGCAGGATAGGCGTCGCGCCTTTAACAAAGGCCCAAGCGGCAAGGTAAAAGAAATCATAAATCCGTGCGTTGACCTCTAACGTTTTGACGGCGCCGAGACGCTCTTCTCCGAGAGCGTCACGACATTACGCCGGTATTTGATCGAGCGTTTGCAGCATTTGGTTTACGGTTGTCAGAATGCGCGCGGCCGCCGAATAGGCGTTTTGCGAAGTGATCAGATTCGTAAACTCCGTATTGATATCGACAGTCGATTGCTCGAGTTCCGAGGATTTGATTGTGCCTGCGCCGCCCGCACCCGCCGTGTTCAGGATTGCGGTGCCCGAGTTGAGGGTCTTCTGATACGCGGTTCCCGAGATCGGCGTCAGGCCGTCAGGATTGGCAAAGGTCGCAATCGGGATCTGGTAGATCACCGTGTTGAGGCCATTCGAGTACTGCGCCGTGACGCTTCCGTCTGAAGTCACGGAAACGCCCGTCAGATTGCCGACCGATGCGCCGTTCGGCGTCGCGTTGGTAAGCGTCGAGGGGCTGTCGAACTGCGTCATGCCGTTCGACGAACCGACCGTGCCCATATTGACCGTGACCGACTGCGCCGAGAGGCCCGAACTCGCCGACCAGGGAATGCTGAAGGTCAGATTTCCCGTAGCCGGCGACGCACCGTTGACATTGGCGAGCGTGCCGTCGGAATTGAACGTCAAAGTGCCCTGGGCGACGGGATTTGAAGCCGCGCCGCTGGTCAGATTGTTCGCATTGCCCGTATAGTCGACTTCATAGGCCCAGGTGTTCGCGCCGGTCTCGACGAAATTGAAGCTGAGGGGCTGCGAGCCGCCCTGGCTGTCGTAAACGTTGATAGTGCGCGTGAAGTCCGGCTGGACATTGCCCGCGGTCATATCGCCGGCGGCATAGGCTGCGTCGACCGCCGACGTCGACTGCAGGTTCGCCTGCAGCGTGATCGACGTGGTGGCCTGCGCTGTCCCCGACAGTGCGGCGACATTCACCGGCGCCAGCGTGCTCGAGACGGTCGTAACGCCGGCTGCGGTCGTGACCGGGTAGCCAAGCAGGTAATAGCCCGAGCTGTTGACGAGGTTGCCGTTGCCGTCCGGCGCGAAGTCGCCTGCTTGGGTGTAGAACAGGTTCGCCGTATTGGTCGCCGACTGGGTCGTAACGAAGAAGCCGTTGCCGGAGATCGCGAGATCCGTCGGAGACGATGCCGCTTGCAGGAGACCTGCCTGCGCCACGTTCTGGACCGGCGTCGCGGAAACGCTGGCTTCGCTCGCGCCGCCCGACACCGTCGAAGCGAGAACGGTTGCGAACCGGGTCTGGGAGGACTTGTAGCCGACGGTGTCGACGTTGGCGATGTTCGCGGACGACACGCTCAGCGCTTCGCTCTGTGCCGAGAGTCCCGCGACTCCCGTGAGCAATGCACCATAGAGACTCATTTGTTTTCTCCTTCGGCGTCGGACCGGACTTCGCGCGATCCTCACGCATTCGATTTTCCGGGACCGCTTCTGGTCCCGCGTTAAGACGTCAAGAACCCTGATTCTGGATGAGCGACACGGCCGAAAGTGGAACGGCCATGGAGCCGATCATCAGCTGCGGCGCGGTGCCCGAAAGATTGATTTCACTGACCGTACCCGTGCTCGTCACTTGGGTCGTGACGGGATTGCCGTTGGCGTCGGTTGCAGTGACGGCGAGAGTGTAGGTGCCGTCAGGGAGCTGGTTGCCGTTGTTGTCTTCTCCATTCCACGCAAATTTGTTGGAACCGGACGAGGTCGAACCGCTGGTGCTGTAGACCGTCTGGCCGCTCGCATTCGTCACGGTTAATGTCGTAGTGGAAGCGTTCGCGGCGAGCGTATAGTTCCATGTGGCGGAGCCGCCGGTCAGCGCGGCCGTGCCATTGGTGACAGTGACGTTCTTGCCGAGATAGCCCACAGAAGCGGCACCGGCGCCGGCCTGCTGCAGCGAGATCAGGTTCTGCAGATTGGTGTTGGTGTTGATCTGCTGTTCGACCTGGGAGTACTCGACGAGCTGTTGCGTGAACTGAGTCGAGTCCATGGGCGAAAGCGGATCCTGATTCTGCAGCTGGGTCGTGAGCAGCGTGAGGAAGGTGTTGAGGTTCCCCGACAGCTGCTGCATCGCCGTGTTGTTCGACGACGAATTCGTGGCCGCGGTGCCGGTGTTCGTCGGGTTCTGATTGACGGCAGTGGTCATGACTGTTCCTTTCAGACTCGGATATCGACGCCGGACGCGGACACGGAATAAGCCGAAGAGGATGCGGCGGGTGGCGGGGCCGTCGAAGCGATTGCAGTCACAGACAGCGAACGGCCGCGCGGCGTCGAACCGCGCGAGCCGTCGCCGTTGCGACCCTGCCCCTTGAGAGAGAATTGCAGCCCGTTGTTGCTGAGCTGAACGCCGGAGTCCCTGAGTGCCCGAGCCAAGCTCCCGGAGTCCTTTTGCAGAAGCTCCAGCGTCTGCGGTTTGTCGACCGCCAGATGCGCCTGCGCCTTGCCGCTCGCGTCGACAGTCAGGCGCACATCGACGCGGCCGAGTTCGGGCGGATCGAGGCGGATGTCGAACTGCTTGGCGCCGGCCTGGGATTGCGCGGCGATGTTCACGGCGAGCGCGTGTACGTCCGGCGTGGAATTCGAGGGCGAGGCCGCCGGTACGACCTGCAAGGTTGCGCCGGTCGTCTGCGCCGGCGCCTGTTGCGCCGTCACGCCACCGATGGCGTTGACCGCGTTGTTCTGCGCCGCGTTAGACGCGGCGACATTCTGCTGCGAGAGCGCCTGATCATGCGCCACCTGCAGGAATGTCGGCAGGTTCGTCGAGCCGGACGCGGCATCGGCCGGCTTCGACGGATCTTGTGTCTGCGCATTGGCGGACGCGTCCGCATTGGCGTTTGCATTCGAACCGTGCTGACCCGTCTGATTCTGGGGCGCACTGTCCGAGCTGCCGGCGTCGGAGTTGAAATGCACGGGCAGCGACTGCGCCTGCGTTGCCGGCGCGGTCGGACCCTGGCGCAATGCCTGCTGCGCGGTTTGCGTGAAAGAGGCGGGCGATTTCGGAGCGGTGTTCGACTGCGAAGACGTGACCGTCGCATCGACGGGCTGGGCCATCTGGCTTGCCTGTTGGGTGTGCGCAGTTGTCTGCGTATCCGCCGACGGCGTGTCCGACTGTGCGCCGGTCATCGCATCGATATCGGCTTTCAGTGTCTGCAACAGCGCAATGAGCTCAGCGTTCGACGGCGCCGACGGCGTGGTCGCCGACAATGGGTCTGTACCTTGCGACGACGATTTCGACGCAAGTTGCGGCTGCTGGCTCGTTTGTGACGGCCCGAACTGTGCGGCCAGGCTCTGGAGCGCCGCCAACAGGCTCGCGTCCTGCGTCGGTGTCTGCGAATCCTGAGTGCTGCCGCTCGGCTGCGAATCCGTGGGCGCCTGCCCGCCGCTCTGCTGCTCGAGAAGCTGGACCAGCGCATCGAGGGGCGAAGTTCCCGTCGATTGCCCCGGCGGCTGGGACTGTTGCGTCTGCTGCATCTGCTGGGCGAGCGCTGCGGTCCAGGCGGCGAGCCAGCCAGACTGGGTTGTGTCTGTTTGTCCGTCGGGAGGTTGCTGCGCGTCAGCGTTCGCGCCAGGCGTCTGATTGGCGGGGCCGGACGGGACCTGGACGCCCTGCTGCGCCAGATCGGCAGACAGCTGGGCCGCCGCATCCTGCGACGATCCTGAAGCCTGTACGTCCTGCAGCAGCTCGGCCAGGAGGTCCGAGAACAGGCCGCCACCGCCGGACGGGTCGGCACCGGTCTGCTTCGCACGACCACTGTCCTGGGTCTGCGTTGCCGCCGTTCCGGCCACAATTACGCTTGCTGCAGCTGACGCCACGAAATGCACCGTTCTTTGTCCGCTCCACGCGGTAGCAAAGCCCGGACCAGTCGCAGAACTGCGCGTTTTGCGCTTTATATGCGCAAGCGCGCGAACGCTAGGCTGCGCCATCACAAGGCACCTTCTGCCGCCCAGGCAAACAGTGCCGCCTCCAAACGGGAGCTTTGTCCCTCGAAAAGGCGGAATTCGGCGCAAGTTGCGGCGTTTCCGTGGCACGAGGCTTGCGAACGCTTGTGCGGATCAATAGTGGCCGCGGAGCTTTCGCCTGTGTCGCTGAACGGAATCATGTCGAACGCGCTGTCGGCGCTGCACACGAACACCTCGGCGCTCGACGTCGTTTCGAGCAACATCTCGAACGTCAACACGCCGAACTATGCCCAGCGCGTCGTCAACGAAGAGGCGCAGGTCGTCGGCGGGCAACTTGCAGGCGTAGACATTGCCGACATCCAGCGCGTCACCAACCAGTTTCTTACCCAGCAGACGCTTGCCGCCCAATCCTCATCCTCGCTTTATTCCGCCCAGAACACGATTCTCAACCAGATCAACGCACTCCTCGGCCAAGTCGGGAGCGGCACCGACCTGCCGTCGCAGTTGAACGACGTGTTTGCCTCGCTCGGGACGGCCGCGCTTTCGCCGACCACCAACACCAACCAGCAGGCGGTCCTGACGGCGCTCAACAAGTTCGCGGCCTCTGTTTCGGCGCTGTCGTCGTCTATCAGCGGAGTGCGGAACCAGGCCGACCAGCAGGTCATGACCGATGTCGGGTCGGTGAACGGCTATCTGCAGCAGATTTATCAGCTCAACCAGCAGATCGAAGCGGCGCAAGCGACGGGCGATACATCTTCATCCCTGCTCGACCAGCGTGATCAGGTCATGCAGTCCCTCTCCAAGCTGATCGGTGTTTCGACTACGACCACATCGAACGGCGCCATGCTCGTGTCGACGACGGACGGCGTCAATCTCGTCGGCAACAGCACTTACGCGCAGCTCAGCTGCGCCGGCGGAGCGACGAACGGCAACTATGCGCCGGTGATGCTGCAGAACCTCAACGCGCTTACCGGCCTGCCTACCGGCTCGTCGCAGTCGCTCAATGCCGATCTGGGATCGGGCGAGATCGCCGGCCTCATCCAGATGCGCGACGGCACGCTGGGCGACCTGCAGGAGGATCTGGGAAATTTCGCACAAAACGTCGCGCTCGGCTTCAACGCGCAATACAACGCCAACGTCGCCTTTCCGGCGCCCACTTCGCTCAGCGGGCGCGACACGGGCCTGCTTGGCACGGATGGCATGAACTTCACGGGACAGACGACCATCGCCGTTACCGATGCGAGCGGCAATCTCGTCTCCCGCATCGACGTGGATTTCGACACGGGCACGCTTTCGGTGGACGGCGGCGCACCGGCAAGCATCGGCACCAGCGTCAGCGATTTCGTCACGGCGCTCAACGGCGCGCTCGGCGCCAACGGAACGGCCAGCTTCAACAACGGTCAGCTTTCGATCGCTGCGACGGGCACCAACGGCGTCGTCATCCAGGACGATTCATCTGATCCGTCGAACCGCGGCGGCGTCTCGTTCTCGCAATATTTCGGCATGAACGACCTCTTTCAAGCCGCCGCGCCGTCCATCTCCGCCACCGGACTTTCAGCGGCGGATGTCGGCGGCTTCAACAACGGCACCATCAATCTGCAGATCAATGGTCCGGTCGGCCAGCCCGGACCCACGGCGAGCATCACGCTCAATTCGGGCATGACGATCAGCGACATCGTCAACGCCCTGAATGCAGGTTTCGGCAGCGCGGCGAGTTTTTCGCTGACCTCGAACGGCTCCCTTGTGATGACTCCCGGCGCCGGCTATTCGGGCTACACGCTCGGCGTCCTGAGCGACACGACGCAGCGCGGCACGACGGGCATGAGCCTCAGCGAGCTGTTCGGCCTCGGCAAACAACAGATCATCAACCAGGCGGTCAACTTTTCCGTCAACCCGATCATCGCCGACGGGCAGCAGCCGCTGGCGTTCGGCGAGCCGCAGATGACCGCCTCGACCACGGCGGGCGGCATGGTCATCGCGTCCGGCGACTCGAGTGGCCTTCTGGCGCTCCAGAATCTCAGCAGCACGCAGCTCACCTTTCCCGCTGCCGGCGGCCTCAATGCCGAGACGGCTTCGCTCGGAAACTACGCGGACAGCTTCTACCAGAGCATCGCATCGTTGACGCAGTCCGTGCAGCAGAACACGACGGCGTCGGGCGATCAGCTGACGGAAGCGCAGACGCGCCAGTCCCAGGTCTCCGGCGTCAGTCTCGACACGGAATTGTCAAACATGGTGCTTTACCAGCAGGCCTACAGCGCCGGCGCGCGCGTGTTGCAGACCGCCAATCAGCTCTTCAGCACGCTCCTGCAAATCCAGCCAAGCTAGAAGAGGTAAGACGTGACCATCGGAAATGTTTCGACGCTCGCGCAAAGCCAGTACATGCTGTCCCGCATCCAGCAGGACGAGGCAGCGCTCGAGAACACGCAATCTCAGGTCGCCACCGGCTATGTGTCGACCACCTATGGCGGCATCGGCGATCGCACCGCAGCGCTCGAATCCGCGCAGTCGCAAGGCCAGCTGGCGACCGCCTATTCCTCGGCGGCCCAGCTCGCGTCCAATCAGGTGAACCTTCAGGATACGCAGCTGAGCCAGCTCTCCTCGCTCGCCTCCCAGCTGCAGCAGGACCTCATGACGGCCGTCGCCAACGGCAATGGCGGCACGCTGATGGCGCAGGCACAGAACATCTTCGAGCAGGCGGTGCAGATTCTCAATTCGCAGGACGCGAACGGCAACTACATTTATGCCGGCGGCAAGAGCAATACGCCGCCCGTCACCCCCACGTCGCTCGCGCAGCTAATCGCGCTCCCCTCCGCGGCGCAGGCGTTCGCCAACGGAACCGAGAAAACCACGGTGAAGGTCGGGGAAAATCAGAGCGTCCAGATCGGTGTGCTCGCCTCCGACGTCGGCACGCAGCTGATGCAGACGCTGCAGGATATCGCGAATTTCAACGCCGGCGGCAGCGGCAATTTCGGCACGCAGCTGACCGCGGCGCAGTCCGCGTTCCTCTCGAGCGAAATCCCGAATGCGCAGTCTTCGGCCCAGACGATTAACGATGCCTCCGGTTCGAATGGCGAGGTGTATCAGGAGCTCCAGTCGGCCGTGACGCAGCAGCAGACCATGTCGAACCTCTATCAGGGCTTCGCGTCCGATATTCAGGATGTCGACATGGCCACCGCCTCGACCAACCTGACCGAAAGCCAGTCGGCGCTGCAGGCGGCCCTCGAGGTGACGGCGCAGATGGGCCAGCTTTCGCTTCTCAACTATATCAATCCGACCACCGTCGGCTGAAGCTTGCCACCGCCGGGCGCGGGGCCTATACGCGGGGCGCCATGAGCGCGCCCAACAGCCTCGGAATCGAGAAGCCCGTCTCCGCCACGCGCGTCGTGGTGGCGATGTCGGGCGGCGTCGATTCATCGGTGACGGCCGCGCTCCTGAAGCGCGAAGGCTACGACGTCGTCGGCATTACGCTGCAGCTTTACGATCAGGGCGCGCTCGCAAAGAAGAAGGGCGCCTGCTGCGCCGGCCAGGACATTTACGATGCGCGCCGCGTCGCGGAGGCCTTCGGCTTCCCGCATTACGTGCTCGACTACGAGAACCGGTTTCACGATCGCGTTGTCGCCGAGTTTGCCGACTCCTATGCGCGGGGCGAGACGCCCATTCCCTGCATTCGCTGCAATGAGCGCGTGAAGTTCGCTGATCTTCTGCTGTCGGCCAAAGAGTTGGGCGCGGATGCGCTCGCGACCGGTCACTATGTGCGCCGCGTCCCGGGGCCCGAGGGTCCCGAAATGCATGTTGCGGCGGATCCCGGCCGCGACCAGAGCTACTTCCTGTTTGCGACGACGCGCGAGCAGCTTTCGTTCCTGCGCTTCCCACTCGGCGGCATGATGAAGCGGGAAGTCCGCGCGCTGGCGGCGGAGTTTGGCCTCGGTGTTGCCGACAAGCCCGACAGCCAGGACATCTGTTTCGTGCCAGACGGTGATTATGCGAAGATCGTGGCGCAGCTGCGGCCCGATGCGGTGAAGCCCGGTGACATCGTCGATGTGAACGGCCGCGTGATCGGTCGCCATGACGGGGTCGTGCGGTTCACCGTCGGGCAGCGCAAGGGTTTGGGCCTCTCGGGGAACGAAGAACCGTTGTTCGTCGTGAGGCTAGAGCCGCGCGAGGCGCGCGTCGTGGTGGGTCCGCGCGAGTTCCTCCGTACACGTATGATCGAGATCAAGGAGACAAACTGGCTTTCGGATGCCGTGCCGCGCGATTGCCTCGTCAAGGTGCGTTCAACCAGATCTCCCGTTCCCGCGCGCGTCACGCCGCATGATGATGGCCGCGCCATGGTCGAAGTCTTCGGCGGCGAGGAAGGCGTGGCGCCCGGTCAGGCCTGTGTATTTTACGCGAACGACGGCACGCGCGTGCTGGGCGGCGGCTGGATCGCGCGCGCCGAGCCCGTGCGCTCCGCGGCGTAGTTCTACCGCCGCTTCGCCTTCTTCTTTTTCGCCGGCGTCTTGGCGA
This sequence comes from Rhizomicrobium sp., assembly GCA_035524575.1. Lineage (GTDB taxonomy): Bacteria > Pseudomonadota > Alphaproteobacteria > Micropepsales > Micropepsaceae > Rhizomicrobium. Next base: position 26,882 of record DATKON010000041.1, read on the forward strand.
TTTTCTTCGCAGGCTTTTTTGCAACCTTCTTTGCAGCGTTTCGCCCGGGCGCTTTCTTTTTTGCCGCGACGGGTTTCGCAGCCGGCCGTTTGTGATGCGGTTCGTATACGCCAAGCGTCCCGCCACCGGGCAGCACGATCTGAGTGATCGTCCCCCAGCCCCGGTTCATGGGCTCGGATGCGGAAACGCCCCGCCGCAGCATGTCCGTCACGAATGCCTTGATGTCGTCGCACATCAGAAACAGCTGGTGAACGTCATTCCTCTCGTCGGCGTGGACGGCAACTTCCGCAGGCGGCAGACCGAAGATGAGAAAGCCGTCGCCCGCGTCTACCGAGGACAGCTTGAGGATGTTCGTGAGGAACGCCTTGTCCGCACTTTCGTCGCGGCTCTGCACCATGATGTGGGCACCGATGATCATGTAAGCTCCCCTTCCAAAGGCGGGCTCACTATGTCGGAATCCGTGGGGCTTTGCATGGCCGGACCGTCAGCTTGACACGCCCGGACCCCGCCCTTAAACCGCCCGCCTTGGCTCGGGCAGCGTAGCTCAGTGGTAGAGCAGGGGAATCATAATCCCTTGGTCGGGGGTTCAAATCCCTCCGCTGCTACCAGCCTTCGCTCGCGAAGCGAGAGGGGGCTGCCGCGCCGGAGCCCGCAGGGCGAAGGCGGGCCGGCTTCCGCGAGCTTCGGCTCGGCAAGCCAGCCGATCGTGCTGGCGATCGAACGAGAGGGCGACAGCGATGAGCCAGGCGGCGATCACCGATAAAGAGGCAGTCCCGAGCGAGGTTACGCTGGAGGACATCCGCGCGGCCGCCAAGACGATCCGCGATGCCGTCGAACGCACGCCCACCCATCGTTCGCTGACACTCTCCAAGATCGCGCACTGCCAGATCTATCTGAAGTTCGAGAACCTGCAGTTCACGGCATCCTTCAAGGAACGCGGCGCGCTCAACAAGCTGATGTCGCTGTCGCCCCAGGAACGCGCGCGCGGTGTTGCCGCCATGTCCGCTGGCAATCATGCGCAAGGTGTCGCCTATCACGCCGGACGGCTCGGCATTCCCGCGACCATCGTGATGCCCGAAGGCACGCCCTTCAATAAGGTGAAGCACACGAAGGACTTCGGCGCCCATGTCGTCATCGACGGTGCGACGCTTAGCGAGTCCTTCGCGCGTGCCAGAGAGATCGCGGCCGAAAGGGATTTGACCTTCATCCATCCCTACGACGATCCGACAGTCATCGCGGGGCAGGGCACGGTCGCCCTCGAGCTTTTGGACGACGCGCCGGATGTCGACGTCCTGGTCGTGCCGATCGGCGGCGGCGGACTGATCTCGGGCATTTCGGTCGCCGCGAAGGCCCTGAAGCCGTCGATCGAGATCTACGGCGTCGAGGCGCGGCTTTATCCGTCGATGTACGACACGATGAAAGGCGCCGATCTGCCTTGCGCCGGACAAACGATCGCAGAAGGCATCGCCGTAAAGGAGCCGGGTGCGCTGACGCGCCGCTTCGTGTCTGCCTATGTCAAAGACGTGCTTTTGGTGCGCGAAGACGAGATCGAGCGCGCTGTCGCCACGCTGCTCGAAATCGAAAAGACGGTCGTCGAAGGCGCGGGCGCGGCGGCCTATGCGGCCGTCGCCGGAAATCCCGATCTGTTTCGCGGACGCAAAGTCGGCATCGTGCTCTCCGGCGGCAATATCGACATGCGCCTCTTGTCGAATGTGATCCTGCGCGAGATGTCGCGCGAGGGACGCATCCTGTCGCTGACGGTGGAGATCGAGGACCGGCCAGGCCTTCTCGCGAAGATCGCGACGCTCGTCGGCGATGCCGGCGGCAATATCCTCAAGGTTTCGCACAACCGCATGATGAGCGACATCACCGCGAAGTCGGCCGATCTCGGCCTCGTCATCGAGGCTCGCGATTCAGGTCATGCGACAGAGATTTGCGATCGCCTCGAGCAGGCCGGCTTCGTCATCAAATCCACCTCGCAGCCGCCGCCGCAATCCTAGGCCGCCATGGCCGGGTAGACGCCGGGCAGAAGCCGCTCGAAATGGCGGCGCAGATAGCCGTAGCACTCGCAGGCCTGCCGCTCGAGCTTGGCCCGATCGACGACTGTGATGGTACCGCGGCCGCGCCGGATGGCGCCGCGCTCTTCCAGCTGACCGGCGATGCGTGTGGCGTAGGGCCGGCGCACGCCGAGCATCTCGGCGATGAAATCCTGGGTCACTCTCAACTCGTTTTGACCGCAGCGGTCCTGCGTGGCGAGCAGCCAGCGCGCCAGGCGCGCGTCAAAGTCGTGGACCGCATTGCAGGCGACGGATTGCAGCACCTGCGCCAACAGGCAGTCGGCATAGCGCGCGAAATGATCGCGCAAACTCGGTGAGCGCTCCTTGGCGCTTTCCAGAGCTTCCGTCGACAGGCGAAAGGCGGGACCTGCGACTTCGGCCACGCCATGCGCGTAGGCCGGTTTTTCGCCGTTGCTGATGATGCCGCCGAGCGCGCCTTCCGCGCCGATCATGGCTGCTTCTGCACTTTTTCCGTCGCGCAGATGCAGCACCAGTGCCGCGATCGTGCCGGGGCCGGGGAAATAAACCTGCATCACATCTTCGCCAGGTTCGAGAAGAACTTCACCGCGATCGAGAGTCATCGGCCGAAGATTCGGCGTCAACATGCGCCGATCCCGCGGTGAAAGACTGTCGAGCAAGCGGTTGCCGGTATCACGTTCTTTTGAGATCAAAGCGCAAATAAACCTTCAAACAATCTGCGCTTACGAAAAGCCGACCGTGACCTAAGGTTCCCCTATCCGATCACAGCGGATAGAGCCCCGGCTGCACGCGCTCGAAATGCTGGCGCACCAGCCCATAACATTCGCAAGTCGCTTCCTCGAGCTGCGCGCGCGACGCGATATGGATTATGCCGCGCCGCGACACTATTGCGCCGCGCCGCTGCAAACTGCTTGCGATGCGCGTCATGTAGGTTCGCGTCGCGCCGAACATGTCCGCCAGCTTTTCCTGTGTCAGAGGCAGATCCGGATGTTGCAGGCGATCGTGCATCAGCAGAAGCCAGCGCGCGCAACGTTCTTCCAGCGGATGAACGGCGGCGCAGCCGACCGATTGAAGGACCTGCGCGATGAAGCAGTCGGCATAACGGGCCAGAAGATCATGCACGCCCGGCATTGCCCGCTTGGCGGTTTCGAGCTGTCTCAACGGGATGCGCACCGCCTGTCCGGGGATATGGACGACGGCGCGCGTGAAAGCGGGCTGGAATCCCTGGCTTATGATGCCGCCGACCGCACCTTCGCGGCCGATCGTGGTCGCTTCGACCGTGCGGCCGTCGCGCATCGGCACGACCATCGCCACGACGGTGGAGTCGAGCGGCAGAATTGCGTGCGAAATCTCGTCGCCTTGCTCGAACACGCACTGGCCCCGGCGCAATTCGACGATATCGAATGGGGTGCCGAGGATATCGAACGCCGCGCGCGGCATGAGATTGAGTATTTGATTGCCCGAGACGCCGGGCAGCCGGAGCGCGAGGCTCTCTTCGCCTCCACGCATATGCGAATTTACCACCGGCTGATTCCCCTCCCTGAGGCGGAAGGCGATAGCACTTGCCGTATCAGGCAGTCGGTCTAATAGTGGACAGATCGGCCGAACTAGTTGTGCGGAACGTGCGGAGGGCGCCCATGTCTCGGGTGTCCGTGCGTACACGGATGGTTTGGCCGCGGACAAAACCCGCGATCGTAAAATATCGTTCGATTGATTCAGGCGATAAGGCGGTAGTGCGTTGTGGCGCCCTCACGCCGTTCTTCGACCACGCGCCCTTCCGCTGCCATCTGGATCAGATGCGCGAGCACCGACCGCGCCGCCGCCGGGTGAAGTCGCGGATCGACATCGGCGTAGAGCTGCCGGACGATATCCGGAATCGTCCTTATCCCGTTCTTGAGGCTGGCCATGATCTGGGCTTCGCGCGCCATGCGATGGGCGATATAGGCCTCGAGAAACGGCTTCGGGTCGCGCACCGGTCCGCCATGGGTGGGCCACAGGATGGCATCGTCGCGGGCGAGCAGCTTCCTGAGGCTCGCCATATAGGCCGCCATATCGCCGTCGGGCGGCGCCACGACCGTGGTCGACCAGCCCATCACATGGTCGCCGGTGAAAAGCGCCTTCTCCTCTTTCAGCGCAAAACACATGTGGTTCGACGTGTGGCCTGGCGTGAAGACGCATTCAAAGGTGTAGTCGGGGCCTTCGATCGTTTCGCCGTCGCGCACGAAAACGTCGGGCACGAACTCCATGTCGCCGCCTTCTTCGATCTTTACACCTTCTTCAGCTTTGCCGGCGCCATGCGGTCCGAACGCATAGGTCTTGGCGCCGGACCATTCCTTCACGTGCTTCGCCGCCGGCGAATGATCCGCATGGGTATGCGTGACCAGGATGTGGCGCACCGCTTTTCCTTCGAGCGCGCGCTTCAGGGCGTCGACATGCTCCGGAATGTCCGGGCCCGGATCGATGACCGCGACTTCCTTGCCGCCCACGACATAGACTCCCGTGCCCTTGAAGGTGAAAGGTCCCGGATTCCGTGCGAGGACGCGGCCGATCAGCGGAGTGAGCCGCATCTCGGTTTCGAAGGGCACGTCGAAGTCGCGGACGAAGGGGATCGCCATATCGCGGTCAGGCGACGTCGCGGGGACGGGACCGCATCCGGGCGCGGCGGCCATGCGCATGCGGTCGCGTCCGGTGCACCATGTTGGCGAGGATCAGCGGCAGGCGCCGCGCGATCCGCTTGAGACTGCGCGAGAAACGGCCGTCGCGATGATGGAAGAAGCGGTGCACGGTCTTGTCGACCATCTGAGGCACGTGACGGGCCACGAACTCAAGGCCGCG
>DATKON010000042.1:0-20661 GCA_035524575.1 Rhizomicrobium sp.
CGTGCGGATTGGCCAGGACAAGGGCCGTCACGGCAAAGCCGTCAAAGTCTGGGACAAACGCGAATACAAGAACCTGGATGATTCCGTCGAGCTCGGCACGCGCAACATCAAGGTGGCGCTGCGCCGTCTGCGCAAATGGGCGCGCGAAGGGGCGGAGACCGAGCTCGACATTCCCGGCACGATCAAGGACACCGCCAACAAGGGCTATCTTGATCTCAAGCTGATTCCCGAGCGGCACAACACCGTGAAGGTGCTCATCTTCTTCGATATCGGCGGCTCGATGGACGCCTACATCAAGCTCTGCGAGGAGTTGTTCAGCGCGGCGAAGACCGAATTCAAGCACATGGAATTCTTCTACTTCCACAATTGCCTCTACGAGGCCGTGTGGAAGGACAATCGCCGCCGGCACAACGAGAAATTCCCGACCTGGGACGTGCTCCACAAATTTCCGCATGATTACAAAGTGATCTTCGTGGGCGACGCGACCATGAGCCCCTACGAGATCACCTATCCGGGCGGTTCGGTCGAACACTGGAACGAAGAAGCCGGCGCTATCTGGCTCGATCGCGTTGCGCAGATCTACGAACACGTTGTATGGCTCAATCCCGTGCCGGAGAAGCATTGGGAGTACACGCCGTCCATCGGGCTCATCAATCAGATCATCTCGAACCGGATGTTTCCCTTGACGCTCGGCGGCCTCGACGCGGCGATGCGGGAATTGAACAGGTAGTGAATAGTCAGTGGTGAGTAGTGAGTGGCGGTCGAGTTTGCGATCCACTCACCATTCACCACTCACATCGCGCGAACAAGCAGACTGACGGGGGAAGCGTCATGATCAAAGTCCACCATCTCAACAATTCGCGTTCCCAGCGCATCCTCTGGCTCCTGGAAGAGCTCGATGTGCCGTATGAGATCGTGCACTACAGGCGCATGTCGCCTGTGCCGCTGGCGCCGCCGGAACTGAAAGCGGTCCATCCGCTGGGCAAGTCGCCGGTCATCACCGACGGCAAGCACACTATCGCAGAGTCCGGCGCCATCATCGAATACGTGCTGGAGACCTACGGCAAAGGCCGACTGCAGCCCGAACCGAAATCGCCGGACCATTTCAAATACATCGAATGGATGCATTACGCCGAGGGCTCGGCGATGCTGCCGCTGCTGATGCATCTTTATCTCGGCATGCTCGGCCCGGCGGCCGCGCCCCTGAAGCCGCGCGTCGACAGCGAGATCGCCAATCACCTCGGTTATATCCAGCAAGGACTGCAAGGCCGCGAGTTTATCGCCGGCCTTCACCTGACAGGCGCGGACATCCAGATCGTCTTCGTGCTGGAGGCAGCCGACGCGAGCGGACTTCTGAAGGACTATCCTGCGCTCGTGGACTATCTGCATCGCATGCAGGCGCGTCCCGCCTACAAGCGGGCGATCGAGAAAGGTGGACCGTACGATCTCGGTGGGAATCGCCGGCCGCAGAATTAGGCCTTCACCGCGTCGCCCCAGTAGTTGAACCCGGCAAAGCGCGGCGTGCCGGGGAGATACATCGTTTCCATGTTCTCGACGCGGAACCCGCCTTCGGCGATCAGCGAGGGAATGGCGCGGCCGGGGTGACAGCCGCCGCCGATCACTTTCCACATGGGCGTCAGCCGCTCCTGCCAGCGCTTCACGTTGACGTCCGGTGCTTCGCCATGCTCGCAGAAGATCATGCGGCCGCTGGGCTTCAGCACGCGGCGCATTTCGCCGAGTGCCTTGTGAACGTCTGGTATCGTGCAGAGCGTGTAGGTGACGAGCACGGTGTCGGCTTCGCTGTCGGAAAGCGGAATCTGTTCGCCGGGCAGATCGAGGAATTCCAGCGCGATCGGGCTAGCCGCCACCCGCTCGGCGGCACGGGCCCGCATTTCCTTCGCCGGTTCGAGCGCCCAGATGTGGCTGACTTTGCCCGCATCATAGAACGGCAGATTGTGGCCGGCGCCGAATCCGATCTCCAGCACGCGACCTTCCGCACGCGGAACAACCTTCTTGCGCTGGTAAGTTATGGGCTTGGTGCTCATCGCGGCGTTCAAGAGCCGCGGCAGAATATGACGATCGTAAAATCCCATGATCATCTCCTTGCCGATTATATACCGTTTGTAGATGCGACGTGCGATTCCGCCTGACGTGCGATTTGGGCCACTATGAACGTCTTTAGGCGGATCGTCACGGATTTGAAACGCAACTGTTTCAGATCCTGAGCTACTTCCTGATGAATGTCGGCATCATCAAGGTCATTCCGCTTGAAGGCGTCGGGCCGGCCAAGGCGCTGCGTCTCGGTCTGCACATCGATAACCTGTTCGACAAGCGCTACTACTCGGAAGGCGAGACCGGGACCGACGCCAACAACCCCGTCAATCCGAACCCGGCCGCGAATGGTAATCAGTTCGACGACTTCTACGGCATCACGGGCGAGCCCCGCGCCGTCTTCGGCAGCGTCAGCGTCTATTTCTGAGAATCGTCAGAACGGCGCTCTCTCGCACATCGTGCTGGAGAGCGTTTTCTTTCAGCCGCGGCGCCAGCGCGCGATTTCGGCGAGCTCGGCTTCCGGTCGCTCGGCGACGATTGTTCTGCGTCCTAGAGAAATTTCGCCCGTCGTGCCGTCGAGGGAAATCCAGTCGCCCTCTGCCAGCGGTTTTCCCGCGATCGTCGCGCGATGCGCCTCTTCGTCGATCGCCAGCGCCGTGCAGGCGACGAAGCACACTTTTCCCATCTGCCGTGCCACCACCGCCGCATGCGCCGTTCGTCCGCCGCGCGATGTCAGGATACCGTCGGCGACGGCAAAACCGGCCACATCTTCAGTCGCGGTATCGGGCCGAACGAGTATGACCGGTTCGCGCTCGGCGGACAGCCGCTGCGCCTCGCCGCTGCTGAACGCGACGCGCCCGCTGGCGACGCCGGGGCAGGCCACGGACGCCGATGCAACGGCCGGGGCATTGTCGGCGAACCGCGTGATGCGCGCCTTCTCCACGTCGATCTCTTCCGCCCGTGCCAGCCCTGTCTTCCGGTCGATGATGCCTTCGTTCACAAGATCGACCAGCACGCGAAGTGCCGCGCGCGGCGTTCTTTTGGCGGCGCGGGTCTGCAGGAAGTAAAGCTTGCCGTTTTCGATGGTGAATTCCACGTCCTGAAGGTCGCGCGCTTCGCGTTCGAGAAGCGCCACGCCGCGCGCCAGCTCCCGCGCCGCATCCGGCAGCCGCCGGGCAAACATGTCCGAACCCTGCGGTGTCCGCCGACCGGCGACCACGTCTTCGCCTTGCGCGTCGAACAGGAAATCCACATAGAGCTCTTTTTCACCCGTCGCCGGATTGCGCGAGAAAGCGACGCCCGCGCCGGAATTCGCGCCCGCATTCCCGAACACCATCGCCTGCACCGTCACCGCCGTGCCGGCAAGATCTTTGAGTCCGTTGATCCGGCGATATTCTTTGGCGCGCGGCGAGTCCCATGAGCAATAGACCGCAAAGGCCGCGGCGCACAGCTGCTCCATCGGATCGCGCGGCGGCGCGGCGATGTTTCGAAATGTGGCGGACAGAGTTTCGAGGGCTTCGGAGTCCAGTTCGGATTCGGCCTGCGCATCCTCCGCGCGCATCATCTCGACAAGAGCTGCCTCGAATGGTGCCGCCGGCTGCTCCATCACGACCTCCGCGTAGATCTGGATGAAGCGGCGATAGCTATCCCAGGCGAGGCGCGGATTTCCCGTGCGCGCGATCAGGCCGCGTACGCTGTCCGGATTGAGGCCCACGTCGAGAACCGTCGACATCATGCCCGGCATGGACCGTTCGGCGCCAGAACGGACGGAGACGAGAAGCGGCGCGCGCAGGTCGCCGAAGCGCCGTCCTGTCGCTTTCTCGAGCTGCACAATGCCCTCGTGCAGGGACTGTTTGACCTCGTCACGGGCCTCGCCGCGATTGACCGCGGCGCAAAGCGTGGTCGGGAGCACGAAAGCCGGCGGCACGGCGAGGCCGAGTTTCGCCATGCACGCCAGTCCTGCCGCTTTGGATCCCGCAAGCGAGGCCGGCGGGACTTCGGCGGCGCCGTCCATGCCGATCAGAATGCTCACGCCGCAAGCTCCTCGAGCACGCGATCGCGCAGGGCATGCGCCGCATGCGAAAGATGATCGGTCGCGGTTTCCAGCCCGCGCGCGATTTCGAGGCCGAGGACGAGGTCGCGCGCATCGCTCCGTGGGTTCGCCATCAGCGCGGCAAACGCATCCCGTTCCCTTTCGTCCGCCTCGCGCTCCGCGACCACGACGGCGTCGATCGCTTGGAGCGATGCGACTGCGTCGGCGCGCTGTCCTGTCGGAAGCCGAGATGCCGCCTCTACGGCTCGCACCAGCTGGCTCACGCTTTCCATCACGATGTCCACGAGTGCAGCAAGCGGGGGAATTTCGAGATGGGAGCCGTCGGGAATCAAACTGATCAGGAATGCACAGTCCTCCAGCGAATCCGTCGCGTTCTCGATCTCGTCGATGACGGGGCGGAGGAGCCCAGCCTCGCGCAACCGCGCGGCGATTTCGCGGGCCGTCAGTGTCAGGCGGTCCGCTTTTCCCTCCATCAGTTTGGCGCGCTGTGCCAGCCGCTCGCGTTGCGAGCGCGTTATGGGAGGCGACAGGGATTCCGAAATCACATCGGTCAGCATGCGCGCAAGCCCCAGATTGCGGACCAGCCCGGTCAACACCGAGCTTTCCGCCGTCTCGAAGCGGCGCGCGAGATCGGCCCGGATTTCGTCGCGGATGAGCCGCGCCGTGCGGCCTTCCGTTAGGCCGAGGCTGGTGTCGCGCAGGACATGTTCGAGAAATTCGCGACATTCGTTTGCACCAAGCGCGGCGTCGAGCCTGGCGCCATAGGCTATGCGGCCCGCCGCAACGCCCTGGACGGCAGCGGAGATAAGCTCGGTTCCGCCAAGATCGATAAAGGCCCGGTGGCCGTAATCGTGCGTTGCCGCCCACGAAAGAAGATCGATGGCGGTGTTCTTGCCGACAAAAGTCTGCAGCGCCTTGCGCGCCTTGTTCCAGTCGATGAGAAAGACGATCCGCGAGCCGAGGAATTCGAGGAAGCCGTCGCGCGTGCCATGGTCGCTGAAGGTGAGGCGCCCGGTCACGAGATAAAAAACCTCCTCGCTCAGGCCTTCGCCAGGACGCTCCGACAACGGCGACCAGCTGACGTTTCTGCCTTCGAACAGCGCCATGAAGAACTTTGCGCGTGCTCGGTGCACATCGGTGTACGTCACGGCGACGTCGTGCTCCGTGACTTGCACGACAAGGACATGCGCATCGGTGGTTCCAATATCGTTCTGGATCGTCAGATGATCGCGCATCCTGACGGCTGTCGTACCGAGCCCCGGATGACCGAATGCGAGCGGCGCGGTACGATTGAGGCCGCGCATGAACGCTTTCACCGCGCGCCGATCGTTGTCCGAAAGTGCGTGCACATGTGCGCCGTCGAGCGTCTCGACCGCGGTTTCGGCAGAAAGGCGGTTGATCGCTTTATGTACGTCCATCACCAGCAGATGCAGGCTGTCCTTGCCGTGGCGATCGGCCGAGGCAAGCGCATCGATGTCGGCGAGCGCAATCCTGTCGTCGGCCGCTTGGGGAGGCGCGAGCGCCGCCGCCCGCGCCAGCAGCCCATGCGATCGCTCGCCGTCCGCTTGCTTGAGCGGCTCCAGCATCGCGGCAAGATCCTTTGCGAGGCCCGCCATCAGTATGGAGAGGCCCGGCGCATAGAGCACCTCATTGCCGATGAGCCGCGCCGCTGAGACGAAATTCGGCGGAAGTTCCTTCAGCTGCCGCGTGTCCGCAGCGCGTTCCGCGCCCTGCGAACGCGCATGTGCGCGTGCGTCCTGCAGCAGGCTCAGCCTGAGTTTGATGCGATCATTGGCGGCCAGCGCATCGGCAATGCGCTCCGGCAGCAGGACCGCCGTTTCTCCCAAGCGTGCTACAATATCTGCCTTGGCCGTCAAAACACCTGTCCCGCAGACTTTGCGGGAACGATTGAGCCCCGAAAACGGCCCCGCGCGCCTTGCGCCAGATCAGGTTAAGGGCACCTACTCCGGCGCCACCGTCACCGTCAGCCCGTCGAGTTCCGGCGTGCAGGTGAGTTGGCAGGAAAGCCGCGACGTGGGTTCGACCGCCAGAGCCATGTCGAGCATGTCGATCTCTGCTTCGCTCGGCGGGGTGAGCTTGTCGTACCATTCTTGTGCGACATAGACGTGGCAGGTCGCACAGGCGCAGGCGCCGCCGCATTCGGCCGACACGTCAAGGCCGCCATCGCGCAGGATCTCCATCACTGTCCAGCCGTCGCGGCCTTCGAGTTCGTGCGCTTTGCCGTTCCGGTCCGTAGCGTGGATCTTCATGCGACCCCCAGTTTCTTCTGAAGACTGGACGAGGACGTCGTGTATTGGAAGCGCAGCTTCTCGTTCGGGCGGCAGATATGGAACGCAGCCTGCGCCGCCAGCGCCGCTTCATGGAAGCCGCAGAGGATCAGCTTCAGCTTGCCCGGATAGGTGTTGATGTCGCCGACCGCGAAGATGCCCGGCGTCTCGCTCTCGAAGCGCGCGGTGTCTACCTGGATGAGGTTCTCATGCAGATTGAGGCCGAATTCCGCGATGGGCCCGAGCTTGATGGTGAGCCCGAAGAAGGGGAGGAACGCGTTGCACGAATGCGTCCATTCCTTCTTGTCGGCGCCCGACAGCGTCACCGCCTCCAGCTGGCCGTCGGTGCCATGCAGCTCTTTCACGCTGGCGACGTGGAAGTTCACTTTTCCCTCGGCCACAAGCTCGCGCATCTTGTTGACGCTGTGCTGCGCGGCGCGGAACCCGTCCCGGTGGTGGACGAGCGTCAGCCGCTTGGCGATGGGGGCCAGGTTGATCGTCCAGTCGAGGGCGGAATCGCCGCCGCCGGCGATCAGGATGTCCTTGTCCTTGAACGAGTCCATCTTGCGCACGGCGTAATGGACGCTCTTGCCTTCATAGGCCTCGATGCCGGCGATGGGCGGACGCTTGGGCACGAAGCTGCCGCCGCCGGCCGCGATGATCAGCACCGGCGCCACGATCTCGGATCCCGTGTCCGTCGTGAGGCGCCAACGCCCGTCGGCCTCACGGTGAAGCGATGACGCCATCTGGCTCAAATGGAACGTCGGGGAGAAGGGCTTGATCTGCTCCATCAGCCGGTCGGTCAGCTCCTGGCCCGTGACGATCGGAAGACCGGGAATGTCGTAGATCGGTTTCTCCGGATAGAGCTCGGTGCATTGCCCGCCCGGGCGGTCGAGGATGTCGACCACGTGGGCTTTGAGATCCAGAAGCCCCAGCTCGAACACGGCGAAAAGGCCCACGGGGCCCGCGCCGATAATGGCCACGTCAGTCTCGACCTTCGTCGTCATTCCACTATTCCACGAGTTATTTGTGTGTGATTGTGAGAAGCAGGCGACTCTATATGTAGAAATCCCTCGCCCGGCAATCCATCCGGGCGGGCGGGAAAATATGCCGCGGCGCAACATGGGGCTAGCCCCTTGCCGCTCAGGCAACCGAACGCCGACATCCTGTCGGACGATGCGGACAAGCGCGATGACCCAGACTCCTGAGCAGTGTCTCGACATGCCGGCGCTTCGCCGCGAGATCGATCGCCTCGACCGGGCCTTGGTCGCACTGCTGGCCGAGCGGCAGCGCTATATCGAGCGGGCGGCGATTATCAAACAGGACCGTGGTCGCGTGCGCGACGAAGGCCGCATCGAAGACGTGATCGCCAAGGTGGTCGCGGAAGCCAAACGCCTCGGCCTGAGCCCGGCGATCGCAGAGCCGGTGTGGCGCGAGCTGGTCGAACGCTCCATTGCCCACGAATTCGTGGCGTTCGACGCGAAGCAGACTGTCAAATAGATAAGCGTCGAGCGCTTATCTGCCGACGTAGGTCTCGATGAAAAGCGTTACGGCCAGCGTGCGCGATTTGAGATCATGAAGCGCGCGGGCGGCGACTGTCGCATCGCGCGCCGGATCGGTCGTTTCCACCGCTGCGGCCATATCGGCCATCTCGAAGGCGCCAATGCCGCGCGCGCCGCCCTTCAACGAATGGCTGACATCGCGCCAGGTTTTGCTGTCGCTCTTCGAAAGCGCCGTGTCGAGCTGATGCAGAAGGTCCGCCGACTGGTTGGCGAACAGAGTCAGGATTTCCGCATTCACGCTGGCGTCGCCGCCCGTATAGCGCGCAAGATGCTCCAGATCGACTGGACGCAGCGACATGATTTTCGAGACCCCAACCCCTCACCGCCAGCATGATCCCGACAGGTCAAGGCGGCGTTAAGAGATACTGGTGTTGTCGCGCCTATCGCGCACCCGCCGCAAGTTTTTAAAGGGTCATTTTGGCGACGTCGTTAATACGGCACCCAGCCGTTGGGGAACGGCGAAACATGAAACCAGTGCGCATGGCTGAAAAGCACGGCGAGGAAAACCAGCATCGCGACGCCGAAACGCCAGCCGAAACTCTCGCCGAGGCGCAAAGGATTGCCGCGCAACATCGCCGCAAATGGAAGGTTGGAGGTTTTCGCCGCGAATTCGCTCCAGGCTTCGCCGAGTTTGCGCTTGCGCTTGGCGTCGATCGAAAACGTGCCGACGATCGACAGCACGAGGAATGTGCCAAAAAAGATCACCGAGGCGAGATTGCCGTTGGCGGCCACATGAAATGCCGCCCACAGCGCTACGCCCCAAAGGAACGGATGGCGCGTGATGCGCACCACGCCGTGGATGGTGCCTTCCTTTCCGACCGCACCTTCCTGTCGGACGGATGTCGGATTGGGTGAAAGCAATCCCTGCACGCCAAGAAAGAATGCCAGCGCGACGATGGGAATAGCGAAGTGCTTCACGCCCACGCCGAGGCCGTAAAGCACCCGGTCTTCCGGGCCCCCGTTCGCGTGATTGTAAGCCATGACAAGCCAGACGATTGCCGCCAGCGAGGCCAGCGAGAACAGACCCGTGTAAGGCCCTTCGCCGATCGTTCCGGCGATCGCGTCGCGCAATCTTGTTCCGGAGATAAGCACATGGATGGCGAGGAAGACGGCGGCGGCCGCCCATAATGTTGTCATCGGAAGTTCCCCCTGATCTGGTCAGCCAATGGATCGGAGTTTAGACCCGCGCATGCAGCAGATGCGCACGGCCGCGCAACACAAGCCCGTCGCTGCGGTTCCGGAAATACCGCGCGTTGAGTGCGGCTGCATCGAGATCTTCCACGAAGGAAAATCCGAGTGCTTTCACGTCGCGGACGAGCGTAGGGGTTTCGAAAACGCTGCGGAACGGTTCGCCGGCCGCTGCCACCCGCGCGGCCAGCGCCTCGAAATGGGCGCGCTGCTCTGGGGTCGTGTCGTTTCCAGGCCGTTCCGCGTAGTCGAAAACGATCTCGCTGTTTTGTGCGAGTGAGGCAACGAACGAAAGTGTGGCCATCACCGCTTCGCGCGTGAGATAGGGCGTCACGCCGAGCCAGGCGAATACGGCAGGTCTTGAAGAGTCGAAGCCGGCGCGGGCCAGGCCGTCCCGGATTGTTTCGTGCTCGAAATCGACGGGCGCATACCTCACCCAATCAGGCGCTGCGATCGCGACTTCCGAGAGGCGCGCCCGCTTCCAGGCCTGCGTCGCCGGATGATCGACCTCGAAGACGCGTAGGCCCTTGCGGAGGCCCCGATAGGCGAAGGTGTCAAGGCCGGCGCCGAGGAGCACGTATTGGTCGACTCCGTGCGCCATGGCCTCGACGAGGCAATCTTCCGTGAAGCGGCTGCGTGTTGCGATGAAGGCGCGCAAGCCCGTCGATTCCGCCATCGCGCGCTCGTCCCGGCCTTCGCGCAATTCTGTTGCGGCCTCCTCGCCGATGATCTTCAGCGCCAGAGGATCGTCGAACACTGGCGGGCGATCGACGAGCTGGTGGGCGGCACGGTGCATGGCGGCGCCCTGGGCCGTTCTGCTCGGTTGATTTTGTTCCATGAAGTTCCGCGGGAAAGCTGCGTCGGTTGCCGATTTTGGACTGTTCGCTTGGGCCGCGCCAGATAATCCAGTGAGCATTGACGCCCCATCACTGGTGCCATGCACAAAACGCGTCTAGAGAGAACCCGCAGACCTGATGGGGTTCCGAGGTGTCAATCACCAATCCCGAGCGCGGTCCGGCGGTTCTGCTACAGAGCACGGACGGCGTCGCCGATTACGAAGAGAAGCGCAAACCCCGCCGCCTGCCGCGGACATTCGGGCCGGTAGTCTATGCCCTCATCCTTAGTGGACTTTGGGTCGGAGGGGCCGTCGCGTTTTTCTGGGGCTATCTGCTGGTCGGGCCGCTGCTCACGGTGAACCCGCCTCTGATGGTCCTGGTGGCTTTCGCCACGCTGGTGCCGCCCCTTCTGATGGTGAGCGGCGCTTGGGCGCTGGGGCGCGGACAGGCCATGTCGGCAGCCGCACATGAGCTGATCGAAGCGACCGAAGTGCTGTTCACGGCTGACGATACTTCCGCCCGGACTGCGGCGCGGCTCGGCCGGGTGGTGCGGCGAGAGCTCGATGCCCTGAATTCCGGCCTCGATGGTGCCTTCAACCGGCTGCGCGCGCTCGAATCGGTGCTGGAGAACCAGATTTCTTCGCTTGACGAAGCGGGTGCCCGTGCCGACGTGCGGGCCGAGGCTGCCGCCTCACGCCTGGCGGTCGAGCGCGAACGGCTGGACAGCCTCGCCGGGTCCCTGAGCGATGCCGCGGCCCGCGCCAGTGAGCTCGTGGCGGGCCGTGCGGCCCAGCTAAAAGCGAACATCGAGTCGGCGGAAGGGACGCTCAAAGCCGCGGGTGTTGCGCTCGAGGGCCAGGTCGCGAATTTCCGGTCGGCCGCCGATGCCGCGGCCGAAGCGCCGCACACAGTTGCCGTCGAGCTCGACCGGCAGTCCAAGCGCATCGAGCAGGTCTCCGACGCTGCCATGGCACGCGCCGAGTTCGTGCTCGGCCGGCAGGAACGCCATCGGGGCGCGATGATGGAACTCGTACAGCGGCTCAAAGACGACGGGACAGCATTCGAAGCCGTGGTGGGCCGGCAAACCGCGGCGATGGAAGCCGCTGTCGCGGCGGTCGGCGCGCAGGCCGAAGCGTTCGACGCGGTCTTCAAGGATGCCGATCGCAAGCTCGAGCTTCTGGTGGCGACCAGCGCCACGCGCACGACCCAGCTGGCGGCGGGAATCGGCCGCGAAGTCGAGCGCCTGAGGGAACTGAGCGAGAACGCGGACAGTGCCCTGACCAGGCTTTTGGATTCGCTGCGGGAAGCGGGCGTGAGCGCGCAGACGCTAATCGGCGAAACTTCGACGGAGGCCAAGGTCAACGCCCGCGAGCTCGTCGGCGATGCCATGGTCGAATGCGAGCGGCTGTTGCGCGCAGCGGGTGAGCTCTCCGCGCAAAGCAAGGACATCAAAGAAACGCTGACGGCCGCCATCGAGGAGATGCAGAGCCATCTCCTGATGCTGCCTGGTGTCGCCAAGCAGGAAGCGCAGCGCGTCCGCGATCTCGTGCGGCTCGAAACCGAAGAGATTCTGGACCTTTCTGCGCGCACGCTCTCGACCATTCATGCGCGCACAGTTGTGCGCAACACGGGAAAGCCAGCGCCCGAGACGCCCGTCGAAGAACCTGAGAGTGAAGGCCTCCTTGGCCTCGCACGTCGGTTCACGCAACGCGGCAAGCGCAAGGACGATTCCAAATCCTGGGAGATTTCGACGCTCCTGGCGGCCGCCGAAACGACCGATGCCAAGGGCCGCGCCTTGAATCCGGAAGCTACCGCCGCACTCGCGGCGTTGCAGGCGGTGCTCGCCGATCTCGCTATCGATCTCGATGCCATCATGGTCGACGACACCGCCAGCGACGAGCAGTGGCGACGCTATCTCGCGGGCGATCGCTCGATCTTCGCCCGGCGTCTGGCCACCGCCATGGATACGGAGGCGATCGACAGGATCACGCAGCTTTATCGCGATGACCCGCGCTTTCGAGATTCGGCGAACACCTATATCGGGGAATTCGAGTCGCTTCTCACGCTCGCGCGGGAAGGTGATGGTGGCGGCGGACTCCTCGCGTCCACGATCCTGAGCGCCGATACCGGGAAGATCTATCTGACACTGGCTTACGCTCTCGGACGTTTGTCGTAGAGCCTGATCATCCAATCCATGACTACGTCATGGTCCGGCGCGCATAACAGCGCGTTCGGGCGCCCGCTTTGCGCTCTCGAAATGGGTCGATCCCTGGCGCGCAAAGCGCATGTCCCTGCGAAGAAATGCCGGGAACAGCGGTGTTCTAAACCCCGCCCCAGTGGCGTACGCGGCCGACGTCCACATGCACGAAGTCGGACATTGGATAGTAGCCGACACCGCCGGCGCGCAGATTGAGCGCCGTATCGTGCAGGACCTGGAGTGAGCGGCCCGGAATGCGGATGTCGATCGCCATGCCCTTCATGTGCAGGCTCTTGGCGGCCACGCCATGGCTTTCCGCGTGCAGCATCGCGTTGGTTGCGGGCGAACGGTAGCCCGAGATCACTTCGAGCGCTTCCGTGGTCTCGAGCTGGGCGCGCAATGTCGTCAGAAGATCGAGCAGCTTCGGCTCGATGACATGCACCTCTCCGTTGCGGTAATCGCGCAGGAGATGGTTTATGGACTGCAGCGCGTCCGGCACGTAGTTCCCGTCGATCCAGTAGTCGATTTTCAGCTTTTCGCCGGTGTGAATATTGTTGAACGCGAGCGTGCGCGCGCCCTGCGGCGCAACCTGCGCAAGGGCGGAGCTGAATGGAGCGACAACAAGAGCAGCCCCGGCACCGACGAGCAGTCGGCGACGGCCAATCGTTAAGGCCATTTGGCGAATCCTATTAAAATTTTACCCAAAGTCGCGCAGCTGCCCGGCGGGTGCGAAAAACGCATCCGTTCACACGGCTAAACGATGCACGCGTTACAGCGACGTCATCCGTTGAGGCCGGTTTTCCAGCGCTTCGATCAGCCGCTGGTCTCGATCATAAACGTCCGGCCTGAATTCCACGCTTCCGTCGGCGTCGACGAACACAGTCCAGTACACGATGTAGATCGGTAAAGGTTCACTCAGAGGAAAGCGCCTTGTCTTCCCCGTGGCAACCGCACTTGTCAACAACGATACAGATGAGTCGTCGCCCGTCAAGGCATACGATGCGAGCGGAAGAATTTTTTCCACACGAACACATCCATGGCTGAGATCACGGTCGTCATGTGCGAACAGCTTCTTGCCCGGCGTATCGTGAAGGTAAACATCGAAACGGTTCGGAAGCTCCAGCTTGATGCGTCCTAACGCATTTTTTCCGCCCGGACGCTGCTCCAATCCGGCGCCGTTCGCGCGCCAAACCATGTTGTGCTCGCGCAAGTAACCGGGATTCGCGTGAAGCTTCGGGAGGATTTCGCGCCGCGCAATCTTGGGTGGAATCAGCCACGGCGGGTTAACGGTGACGCTCACGGCATCCGCCCGCAGGATCGGTGTCGGCGCTTCGGGCTTGCCGACAATCACCGGTGATGCGAGCACCCGATTTCCGTCCGCGATAACCTCGAGCGAGGCATCAGGCACATTCACCATCACGTAGCGATGTTCGAGGCCGCGCGGCATCCAGCGCCAGCGCTCCATATTGGCTTCGACTTGCGCCGCGCGTTGCGTCGCCGACACATTCAGCGCCGCGCGTGTCTCTGCGTTAAGAACGCCCGTCGCATCAAGACCGTGATGCTCCTGAAATCGCGTCAGCGCATCGGTGAGATTGTCGGCAGTCGCGACGGAATCGTCTTCGAAGGAAAGCCGGCGCCGCAATTCCTCGCGGCCGTCGCGGTGTTTGGAAAACGTACCGCGCCAGCCGCCTTGGGTGATCGCGCTTTGATAGCGCGCCAAGAGCGCTTTCAGCTGCACATATTGTGGATTGGTGGGCGCGAGACTGGCAAGAAACGGTGTGAGGCTGCGGTTCTGTAGTGCGCCCGACAATTCCCGCACTGCGTCGAAGTAATGAGGCGGCATCTCGACGTCGTCATCGAGTTCGCGCAGCCAAGCGCGGCCATCGCGCAGATCGTTTGCGTAGCGCAGCGCAGCGTTGGTTTCGAGAACATCCTTCTCGGCGTCCAGCCAGGCGGTCGCGGCGCCGTAGCCGACCATCGGAATGATGCGATAGTCGGCCGGATTAAGCCCCTCGCTCGCTGCTTGCGCGAGGATGGCCTGCAAAATCTGTCCGTCGCTCTCCGCTTCGGTCGATCCGGTCCATGCCGGTTGGTCGCCGCGCAGGCTGTAGAAGGTCCGCAAGGCGTTGAGTTCACCGCCCGTGACGCCCGGGAGCGAAGGTTGCGAGAGATAGTCGTGAATGTAATTCTGCGTGTCCTCTGCGGAGGCCGCGAGCGCAAAACGCAGCGACACAACGCCGGCGGCAAACCACGCAACGATCCACCGCCGCAGCCTCGGCAAAGCTAGCGGCATAACCGGTCACCCGACCAGCAATCGAACAGCGATTGCTCTCCACGGGAAACAACGCGCGGCACGCGGAGTGCGTGTTACACATCTGTGCGACAGGACCGCACAGCTCCTCCGTGTACCGACGAGTGCTTTAAAACCGTTAGCTATATCGTTTGGGTCGGCTCAGTAGAGAGCGAGATCGCCGCCGGCTTCGGGATTGCGATCGATGAAGCCGCGCAGGGTGGCAAAGAGTTCCACGGCGTGTTCGATCCGATTGTCGGCGAGCGCATCCTCGATGTCGTCGACGAGAATCTCGCGAATGGCCATCGCGCCCTGAGGTTCGCGAAGCAGGCAGTTCGCGAGCGCCGCCGCTTCTATTTCCGGTATGTGTTCATGCTCGGCTATCGCTGCAATCTCGCGCCGTTCGAGGCCGCACATGGCCATGCAGTCTTCCTGAGAGATCATGGGACGCTCCGACCTGTTTCTTCGTCAAAGCGTGCGCAGCGCACACGGTTCCAGGATTGTCGGAGCTAAATGCGTTTCAACCGGGCGGCGTAGAACCCGTCCATGCCGCCAAGCTCCGAGAAATGGCATGGCAGCGTGCGTAGATCGCCGTCCCGTGTGACGAGCTCTGCGAGATCGAAGATGCACGAGGGATCAATCGGCTCGCGTCCGAACTCCGAGTGGCGGCGCAGGAAATGCGCAATCTGCTCCGGTCCCTCTTCCGGCTCGAGCGAGCACACGGCAAAGACGAGGGTGCCGCCCTTCGCCACCATCCGGGCCGCTGCCTCCAGGAGCTCGGAGGCTCCCTCGGCGCAGGCGCCGACATCGGATGCCGATTTGACCCATGGAAGATCGGGGTGGCGACGGATCGTGCCGGTGGCAGTGCAGGGCGCATCCAGCAGCACAAACGGCGCCGGCTGAGGCGGCGTGTAATCGCGCAGATCGGCCTCGATGATGTCCGCCTCGATGCGAAGCCGCGCGAGATTTTCACCCAACATTTGAGCACGCGAAGGTTCGCGCTCGACGGCGATGACTCTTCCGCCGGCTTCCGCGAGTTGCGCCGTCTTGCCGCCCGGCGCTGCGCAGAGGTCGATGACCGTCTGGCCTTTCACGTCGCCGAGCAGGCGTGCGGGCAGGCTTGCCGCAAAATCCTGAACCCACCACTGACCTTCGGAAAAGCCCGGGAGCTCATCAACGCGACCGGCGTCGCGAAGACGCAGTGCTCCGCCGGGCAGTGCAATCGCATCGGGACGGGTGCGCAATGCTGCTTGATCGTCGGCGCCGAGAAAGTCGAGTGGCGGCGGAACGAGATGCGCCGCGCCGATGGCGCGCGCGGTCTCATCGCCATAGGTTTCGCGCCACCGTTGCGAAAGCCAGTCCGGCGTGTTGAGGCGTGCTGCGTCTTGTGCTGCGGCAACCTCTTTGCCTTCGCGCGCGATGCGGCGAAGCGTGGCGTTGATCAGGGGCTTGAAGTGCACGGCTTTGTTGTCGGCTGCGGCGAGACGATTGGCGCCGTCGACGGCGGCATGTGGCGCCACGTCGAGAAACAGAAGCTCGCAGGCTCCCGCCATCAGGATTTCGAGCGTCGGGCCGGAACGATGTGGTGGCGGCGGCCTGGTCACGAAAGTGCGGATCAGCGTGTCCAGCTGGCCGAAGCGGCGCAATGTCTCGTGCGAAATGGCCCGCGCGAATCCGGCATCGCGTGGCGAAAGTTGAGCGCGGGCCAAAACGTCGTCGGTCGTCGCGTCGAGCGGGCGGCGCTTGCGCAAGACCTCGGACAGAATGGCAAGTGCTGCGGCGCGGGCGCCTTCGCCTTTGCTCACGACCAGGGACCGGGTTTCGGTCCCTGCCCCATCATCTGTGCCATCGCCTGCAGGCGCGCAATGCGTTCTTCGGTCGAAGGATGACTTGCGAACAAGCCTGATAAGCCGCCATGCAGCGGATTGATGATGAACATGTGCGCTGTCGCGGGATTCGCATCAGCCGCGGGATTGTCGATCTTCGCAACGCCGGACTCGATATGCTTCAGGGCCGAGGCAAGCCACAATGGCCGTCCGGAAATCTCCGCGCCCATGCGGTCGGCTTCGAATTCGCGCGTGCGGCTGATTGCCATCTGCACCAGCATGGCTGCGATCGGCGCCAACAGCGTCACTATCAGCATGCCGATAAGACCGAACGGATTGCGGTTGCGGCCGTAGCCGCCAAAGAAAAAAGCGAAGTTCGCAAGCATCGACACGGCGCCGGCGACGGTCGCGGTCAATGTCATGGTCAACGTGTCGCGATTGCGCACATGGCTAAGCTCGTGCGCGAGAACGCCGGCGAGCTCCTCATTGTCGACACGATTTAGCAAACCCGTTGTCACGCAGACCGCCGCATGTTCGGGGCTACGGCCGGTCGCAAAGGCGTTGGGCTGCGGGTTATCGACGATAAAGACCTTCGGCATGGGGAGTCCCGCGCGCGTCGCCAGCTGACGGACGAGATGGACAAGCTCCGGTGCCGTCGTCTCGTTCTGCTCGCGCGCGCCGTACATCGACAAGACCATTTTGTCGGAATTCCAATAGGCGAACAGGTTCGCCCCTGCGGCGAACAGGAACGCGATAACCATGCCCATCTGTCCTCCGACGAGGAACCCGACGACGAGAAACAGTCCCGTCATCGCCGCCATGAGAAAGCCGGTCTTGATAAGATTGGCCATCGACACACCTTAGGAAAACGGGCCGACGTGCGGCCGAGCGTGATGTAAGCTTGGGTTGCTCACGGCGAAAGCGGCAATGGCGGACATTTCGAAAACTTTATCCCCGGAAGAGATCGCCCGGCGCATCCGCGAGGCGGGTGAAAGGGCCAAGGCCGAGGCTGCCGAAAGACGGTCAAAAGAGCAGGCTGCAACGCCGCTGCCCCCGGAACTGGGTGGGCAGAAAGGCCCCGAGCCAACCCGTTATGGCGACTGGGAAAAGAACGGCATCATTTCCGATTTTTGAGCCTTCGCGCGGCGCGCGGGCCACGCAAGTCCCTGCTTCACGGGGGAAACGTCTTGATCGCGCCGGCCCATGGGTCCATGTACCGTCCAACCGGTCCAGAATACCGAGTTTCATGAAAGTTAGCCGCCAATGTTCATCCAGACCGAATCCACTCCAAACCCAGCGACGCTGAAGTTCATCCCCGGACGCGATGTGATGGGCGCGGGCGCAGTGGCTGATTTCCCGGATCGCGAATCGGCGCAGCGCTCGCCGCTCGCCGAGGCGCTGTTCCGGATTCCGGAAGTGGGCCGCGTGTTCTTCGGTGCGGATTTCGTCTCCGTAACCAAGACGGACGGCGATTGGCGGCACCTGAAGCCGGCCATCCTCGGAGCCATCATGGAGCATTTTACGCGCGGCGTTCCGCTGATGACCGGCATATCGGCGGAAGAGCCGGCTCTCCAGCAGGGTTATTCCGACGCGGATGCAGAGATCGTCGGCCAGATTAAGGAATTGATCGAAACGCGCGTGCGTCCCGCGGTAGCAGGCGACGGGGGCGACATCATCTTCAAGGGCTTCGATGGATCGGCGGGCACGGTGTTTCTCGAGCTGCGCGGCTCCTGCGCCGGCTGCCCCTCCTCGACCATGACTCTCAAGAACGGCATCGAAAACATGCTGCGCCACTTCATTCCCGAGGTGAACGCGGTCGAGGCAGTTTAACCTCGGCGATTTGCTCCCGGCGCGATTTGTCTTAACTCTAGCGAATCGCTGTTCAGGAGTTCGCCATGTCGCACGCCGTCAACGACGACGCCCTCGACGTCATCTTCCGCAAAGCGCGCACCCAGAACAAATGGCAGGACAAGCCCGTTTCGACGGCGCTGCTGATGGCCATTTACGATCTCATGCGCTGGGGTCCGACGAGCGCAAACCAGAGCCCCGCACGCATTGTCTTCCTCACCACGAATGAGGCGAAGGAACGCCTCAAGCCGCATCTGTCCGAAGGCAATCGCGCAAAGACCATGTCGGCGCCCGTGACGGCAATCATCGGCTACGACCTCGATTTCCCCGAGACGCTGCCGAAGCTCTTTCCACACGCACCGGATGCCAAGAACTGGTTCAAGGACCCCGCGGCCGCACAGGTCCATGCCTTCCGCAATGGATCGTTGCAGGGCGCCTATTTCATTATCGCGGCACGCGCAGTCGGTCTCGATTGCGGGCCGATGTCGGGCTTCGACAATGCCGGCGTCGACAAGGAGTTTTTCCCCGACGGCCGCATCAAGTCGAACTTCCTCTGCAGCCTCGGCTACGGCGATCCGTCCGGCATCTTCCCGCGCAGTCCGCGGCTTTCGTTCGACGAGGCGTGCAAGATTCTTTGAGTGGGCGCGTCCCAGCCGCTAGAAGCGGCCTATGAAGATTCTAGCCGTCGATACGGCGCTTGGCGCCTGCTCCGTGGCGATCACGGACACGGGCAAGGCTCTCGCCCATCGCTGGGTCGCGATGCCCCGCGGCCATGCCGAGGAACTCGCGCCCATGGTCGAAAGGTCTATGGCGGACGCACGCCTCGCGTTCTCCGACGTCGAACGCCTCGCCGTGACGACCGGCCCCGGCACGTTCACCGGCCAACGGGTCGGTCTCGCCTTCATGCGGGGTCTAAGGGTTGCGCTGGGACGGCCGCTGATCGGAGTGACAACGCTCGAAGCCATGGCGGCGGCGGCCCGGGCCCAAGCCGGAATTTCCGTGGTCGCGGTCGTCCACGAGGCCAAGCGGGGCGATGTTTATGGGGCCCTCTATCACGCTCGCGAGGCAGTTCTTCCGGCCCGGGTCCTGCCCACAGACGCGATGCTCGAGGCGATCCTGGCCAAGGTTGGTGCCGAGCAGGTTGCTGTCGCGGGGACGGCTGCCCCCGATGCCGCATCCTGGCTGGCATCACACGGGGTGGCGTCCACTGAGACAAAGGTCCGTCAGCCCGACGCCTTGTGGGTCGCCAAGCTCGCCGAGGCCGTCCCCGCTCCCACCGACGCCGCCCGTCCCCTCTACCTGCGAGCCCCCGACGCCAAGCTTGCCGCCAAGGCAATCCGGCTCCGGCCCGCCATGCTCGCAGATGCTCCACTATTGGCAAATCTGCACGCCCAGACCATGCGGAAGCCGTGGGACGAGGCATTCTTCCGTCAGGTCCTGGAGGACCGGGGCGGATTTGCGGTCGTCGCCGAAGCCCATGAGACGCCATTGGGTTATGTGCTGGCCCGGGCCGCCGCGGGCGAAGCCGAGATCCTGTCCATTGGCGTGTTATCGGGCTACCGGCGGAGCGGGGTGGCAAGACGGCTCTTGGCCGACGCCGCAATACGCGCGAGCGCACTTGGCGCAACAACCTTTTTCCTGGAGGTCGACGAAGCCAACACGGCGGCGCGACGGCTATACGAATGCCTGGCCTTCGCGGTTGCCGGTCGCCGAAAGGGTTACTATGCAGGAGAGGGCGGTGGCGACGCACTCCTGATGAAAGCGCGGCTGCCGTTTGTGGGAAATGGCGCTAAACTCGCGTAATGTCGCCTCGACCGAACGGTCAATCTGACGGAAAGGAAGATCCGTTGTCCCGGATCGAAGCTTTGTGCGTGCAGAAGGGGTTGCGGATGACTGATCAGCGCCGCGTCATAGCGCGCGTCTTGTCAGATTCCACCGATCATCCCGACGCCGACGAACTCCATCGCCGCGCGTCCGCCATCGATCCGCACATCTCGATTGCGACCGTCTACCGCACGGTCCGGCTTTTCGAAGACGCGGGGATTCTCGAGCGGCACGATTTCTTCCGCGACGGGCGCTCGCGTTACGAGGAAGTGCCGGATTCGCATCACGATCATCTGATCGACGTGCAGTCGGGCAAGGTCGTCGAGTTTCGCAATGAAGAGATCGAAAAGCTGCAGCGCCGCGTGGCGGAAGAGCTTGGCTTCGAGCTGGTCGACCATCGACTTGAGCTGTACGCCGTGCCCAAGGGCGCCAAACGGTCCGATCGCTGAGCATGCCCTCGGTCCGCGCCGCAAGTCTCCTGTTCACGTTCCTCGTCTGCACGATGATCGGAATTCCGTGGCAGGCGTCTGCGCTCAAATTCAATCTGAAGCGCCGGAAGACATTTCCGCACCGCTATCACAAATTCCTCTGCCGCCTCTTCGGCATTCGCGTGACGACGATCGGAAAGCCGGTCCAAGGCCAGGGCGTGCTGATGGTGTCGAACCATACTTCCTATTTCGACATACTTGTGTTCTCG
>DATKON010000043.1:0-15460 GCA_035524575.1 Rhizomicrobium sp.
GGCGGCGTGTGGGCGGCGCGTCACTGGGATGAAGGCACGATTGCCGATCTCAAACTCGCACAACAGAAGGCGATCACCCGCGCCGCGGAAACCGCCGCCGATGTGCAGAAGCGGCAGGACGCCGTCACGCTGAACATCGCACTCGCCAATGCGGGCGCGCAGGAAAGAGTCCGCACCGTCACCCGCACCATCCTCGAAAGGGTCCCCATCTATGTTTCCCCTGAAGCCGATCATGCTTGCGTCGTGCCTAATGGTTTTGTCCGCCTGTTCGACGCTGCCGCCGCCGGCACCGATCCCGCATCCCTTCCCGGAACCGCCGGCGAATCTGATGGCGCCGCCTCCGGCATTGCGCTGTCTGAAGTCGCCGCATTGTCCGCCGAGCACGACGCCCAGTACCACGCCACCGCCGAACAGCTGAAAGCGCTCGAGGCGTGGGTGGAGGATCAGAAGCAGATTGCAAACCGCGAATAGTGAGCAACGAAATGTCTCTCCTCGATGTTTTTCTGGGCGACAGCGAGACCCTGCGCGAAGCCGAGCGGCTGTTGCGCGAACAGGAAGACCGCGTCTTTCGTCTCGTGCAGGACGAGGACAAGGATATCGGCGTGCATGTGCGCGCGGATCTTCCGCGGTTCGAAGCGCTCAATGCGCGGACGCGGCTCGGCCAGGCGCGGGCCGAGCGCAAGGCCGACGCGCACATGCTTGTCACCGCACTCGGCCTCGTCGTGATCCTGACCAAGCTGTGCGGCGGATTCGATCTCGTGGTGAAGACGCTGAGTATCTTGTGAGCGAATAGCGCAAAAGGCCCGGGAGAACGCGCCCCGGGCCCTTCACGCCGGCGCTGACCCGAGCGCCGGCTATCGCATTCGCGTCAATGCGCGTCGCGATAGATCTTGCCGCCCACGCGGTTTTCCTGATGGTTCAGGCGCGCCTGCTGGAGGCGGGTGATGTGACCATGTTTGAAGGCCGCTTCGCGGCGCTCTTCGCGGCGGATCATGTGGTCCTGGCGATGAAGCCGCATGGCCTCGCGCGGGCTGATCTTGCCCTCGCGCAGATTTTTGTCGATGCGCATGTCCTGCTTCGCAAGACGGTGGTTCACCTCGACGCGGCGGGGATGATCGTTCTGCCACGTGCCGGCGGACGCCGCGCCCGCGCCTGCCAGCGCAAGACCTGCGCCCATCACCGCGATGAGAAGTTTCTGCTTGAGACTCATGATGCACTCCTGTTGTCCAACGCGCCGGTCATCCGGCTTTTCGTGATGGACTATGGGAGGAGTGCCGTGAACGCGTTCTGAGATGCCCATTCATCGGGCGTTCACCCAGGCGCCAAGATCGCCTTATTCGATACGACGTTCCGCCCGGCGGCCCTTGTGGCGGCCGGGCTTTTTTGCTGGTTTTCCGGGCTTTTAGAGGGGCTCCGGCCGCTTGCCGACGCTGAGCCAGCGCGAACGGTTGACGTTGCGCACATTG
Source organism: Rhizomicrobium sp. (assembly GCA_035524575.1). GTDB lineage: Bacteria > Pseudomonadota > Alphaproteobacteria > Micropepsales > Micropepsaceae > Rhizomicrobium. Next base: position 1,467 of record DATKON010000043.1, read on the forward strand.
GGGACCCAGCCCTTCACATAAGGTTGAACGAGATCGCGGGTCACCATGAAGCGGACGGGAATCCAGGCATGATCGTTCATCGCGATCTGCTCGGCCGCGCGCAGCATGGCGCCGCGTTTCTGTTCGTCGGTCTGCTCCTGCGCTTCGTCGAGCAGCGCGTCATAAGCGGGATTGCGATAGCCGCCGTAATTGTTGCCGCTGTCCCAGCGCAGGACATCGAGGAAGCTCGAGGCGTCATTGAAATCGGCGACCCACGACGAGCCCGCGAGATCGAAATTGTGCTGCTGCAGGTTGGCGAAATGGATCTGGATGTCGGTCGAGACGATGTCGAGATCGATATAGATCGCCTTCAGCATGGACTGGATGGCGGCGGCGAAGCGCTTGGAGTCGGGATCGGCGATGGTTTCGAAGGTGAGCGCGAGCCGCTTCTGCGGCCCGTAGCCCGCCGCCTGCATCAGGCTTTGCGCAGCAGCCACGCGCGCGTCGTAGCGCTCGTTCGCGAAATCGAGCGCCGGGCTCCACGGATAGCCCGCGACGCCTTTCGGGATCATGCCGTAAGCGGGCGTCTCGCCGAGGCGGTAGACCTTGTCGACGATGGCCTCGCGATCGATGGCGAGAGAGATCGCCTTGCGGATGCGCACGTCGCCCAGCGGCGGCCGCGCGAGATTGGCCTGGATATAGGCGACGCCGAGGAAGGGATGCATCTGCAACGCATCGGCCATATGCGCGCGAAGCCAGTCGATCTGGAGCGCGGGGAGCGGATTCTGCGTGTCGAGCTCGCCGCCCCTGAGGCGCCGGAGCGCCGCGTCGCTGTCGAGCGTCGGGTAATAGTTGAGCGTCTCGATCTGAACGTCCTTCGCGTCGTAGAAGCGCGCGTTCTTGACGAGCGTGATGTGGTCGCCGGGAGCCCATTCCTTGAGCGTGTAGGGACCGTTCGAGACGTAATGCGCCGCCGTCGACCAGGCCCTGCCGTATTTGCGCACGACATGCTCGGGAAGCGGATAGGTCGTCTCATGCATCAGAAGCTGCGGCAGATAAGGGGCGGGATGTTCGAGATGAAGGACAAGCGTGCTGTCGTCGGGCGTTTCGACGCCGAGCGCCGACGGCGGCAGCCGTCCCTCGGTGATCTTCTGCGCATTCTTGAAGACCCAGAGATTGTAGCCGTAGCCGGCGGCCGTCTTCGGATCGAGGATGCGCCGCCACGCGAAGGCGAAATCGTGCGAGCTCACGGCGACGCCGTCGGACCAGACATGGTGGCGGATATGGAACGTCCAGGTCTTGCCGTCCGCGGATGTCTTCCAGCCGGTGGCGGCGCCAGGAATGGGATTGCCGGCCCTGTCTTCCGTCACGAGGCCGACGAGGAGGTCGCCGACGATGTTGCCCTCGAGCTGAAGATCGATGTAGTCGGGATCAAGGCTCTTGGGCTCGCCGATATTGCCGCGGTTGAGCGTCATGCCGTGATGCGGCGTCTGGGGCGAACATGCCGCGAGAAGCAGGATGAGCGCGCCCGCAAGCCCCCGACCCGTCATGCCCGATTGCCCCCGCGAATCTGCACGTATCACGATCAGACCTCGGCGCGGCGGCGGTCAAGCTTCAAATAACGTGTGCGATTGATGTCGATATCGTTGCCGAACCATCCTTCGACGGCCGGCGAGACGAGATTGCGCGACACGTCGTTGAACAGCGGCGCGACGATCATGTCGTCGAGCAGGAGCTGCTCGGCCTGTTCGAGGAGCGCGGCACGGACTTTGGGATCCTGCGCGGTGTCGGACTGCGCCAGAAGCGCGTCGAAGCGCGGATTGTTGTAGCCGCCGTAGTTCATGTAGTTCCTGCCGGCGAGCCACTGGTACAGGAAGTCCTTGGCGTCGAGATAGTCGGCGACGTAGCCAGCCCAGGCGACGGAATAGGCGTGCTTGAAAAGAAGGTTGTAGTGATTCTTCTTGTCGGTGGGGATGATGTTGGCCTCGGCGCCGATCGAATGCCACATCGCCTGCAGCGCCACCGAGACAAGCCGGGCATCGCTGGTGTCGTAGACATTGTAGTCGAAAGTGAGGGGGTTCTTCGGCCCGAAGCCCGCTTCGTGCAGAAGAGCCCGCGCCTTCTGGACGCGCGCCGCCATCGGCATGCTGCGGAAGCGCAGCTCGGCGCGGCCGGGATAGCCCGGCATATGCGGCGGCACGAAGGCGTAGGCCGGTCTTTCGCCACCGCGCATCACGCGGCCCGCGACCACTTCGCGGTCGATCGCGAGCGACAGCGCCGTGCGGACTCTGAGGTCGTCGAACGGCTTTACGCGCGTGTTGAACGTCAGATAACGGATCGACATGAACGGCGAGGATCTGAGGGCGCGCGGCATGTTGTATTTGAGCCAGTCGATCTCCTCGGACGGCACGCCGTTCTGGATGTCGATCTCGCCGGCGCGGAAGCGTTTCAACGCCGCGGAATAGTCCGACGTCGGATAGTAGAAGACGCGTTCGATCGAGACGTTGTCGGCATCATAGAAGCGCGGATTCTTGACGAGGAGGATGTGGTCGTTGGGCACCCATTCCTTCAGGATATAGGCGCCGTTGGTCACGATGTTCTGCGGCCTCAGCCATTCGTCGCCGTGACGTTCGACGACGTGCCGCGGCACCGCGAACAGCGGGAAATACATGAAGAACTGGCGGGCGTAAGGCGCCTGAACCGCGAATTCGACTTCCAGTGTCCTGTCGTCGATCGCCCTGACGCCGAGCGCTTCCGGCGGGAGCTTGCCGATGTTCACGGCGCGCGCGTTCTTGATCGGATAGAGCAGCACCGCGTATTGCGCGATGGTCTTGGGGCCGAGAACGCGGCGATAGGAATAGACGAAGTCCTGCGCTGTCACCGGCACGCCGTCGGACCAGGTATGGTCGCGCAGGGTGAAGGTGTAGACGAGGCCGCCGTTGGAGACCGTGTAACCGGTGGCGGCGCCCGGGACCGGCGTGCCGAGCGCGTCCTCGGTCGTCAGCCCCAGAAACATGTCGCCGATGATGTTGTCTTCGGTCAGCGTGGACGCGTAATGCGGATCGAGCGTGTCGGGCTCGGCGCCGTTGCCGCGATTGAACGTCTTGTTGTCGCTCGAGGAGACGATGCGCCGCTGCGACGCCCCCCGGAGCGCGGAATAGGCGCCGCCGAAGACGACGGCCGCACCGCCCGCGCCGATCACGGCGCGACGGCTGAATCGGCTGCTTCCGTTCCCGTCCATCAATCCCATGCCCATGCTGCGCCGGACCAGGGCGCGCACCCTTCGCGAGGGCGCCATTTAGCCATGCGGCCGCTAAACGAAGCGTGAAACCGCCGGTTCCTGCGTTAATCACTCCTTCCGGCAGGCAAAGACGGCAAGACGCAAGTAACACTCTCGCGCACGGCTGCGCGGTGCCCTATCATTGCGGCCAGGTTGGCGACAGGGGTTGAACGAAACATGAAGCGGATGATGTTCGCGGCCGCGCTCGGCGCCGCGGTCGCGTTTCAGTTCGGGACGGCGGCGGCCAGCCCGCGCGACGACGTGCTGAACGGCCTTTCAAAATGCGCCGGCATTCCCGACGACAAGTCCCGGCTTGCCTGCTACGACGCGCTTGTCCGGCCCGCGCAGGCCGCGCTGGCGCGTCCGCCCGAGCCCCAGGAAGTGACCCATCCGCCGACCAAGGAAGAGGAAAAGTCCTGGTTCGGCTTCGACCTTTCAGGCCTCTTCAATTCCGCACCCGAGCAGCAGAAGACGGCGCAGCAGTTCGGCGCCGAAAATACGCAGGCCGCCCGGCAGCAGGCCGAGACTGCTGAGCAGGAGATCAACAGCATCACGGCCGGAGTCAGCGAATACGCCTTCAACCCGTTCGGCAAGTTCATCGTCTTCCTCGACAACGGGCAGGTGTGGCGTCAGATCGAGGGCGACAGCGGCATGAAGGCGATGTTCCACAAGCCGGCCAAGGACAACAGGGTCACGATCTCACGCGGCCTGATCGGCAGCTACAATCTGACGATCAACGACAGCAGCCGGACCTACAAGGTCGAACGCGTGAAATAGGCGCTACGCCGCGTCGTGCTCGGCGACGAGATGGCCGGGCGCGACCTCGATGAGCTGCGGACGATATTGCTCGGCGTCGGGATCGTCGATCATCCGTGATTTGAGGAACGACAGCGGCGCGCGGCTGTCGAGCGGCGAGGGCAGCTCGACGGGAAGCGGAATGCGTTTCTTGGCCCGTTCGGCCTGCGGATCGGGCACCGGAATCGCCTGAATGAGCGCGCGTGTATAGGGATGGCGTGCGTCGCTGTAGATCGCGTCGCGATCGGCGAATTCCACGATGCGGCCGAGATAGAGCACCATCACGCGGTGCGAGACCTGGCGCACCACCGAAAGGTCGTGGCTGATGAAGATCAGCGACAGGCCGAACTCGGTCTGCAGCGCGCGGATCAGATCCACGATCTGCGACTGGATCGAGACGTCCAGCGCACTGACGGCCTCGTCGCAGATCAGAAGCTTGGGCTTGATGATCATCGCGCGGGCAATGCCGACGCGCTGGTTCTGGCCGCCCGAGATCTCGTGCGGATAACGGTTGATCCAGGCCGGATCGAGCCCGACACGGACCATCATGTTGCGGACGTCGCGCGTGATCTCCTCGCGCGTCATCTCGGGCTTCAGCGATCGCAACGGCTCGGCGATCGACTGGCCGATGGTCATGCGCGGATCAAGGCTCGCCAGCGGGTCCTGGAAGACGATCTGGAATTCCTTGCGCAGGGGACGGATGTCGCGCTCGTCGAGGCCGGCGAGATCGCGTCCGAACCAGGCGACGACGCCGTTCGTCGGCGCGGCGAGCCTCAGGACGGCACGCGCCAGCGTCGATTTCCCGCAGCCGGATTCGCCCACCACGCCCAGCGTCTCGCCCTGGCGCAGCGTGAAGCTGACATCGTCGACGGCACGGAGCTGACGGATCGTGCGGAACGGGAAACCGCGCGTCTTGACGGGGAAGTAGACGCGGAGGTTTTCCACCTTGAGGAGCTCGGCGTTCGTCGCTTCCTCTGCCGGAATGGGCGGTGGAGGATGATCGACGCGCGGGATGGAGTCGAGCAGCGTGCGCGTATAGGGATGCTTGCAGCGATAGAAGACGTCGTCGACCGAGCCGGTTTCGACGATCTCGCCTTCGCGCATCACGGCGACATTGTCGGCGATGCCCGCGATGACGCCCATGTCGTGCGAGACCATGGCGATCGCGGTTTTGAGTTCCTTCTTCAGGTCGCGCATGATGTCGAGGATCTGCGCCTGCACGGTCACGTCGAGCGCCGTCGTCGGCTCGTCGGCGATCAGAAGATCGGGCCCGCAGGCCGTCGCCATGGCGATCATCACGCGCTGGCGCATGCCGCCGGAAAGCTCGTGCGGATATTGCGACATGCGCTCGCGCGCTTCGGGGATGCGAACGAGATCGAGGATCTCGAGGCTGCGGCGGAGCGCTTCCGCATGGGGAAGATGCTGATGGACGCGAAGCGCTTCGATGATCTGCGCGCCGATGGTCAAATGCGGCGTCAGCGAAGTCAGCGGATCCTGGAAGATCATCGTGATCCTGGATCCTCTAACTTTGTTGATCTCGGAAGGCGGCAGCCCCAGAAGCTCTTCGCCGCGGAATTTGACGCTGCCCGCGGCGCGGCCGTTGTTGGCGAGAAGGCCCAGCGCGCCGAGAAACAGCTGGCTTTTGCCGGATCCGGATTCGCCCACGACGCCGAGGCATTCGCCTTCGTCGATGTCGATATTGGCGCGCTTGACCGCGTACACTTCGCCGTCGGGCGTCGAGAAGCGCACATCGAGATTGCGGATTTGCAGGATCGAGCCCGTCATCTTCACCGATCCTTCGGATCGAGCGCGTCGCGCAATCCGTCACCGATGAAGTTGAAGCAGAACAGCGTGACGCCCATGAACGTGGCAGGAAAGATCAGCAGCCACGGCGCGGTCTCGATCTGCTTTGAGCCGTCGGAAATAAGCACGCCCCATGAAGTCAGCGGGTCCTGGATGCCGAGGCCCAGAAACGAGATGAAACTCTCGGCGAGAATGACGGCTGGAACGGTCAGCGTCACATAGACAACGACCGGGCCAAGCACATTGGGGATCACGTGGCGCACGATCGTGGCCGCGCGCGTAACGCCGGCGGCGCGGGCGGCCTCGATATATTCCTTGTATTTGATCGACAGCGTCTGGCCGCGGACGATGCGTGCCATGGTCAGCCACTCTACCGCGCCGATGGCGATGAAGAGCAGGAAGAAATTGCGGTGGAACACCACCATCAGGATGATGACAAGGAAGATATAGGGCAGCGAATAGAGCACGTCCACGAAGCGCATCATCAGTTCGTCGAGGCGGCCTCCGATGAAGCCCGCGATCGCGCCGTAGGCGACGCCGACGACGAGGCTTACGAGTGTCGCAATGAGGCCCACCGCCAGTGATACCCGCGCGCCGTAAAGCACGCGCACGAAGAGATCACGGCCGAGATTGTCGGTGCCGAACCAGTGGGCGCCGCCGGCGATGCAAGGCGCCGTGCGGTCCGGCCACCAGTCGGGCGCGCAGGATATGATCGAATAGTCCTGGTAGTCGAAAGCGTAAGGCGACAGATTGGGGGCAAAGACCGCCATCAGCGCGATCACCGCCAGGATGACGATGCTCGCCATGGCGGCGCGATTCTTCAGGAGCCGCCGGCGCGCATCGGTCCACAGGCTGCGGCCCTTGAAGTCGAGGGCCCGCTCCATCATCTCGGCTTGGTCGCGCGGCAGAATGAAGTTCATCGCGCATACCTCACGCGCGGATCGAGCACGGCGTAGAGAATGTCGGCGGCGAGATTGAACAGAATGACGAAGGCGGCGTAGCAGATGACGACGCCGAGTACGAGCGTGTAATCGCGGTTCAGCGCGCCGTCGACGAAATAGCGGCCGATGCCGGGAATGCCGAAGATGTTCTCGACGATGAGCGAGCCGGTGAGAAGGCCCGCGACCGCCGGCCCCAGATAGCTGATCAGCGGCAGCACGGCAGACTGCAGCGCATGCCGCAGGACGATGACGTAGCTCGGCAGGCCCTTCGCGCGTGCGGTGCGGATGTAATTCGAATGCAGCACCTCCACCATGCTGCCGCGCAACAGCCGCGCGATGACGGCGATCTGCGGCAGCGCCAGCACGGTCACGGGCAGGATCATGTTGGCGACGGCGCCGTTGTTCCAGCCGCCCACCGGCAGCGAAATGTCGTAGCCGAAGAATCTGACGCCGTAGACGCCGAAGATCAGCGTCAGGATGGGCGCCGTGACGAATGTGGGGATGGTGATGCCGACCATGGCGGCCGACATCGTCAGATAATCGACGACGCCGTTCTGGTTGAGGGCCGCCACGGTCCCCAGCAGTATGCCGGCCAGTACAGCTGCGATCATGGCGGTCAGGCCAAGCCGCAGGCTCACCGGCAAACCGTCGGCGATCAGTTGCGTGACGGTGAAGTCGCGGGTCTTGAAGGAGGGACCGAGATCGCCGTGCGCCAGGCGGTCCACATACATCAGGTATTGTTCGTAAAGCGGCTTGTCGAGGTCGTACGCGGATTCGATATTGCGCTCGATCTCGGGCGGAAGATGGCGCTGGCTGTCGAACGGTCCGCCGGGCGCGATCCGCATCATGAAGAACGCGGCCGTGATGATGACGAACAACGTCGGCACCGCCAGCAGCGTGCGTCTGATTGCATAGGAGAGCATCGAAGCGCTTACCCTGCCGGCCGACAGAATCGTATGCGATCGCCGACAGCCCAGCCCTCAATCGGCGCTCCTGGCGGTTATAGGGTCCGGGTCGTGAACGTTCTCTAAATTCGAGCTACGAAGCGTTCATGATTGCGACGCTTAGCGCAACGAGGGCAGCTTCAGCGTGGCCGCAACGAGGCCCTCGAAGGCGCGCGCCTCGACGAGATCGGCTGCCGCCGCGATGGCCGGGGCGAAATACCGGTCTTCCGCGATGCGGGGGACGCGCGCCCGCAGCTTGGCATGCGCCTCTTCCAGCGCGGCCGAGCTTTTCATAGGCCGGCGGAATTCGATGCCTTCTGCAGCGGCCAGGAGCTCGATCGCCAGGATATGCCGGGTGTTAGCGTTCATCTGGCCGAGACGGCGGGCCGCAAAGGTCGCCATCGAGACGAAATCTTCCTGATTGGCCGAGGTCGGCAGCGAGTCGACGGAAGCCGGATGGGCCAGCGACTTGTTTTCCGAGGCGAGCGAGGCCGCCGTCACATGCGCAATCATGAAGCCGGAGTTAACGCCGCCATGCGCCGTTAAGAACGGCGGAAGCTCGCTCAGCGAGGAATCGATCAGAAGGGCGATCCGCCGTTCGGCGAGCGCGCCCATTTCTGCAACGGCGATCGCAAGCGCGTCGGCCGCGATGCCGATCGGCTCGGCGTGGAAATTGCCACCCGACAGCACATCGCCGTTCTCGAACACCAGAGGATTGTCGGTCGCGGCGTTGGCTTCGACCGCAAAGATCTCGGCTGCGTAGTTCAGCGTGTCGAGGCAGGGACCCAAAACCTGTGGCTGGCAGCGGATGGAATAGGGGTCCTGCACGCGCTGACATTCGACATGCGATTTGCGGATATCGCTGTTCGCCATCAGGGCGGCGAGCGTGGCCGCGGCCGCGATCTGCCCCTTCTGGCCGCGCACGGCATGGATACGTGGATCGAACGGCGTATCGCTGCCTTTGACGGCGTCGGTCGACAGCGCGCCGGCTACGAAGGCCGCTTCGAGATTGGCTTCGGCCGCGAAGAGATTGATCAGCGCCAGCGCGGTCGAGACCTGCGTGCCGTTCAGCAGGGCAAGTCCTTCCTTGGCTTCGAGCACGAGCGGATGAATGCCGGCCTTGATGAGCGCGGCGCGCGCGCTCATCGTCTCGCCCTGATAGCGCGCGTGGCCTTCGCCGATCAGGACGGCGGACAGATGCGCGAGCGGTGCGAGGTCGCCCGAGGCGCCGACCGATCCCTGCGAGGGGATTTCCGGCAGGACGCCGTGGTTCAGAAGCTGAAGCAGTGTCTCGACGACGAGGGGCCTGACGCCCGAATAGCCGCGGCCGAGACTCGCCACCTTGAGCGCGATGATCAGGCGGACGATGTCGTCGCCGAGCGGCGCGCCGACGCCGGCCGCGTGCGACAGCACGAGGTTTCGCTGCAGGAGCGCCAGCTCGGCGTCCGGAATGCGGGTCTGCGCCAGCTTGCCGAAGCCGGTGTTGACGCCATAGATCGCCCGGCCCGAGGCGAGGGCCTGCTCGATCTGGCCGCGCGAGCGGGCAATGTTGTCCCAGGCAGCCTTGGCCAGCCTGACCGTTTCCCCGCCGGCCGCGATGCGCCGCCAGAGGGATAGGGGCGCCGAACCGGGCAGGATCTCAAGCTCGCTCATTATCTTATTGTCCCTGAGGCCGCCGTCGGCGTTTTCGTATACCGGCGGGTGGGCCGCAAGGGGAACCCGCCTCGCGCGCTTGCTTTTGCCGGTTGCTTTTGCTGGTCTGGGCCCATAGTTTCCGCCGCCCGGGCCGGAAAGGGCCCGAACGTGTGCAGCTGTAGCTCAGTTGGTTAGAGCGCCGGATTGTGGATCCGGAGGTCGTCCGTTCGACCCGGACCAGCTGTACCACCGCCCTTCTGTCACTCCGAACACCGTCAGATCGCGCCGCGAACTCGGCGCATTGCGTCGACATTTCGCGACTTCGGACGTTCTCCGGAGCACGCGGCTGACTCCCAAAACAGGGAATTTTGCGCATTTCGGGCGCCCGTCTCCGTCTCCAGAAGGGCGACCTCCACTTCAGGCCCGAAATGGAGGGAAGGGTTTTTCTGGGTGCGGGCCCGACAACGAACTCTGCTCCGACTGCGGGGTCTTTTCCCTGTTTAACAGGGAAGAAACAGGGAAGAATCACGTTTTGGAGGTCCTCTTTTCGGCGCTCAAAACGCTCTGAAACCCGCTATTTTATTGGCTGAGATGGATTTCCAATGATCGCGGAATCCAAAAAATAACAGGGAAAATAATTCGGCGTAACAGGGGAGATTTTCGCGATAACAGGGAAACAACAGACAATAACAGGGAAAGAATTTGCAGGGCCTTTGGCGCAGCGGACTGCCTTACAGGCTCGCGGCGCCGGGCTGAATCACGCCGAGGTTGGAGACCCAAACATCTCGCGCTGCCGCTCCCAGGATAACGGGATGTCTGCCGCGATTAGATGGGTGAGACGAAGGTCGGGCGGTTGTTCGCCGCGTGCGATGGCGCGAATGAACTCCGGGCTGAGGAAAGCGAGCTTGAGGGTTAGGCCGACATGGCCGCGGTCGAGGCCGAAGCGCTTGGCGATCGCTTCGATTGAGGTGACCTCGCCGTCAAGCAGCATCTGCCGCCAGCGACAGGCGCGGGCGACGGCTTTGATAAGAGCCATGTCGATCCGCGGTGTGCTGTCGGGATCTCCGGGGAGGCGATAGACGCTCGCGCGTCCTCCCCGAAATTGCGCGCGCACCGGCAAGGACAACACCAGATGCTCACCGTAGTCGGTGAGCGCCTCACCGTTCGCCAGAAGGCCTCGCTGGCGCTCAATGAGCGCCCTATAGCTGGAGGAGCGTGATAACGTTCCTTCTGATTCGTCTCAGGGTGCACCGGGGGCCGGATGAGAGGAACGCATCTTACTGTTGGGGATGTCTTAACGCAGCTACTGCCGGCCGGAAGTCGCGCCGACACAAAAAAGCCATCATGGCAACGGTGCCCTTTGTGGGCGCCCGACGTGTTTGCTGTCTGTGCGACGCTCGCCGACCTTTCCGGCTTCTACACCGAACCAGGCCTTGCGTTTAGTCGAAATTCGAAAGAGCGAAAGGCAAAAATTGACCGTGCGGCTCGGGCTCAGGACGAAGGACGAAAATGGTCCGAACAGGCGACCGTTTCCAGCCGAGTGCAAAAGCTCTGGTCAACTCTCGTTAGCAAGTCAGCTGAGCTCGTGTGCAATGGCCATGGTAACGTGTCGCCTGGAAAACGGCAGCGTTTGAGCTGCTTGCGATAGCGGACGAAACGTGTGTCGGCATCGGCTATCTAGGACAGGATACAGGGATTGCGAACGCCGTATTTCAGGAGTTCGTTGCATACTATGCTGGGCTCCCTTTCGCCCTGCAGTTACCTAATAGCCTAACGCTAAATGTTCCATCAGATGTTGCGTGCGTGCTTCCCAAGGCAATGACGCCGGACGTTGGATGCACACTACGGTCTTTGTCCCACCATCTTGCACTGCTTCCCAGCCTTGGATTGGTTCAAGCTCACTGGCAGTTTGTTGACTATACGAACTACGCGGTGCGGCAGCCCGGCAAAAAACGGAGTAAGACGCCAGCAGAACACCCTCGGCATTCTTTCAACGTCTTGTTGGTGCCATTTCCGTATGTTGTACACGCGACGGATTTTGTACGTGCACGCGAGCCGGAAAAAGGCGTGGATGGATATTTCATCGTCAAGCAGGGGTGGCTCAGGAATGGCAACCGCGCGCTTTCGTCTCCGGAGTTTGCCAAATTCATAGGACGCTTGGTTGACTCTGCCGAGCGGGATGTTCAGGAAGTCCACGCAATAGTTCTGCCGGAGGCAGCAATTACACGGCGAATGGCTGTTGATCTGGCTCACGCTCTTGCAAGACGTTTTCCTAAATTAGAATATATAATTTGCGGCGCTATCGCGGCAGATGAAAACGAGCGTCGGAACGAGTCAATTGTCTTTCGGCTGGATGGACAAGGCACTGTTGCTCGGTATAACCAATCTAAGCATCACCGTTGGCGATTGGATGGGAGTCAAATCCGTCAGTACCAGCTCGGCAGTGCGCTCGATCCTGCACATATCTGGTGGGAACAAATCGACGTGCATGATCGCTCCATCTTTTTTGGTGTGAACAAGCACGAGGCGGTTCTGGCGGCACTGGTGTGCGAAGATTTGGCGCGCCAGCATCCAATATCGCCAATAATCGCTTCCGTTGGTCCTACTGTCGTTATTGCTCTTCTCATGGACGGCCCGCAACTCGAATCGCGCTGGTCCGCCAGATACGCGACGGTTCTTGCCGATGATCCTGGCGCATCCGTGCTGACGTTAACCTGTCTAGGCCTGATAAAGCGTTCCAGACCACCGGGAACAATGATCCGGCAAGTCATCGGGTTATGGAAGGATCGCGAAACGCAGACAACGGAGCTGGTACTGCCGGAGGGCGCGTTCGGGCTGGTCCTGTCACTGGCTAATAGGAACGACATCGAGCAAAAGACCTTGGACCTTCGTTCCGACGGAGGAAACGTGGTCGAATATCGTTTGGCCGGAACGCGGCCGGTCTTACTAGAAGATCCTCCAAAATGGCTGGAACGCACCTCGTGAGCGACATATATTCTTCCGACAAAGGTAGCGACTAATGATGAAATTGCCGCCTCCGCTGTCCAAACGGTTGATCCTGCAACTGCAAGCGGATTCCAAGCACAGAACTAGCGCAGTGATCGCATCGGGCTATGTTGGCGTTCTTAAATCCGCGGGAACGAGTGGCAAGAAGGCCAAACCAAAACCGATCGCTACCAAGGCTAAAAAGGTCTCACATAAAGCGCGAGCACGACGGAAAGTCGCTTGAGCTAACTCCGGCGCATTGTGGCGGTCTTCGACGAATGGGATAATTACCAACTATCGGCACCCCACGCTGATGTGACCTAGTCGACAGTCGATAACTGATAGTCATCGGCACGGCGCGAGTGGCGAATTATTAAATCCCCAAGCAACCGTCAATCGGGATTCCGAACTCGCTCGACGAAGTTTCTGATCTCCCGGCCAATCTCGGCGGGGCTGTCTTCCTGAAGCAGTTTGAGGCCCTTGACCACGACTTCGGTCTGGTTTGGCCAGCGGCGCATGACTTCGCGTATACGGCCGCGAACGAGCGCTCCCGGCTCCCCGATGACGAAGAGCTTGGGTATGTTTCTGGAGTCGAGCCAGCGGCCGTACCGGTTCATGATCTCCACGATTTCGGAGGGCTCGCCGTCGAGCGGCAGACTTCGTGGCCAAGACAGTGTCGGACGGCGATCCTCGCCCGGAAGGAGATAGGGCGCCCGATAGTGAGCCAGCTCCTCATCCGATAATTTGCGCAGCATCGCTGCAGGCAAACGAGACTCGATGAATATGTTGTCTTCGAGGACAAGGCGGTCGCCTTCCGGGGAGCGCAGCGCGCGGAAGAATGGCTGCGCCTGTTCGGGAATGTCGGACCAGTGCATCGGAATCGCCACGGCTTCCATGTGAACGATGCCCACGACGCGATGCGGGTTTTGATGGGCCCAGTCGAATCCGAGCATTGCACCCCAATCATCAAGAACGAGCACAATCCGATTGCCAAGCGCGAGCGAATCCCAAAGCGCGAACAGATGCTCCCGATGCCGCGCGTAGCTGTAGCTGCCTGGGCCCGATGCGCTGAGCTTTTGCGAATCTCCCATGCCGATCAAGTCGCAGGCGACAAGCCGGCCCATGCCCTCAAGATGCGGCATGACATTGCGCCACACATAGGACGAGGTTGGTTGCCCGTGCTGGAATACAATGGCATCACCTTGGCCTTCATCGATGTGGGCCATGGCGCATCCGTTGATGGCGCGAAATTTGAGCGGCGCGTAAGGGCGAGCTCCGTACATACCGTTATCCCTCAGAAGTGAGAAAGCCGAGACAAGCGCAGAGCGGATGTTCTGTCCGCGCTTGTGCTCTGCGCGGAGTGGCACCTAGGCGTTGCTTGGGCGATTGCGTGCCTGTTTGCCGAAAGCAGGTTTGCTGCGCGCGCCGAGCATCGATCTGAACGCTTCGCGGTAGGCCCAGACGAGGAAGGCCTCTGCAACCACAAACGCCACCGCGTGAGGGAGGCCGGACGGTGAGAGAAACAGATGGACCGCAAGAATGTTGACGATCAGCGGCGCGAGCAGCGCGAGCGCCAGCGGCACGAAGCGGCCTATGATGAGTGCCGCGCCGGCGATCGTCATCGTGATGGCC